>JBPOIX010000238.1:0-11544 GCA_052034175.1 Actinomycetota bacterium
GCCGGCGAACGGCGCTGGCGGGCCGCCCGCCGGGCCGGCCTGACCCTGATCCCGGCCATCATCCGCACCACGGATGATCTGGGCTCGGTGGAGAAAGCCCTGGTGGAGAACCTTCATCGCCAGGACCTGACACCCCTGGAGGAAGCCGCAGCCTTCCAACAGCTGATCGAGGACTTCTCGCTCACCCATGAGCAGGTGGCCACACGCGTCGGCAAGAGCCGCTCGGCGGTCACCAACACCCTGCGCCTGATGTCCCTCCCGCCGTCGATCCAGCACCTGCTGGCCGACGGCAGGCTGACGGCCGGCCACGCCAAGGCGCTGCTCGGCACCCCGGACCGCGCCTTTCAGGAGCAGTTGGCGCGGCGCGCCGTGGGGGAGAGCTGGTCGGTGCGGATGCTGGAGGATGCCGTGCGCGAGCGCAGCGCCGGCTCCGGTGCGGCGCCCGGCGGCGACAGCGATGCCGGTGCCGGCAGTGGCAAGGTGGCCGACGGGGCCGGCCTCACCCCCCGCACCCGGCTTCGCCCCCCCGGCCTGTTGGAGCTGGAGGAGCTGCTCGCCGCCCACTTGTCCACACGGGTCAGCGTCACGATGGGGGCTCAGAAGGGCAAGGTGGTGGTCGAGTTCGCCGATCTTGAGGACCTGGAGCGCATCTACCACCGGATGACCACGCAAAGTGACGACATCTAGGCTATTGGCTACCAGGAGTGGTGCTCTCGCGCGACTCTCCGCGTGAGGGTTACACACACCAGTGGACAAGCCTGTGGATAAACTCTCAGCTCGCGCGTGATGTCCACAGTTGCAGGGCCCGAATGGTGGCCTCGGCGATGCGCCCGGACTGATCCACGGCGGCGCGCACCGGGCCCACGGTCAGCAACACCGCCGGCATCCGGGTTTCGCGGAGCACCGGCAGGCGCATCCCGGCCACGCTGGCCGTCGTGCCCTCCACCTCGGCCAACGAGGCCAGTTCGCCCGCCAGCGTCTCGGCCAGATTGCGGCCGGCGACGGACTCGAAGGTCGGCACCTGGTAGAAGTGGGCCACCACTGCCGGGGCCACCTGTGCCTCGAAGCCGAGGTAGACATGCGCCGCGAAGTGGTTGGCGGCAATGGCCTGGGCCACGGCGTCCGGCTCGTCGAGCGACATCACCGTGGCACCCAGCTGGCGCAGTTCGCGCCCCACCGTCCGGGTGAGCGCACTGAGGCCGCCGAACTGGCCGACCACGATGCGGCACTCCGCCACCGAGCCCCAGCCGTTGCGCAGGCGCTCCCGTTCGCGTACCACCACGACGCCGGGGCCGTCGCCCGTCTGGCTGCTGACCCGGAGAATGGCGCGCACGGTGACCGGCCCGCACACGGCGTCGGCCAGCAGCCCGCAATTGGACTGGAAGTCCTCCAGGGCCCGAGCCGTGCGCGGCCCGAGGATGCCGTCCACCCGGCCGGAATCGAAGCCCAGACGCGCCAAACGAGCCTGGAGTTCGGCCACATCATCCCCACGCAGGTTCGGGGCCGTGAGGTGCAGCGAGCGGTCGCCGAACTTCCAGGAGGCCTCGACCAACGCCGTCCAGGTGTGCTCGTCGCACACACCGTCCGGGCGGAGGCCACGGGCCACCTGGAAGGCCGAGACCGCAGCGGCGGTGGCAGGGCAGTAGAAGCCCGCCTCCAGATGGGTGGCGGACGTGTGCCCGGCCGCGCTGAGGCGACGCTGGAGATCGCGAACGGCCTCGCCGCGCTGACCAGGGATCAGCGGGAAGTAGGAAGGAATTCGCTCAACTCCTGCAGCAACTGGCCCTTGCCCTTGGCACCGACCACGCGCTTGCGGACCTCACCCTTGTCGAACACGAGCAGGGTGGGGATGCTCATCACGTTGTAGCGCATGGCGATCTCGGGGTTGTCGTCCACATTGAGCTTGGCGATGGTGATGCCCGGCTGCTCCGTGGCGATCTCGCCCAGGATCGGGGCGATCATCTTGCACGGGCCGCACCATTCGGCCCAGAAGTCGACGACGACGGGCTTGTCGCTGGCGACCACCGTTTCGTCGAACGTTGAAGTGGAGAGAGTAACGATGCCCTCGGCCATGGCGGGTCCTTTCGATCTCGGATGACGATGCTATCGCTGTGCAACCCGCCGGAAGGCTCGCGCCTTCCCGCCGGCGGCCCGGCAGCGAAAGAACAACCCGCGCCGGGCGGGGCTCAGTGAACGCCGGCGGCTTCCAGCCAGCGCTCGCAGTCGATGGCGGCCATGCAGCCCGAGCCGGCGGCGGTGATGGCCTGCCGGTACGTGTGGTCCTGGACGTCGCCGCAGGCGAACACCCCGTCGATGTTGGTGTACGACGAGCCCGGCCGGGTGATCAGGTAGCCGTTGTCCTCCATGTCCAGCACGCCCTTGAACAGGTCGGTGTTGGGACGGTGGCCGATGGCCACGAACAACCCGGTGACCGGCAGGGTGCGCACCTCACCGGTCTGGACGTTGCGCACCACCGCACCGTCCAGCTTGTCCGTGCCGAGCAAGTCGTCGACGACGGTGTTCCACACGATCTCGATCTTCTCGTTGGAGTGAGCGCGATCCTGCATGATCTTGCTGGCCCGCAGCTCGTCGCGGCGCACCAGCAGCGACACCTTGGAGGCGAACTTGGTGAGGAACGAGGCTTCCTCGATGGCGCTGTCCCCGCCGCCGACCACGGCGATCTCCTGGCCGCGGAAGAAGAAGCCGTCGCAGGTGGCACAGGTGGACAGGCCGTGCCCCAGCAGCCGCGCCTCGGCCTCCAGGCCGAGCATCAGGCTCTGCGCACCGGTGGAGACGATGATCGAGTCCGCGGTGAAGTGGTCCTCGCGGACCCACACCTGGAACGGGCGAGCACTGAAGTCCACCCGGGTGACCTTGGCGGTGAGGAACTCCGCCCCGAAGCGCGACGCCTGCTCGCGCATCCGCATCATCAGGTCCGGGCCCATGATGCCCTCGGGGAAACCGGGGAAGTTCTCCACCTCGGTGGTGAGCATCAACTGGCCGCCCGGCTGGTCGCTGGTGCTGCTCGGTTCGCCTTCGATGACCAGCGGCGCGAGGTTGGCGCGGGCGGTGTAGATGGCGGAGGTGAGCCCCGCAGGGCCAGACCCGATGACGATGACCGTGTGGTGGCTCACGCAGGTTCCTTCGTGTGACGCAGCTTCAAGAACACGAACCCGAGGAGCATGAACAGCGTGCCGGTGATCATGTACGACAGCCACACAGTGGTGCCGTGGTCGGTGCGCGTCAGGCGCGAGAGCACCGTCTGGCACAGCCGGGTGAAGACGATGATGAACAACGGGGTGGCGGTGAGCACGGCCATCAGCCCGAGCATGCCGAACACCACGCCACGCGAGGCTTTGACGGCGTTGTCGGTGGCGACGTTGCGCACCTTGCCCACGACACGCTCGACGGTGTTGGCGAGATCTGGCGCCCAGTTGGGGTCGGTGAACGGGTTACCCGGCATGGGGCCGAGCCTACCCCGGCCCGCAGCCCCGCTCACCCAGCCCGGTCACCAGAGGCTGAGCGCCAGCGAGGCAATGGCCCCGTGGTAGGTGACCATGATGGCCACCGGCATCCACGGGCGGGCCTGCACGAACTGGCGGTAGCCGAGCACGGCGTCGGACACGACGAACAGGGTGCTGCCGGCGATCACCCACGGCAGCCCCGTGGCCCAGCCGACCGCGGCCATCGCCGAGATCACGCACAGGTAGGCCAGCACCGGCGTCTTCAGCGCCCGGTCCTTGGCCGCCGCACCCTTGACCACGACCATGCCCACGCTGGCGATCAGCACCGCCGCCATCATCAAGGCGATGCCGCCGAGTGTGGGGTTGTCCAGCCCGTACTTCACGAAGAGGACGATGAACACCAGGTGCCCGAGGAGGAACGACGCCAGGCCGAGCACGAACTTGTCGAGCATCGGCATGAGGAACACGTCGCCGGCCAGGCACAGCACCAGGGCCACCACGGCTACTGCCACCCGGTCGCCCGGTGCGCCGCTCACGAGCGCCAGGCCGATGACGCCGATCGTGGCGAGCGGCTTGGCCCACCGTTCGACCCGAGCGTCGTCCTTCCAACGTGACCACCAATCGGCGAGGGCGACAAGGACGGTGGCAACGAGGAGGGCGACCTTCACGCCGCAAACCCTATGCGGCCGTGCAGGCGAGGGCGTGGCCAAGGGCCAGCCGACCGCGCCGACCGCGCCGCCCGCGAGGCCGCGCCGCCTGGCCGCGCCCGCAGCGAGGAGGGCGCCGGTGTCAGGGGCTGACGCTGGCGAGCACGGCGCAGTCGTCGGCAACCGCCGTGACCACACCGGAGACCTCGTCGCGGACGGCCCACGCATGGGT
This sequence comes from Actinomycetota bacterium, assembly GCA_052034175.1. Classification (GTDB taxonomy): domain Bacteria; phylum Actinomycetota; class Acidimicrobiia; order Acidimicrobiales; family Ilumatobacteraceae; genus UBA668. The sequence continues at coordinate 4,344 of JBPOIX010000238.1, forward strand.
GTCGATCCAGATGATGTCCACGAGGACCATCTGGTTCGGGCCGAGCGCACACGGGAACGCCGTGGGGCCGAACATCACGTTCGGGGTGTCGCCCGCACCGCCGGCACTGTCGCCGTCACCGGGGACCGTGCTGGAAGGCGCCTCGGTGCTGTCGGGCGCGGTCGAGGTGTTTGCGACCTTGGCGAAGGCGTCGGCCAGCGCCAGCAGTTCGGCGCCGTCGTTGATCTGGATGGCGGCCATTGCCGGCCCGTTGATCCCACCGATGGTCGACATCGGCGCATCCGCGGGCATCATCTCGGCGTCGCCGCGAGCGGTTATGGCCAAGGTGTCCGTCGCCAACGGCTCGTCCATCGCCGTGCTGGTCTCGTCGTCGCTGCCGCCGAGCCGACTGACCGCGACTCCGACCACGCCAAGGAGGACCACGGCGGCTGCGGCAGCCATCAGGGCACCCCCGCGGCGGCGGAAGAAGGACAGCACGGTCGCGCCGCCGGCAGCCTCGCCAGCGCCCTCGCCGGCCCCCGCAGCGGCTACGGCCGCGGCAGCGACGTCGCCCTCCTGCGGAGCGGCCATCACGAGGTCGAACTCGGCCAGGGCAGCGGCCAGCGCGGCCTCGCGCACGGCGTCCGCCGGAGGGGCAACGGCGGCCAACTCCAGCCGGGTGGCGGCCATGGCCTGCGCCAATGCTGCGAGTTCGGGGTCGGCGGCCACCTGGGCGCGCACCTCGGCACTCACGTCGCCGTCGAGGCTGGCGCTCGCCAGCTCGAGGTCGGGGTGCAGGGCGTCGTCGTTCATGGTGCCTCGGTTGGACGACGCGAGGGGTCGTCCTGGTTCCCGGTGGTACGGAGAAGGGTCTGGGCCAGCACGCCACGGCCGCGGGCGATGCGGCTCTTGACGGTGCCGATGGGCACGCCGAGGATCGTGGCGATCTCCGCGTAGTCCAGGTCGCCGACGTCGCGGAGCACCACCGGCAGGCGGAAGTCCTCCGCCAGATCGGCCAGTGCCTGGTCGATGGCCATCCGGTCGGCGAGGTGCTCGATCGGCAGTTGGGCATCCGGGTCGGCGTGCTCGTGCTCGTGGCCGGCATCGTCGTCGCGCACCATGGTGAGCGGCCGCCGCCGGCGGCGACGCAGTTCGTCCAGGCTGGCGTTGGTGGCGATGCGGTAGGCCCATGTGCCGAACGAGCTGCGCCCGTCGAAGCGGCGCAGGCCGCGCACCATGGCGATCATCGCTTCCTGCGCGGCGTCGGCGGCGTCCGCCTCGTTCCCCGTGATCCGCCGGCAGACGGAGTGGACGCGGTCGTAGTGGCGGCGCAGCAACTGGTCCATCGCCGCCCGGTCGCCCTCCTGAGCCGCGCGCACCAGCGCGAGGTCGTCCACGGGCTCAGCCATACGAGGTGGAGGCTAGTGGCCGCGCCCCGCCGCCGGGGGGCAGCGGGTGTGGGTCAGCCGAAGCTCAGCTCGTTCAGCGAGCCGCGGTAGGGGTTGTCGGTGCAGGCGGGATCCTCGCCCAGTTGGAGGAAGGAGACCAGCACCCACCGGGCCGGCGCAGTGACGGCCACGGTCTCGACCGTGGGCTCGGCCCCGGCCAGGGACTGAAGGGGCGAGCCCCAGCCGCTGAAGCTGGCCGGCGCCTCGGCTGCGGCACTGGCGTAGACCCGCACCTGGTACGGGCCACTGCCGATGTTCACGGTGAGGTTGCCGGCCTGGGCGCTGCCGAGGTCGAGCACCAGGCCCACGCCCTGCTTGCCGCCGAGGTACTCGTTGGCGTAGCACACGGTGGTCCAGGCGGTCTCGATGTCGTCGTCGATGGCCAGGTCGGCGGCTTCGTTGCGCTCCACCCCATCGCCGTCCGGGTCGAAGGCGAAGACGCGCATGATGCCCGCGGTGCCGGCCGCCGGCGACGTGCTGGACACAGCCGCGGTGGAGGGGGTGGTGGTGGCGATCGGGTTGGTGCCGCCCTCGGTGCCCATCGTGGCCCACAGCAGGCTGCCCACCACCAGCGCGGCCAGCAGCAGCCCGCCGACCACCAGCAGCGACGGCGTGGCCCGCTGTTCGAACTTGCGGTTCGGCTTGGGGCGGGCGCGGGCGGTGCTGGTGGGGGTGCGGTCGGCGCGCATCGGTGCGCCCGCTGGGCGGCCGACACGAGCGGCCGGGCCGCCGGCCGGGGGAGTGTTGGCGCGGCCGCCGCCACCCGAAGGCCGCGACGGGCCGACCGGGCTGGAGCGGCGCGGCGAGTGGGGGCCCGGCGCGGTGGCCGGCGTGGTGGGCGACGGCACGGTGGCCGTGCCACCGGGCCCGGCCACCGCGGGGACGGTGGTGGTGCCGCCAGGGGCGCGGGTGCCGCGCGGCGGAGTCTGGCGCGGGGTGTCGCGGCTGGTGTCGCCCGTGTAGTCCGGCCGCGGAAGGGCGGCGATGCGCTGCAGCTCGGTGCGCAGTTCGGTGCCCGTGGCGTAGCGGTCGTCCGGCTTGCGTGCCAGCAGGCGGTGGATCAGCGCCGCCAGACCGTAGGGCAGGGTGGGCCGCAGCCGGGTGAGGTCGGTTGGGTCGCGGTTGAGGCGGGCGAGCGCGGTGTCGGCGTCCGTCTCACCGAGGAACGGCACGCGGCCTGCCAGGCACTCGTACAGCACCAGGCCCAACGAGTACAGGTCGGCGCGGCCGTCGAGCTTGCGCCCGCGCACTTGCTCGGGGGAGAGGTACTTGGCCGTGCCCATCATCACGTTGGGGCTGGTGAGGTCGTCGTCGCCGCCCCCGTCCAGGCCTTTGGCGATGCCGAAGTCCGTCAGCAGCACCCGCCCGTCGCCGGTGATCAGGATGTTGCCCGGCTTCACGTCGCGGTGCACCAGGCCCCCCTGGTGGGCGCAGTCCAGCGCCGCGGCCACGCACGCCCCGATGTGCATCGTGAGGTCGGGGCTGAGGCGCTTCTGTTCGTCCAGCAGTTGGCGCAGGCTCTTGCCGTTCACCAGCTGCATCACCACGGCCTGGCGCTTCTCGCCGCCGATCTTCTCCTCGATCGCGTCGTACACGGCCACGATGTTCGGGTGGCTCAGCTGGGCCACGGCGATCGCTTCACGGCGGAACCGTTCGGCGAGCACCGGGTCGGCGGCCAACGACGGCTTCAGCAGTTTGACGGCCACCTGGCGGGTGAGCTGGAGGTCGGTGCCCAGCCACACTTCGGCCATGCCTCCTTGCGCGAGCCGACGCTCGAGCCGGTACCGCTGGCCGAGGATCGCAGGAGGGAGAGACGCTGGGTTCGCGCCGGGAAGGGTGGCTGACATGTCCGCCCCCCGACGATAGTGGGGGCGGCCCGGCGCCGACCGGCAATCCAGACCAGCCGGCGATTCGCGCAGAAAGGGAAGTGATAGCTTCCATTCGTGCCAGCTCGTGACGCCTGCCTCCTGCGCGACAACGGGGTCGCCACTCGGCGCCGGCCGCAGCAGCGCCGCAGCGAGGCCACGGTCGAGGCGCTGCTGGAGTGCACGGCCGCCCTGCTGGAGGCGCGCGGCGCCGCAGCGTTCTCCACGAACCTGCTTGCTGCGGAGTCCGGCATCAGCGTCCGCGCGATCTACCGCTACTTCCCGAACAAGCAGGCCGTGTTGGTGGAACTGGCGCAGCGCCGCTCGGCGGAGTGGTCGGCCGCGGCGTCGGCGTTCGGCGACCTCGGCGACCCGGCCGCGGACTGGGACGACGTGTGGCGCGGGTACATCCGCGGCTGGCTGGACGCCGTGCTGGCGGCCCCCGGCGGCAGGGCGCTGGTGGTGGCCATGCGCGACGACCCCGTGCTGAGGGCGGTGGACGACGAGACCAACCGGCGGTTCATCGCCGGCATCGCCGAGTCCTTGCAGCAGCGGCGCCGCGGGCTGCGCGCCGCCACCGCCACCACGGTCGCCCAGGTGCTGCTCCGCTCCACCGTCGGTGTGCTCGACGACGCCGTCGACCTCGCGCCTGCAGCGCGCGCCGTCCTGGTCGACGAACTGCTGGCCATGCACACCGCCTATCTCCGCCACGTGCTCCGGGAAGGCGCATGAACACTCTCGATCGACTTGCCGATGTGGTTCAGCGCCAACGAGCGGCCTTCGCCGCCGAGCCCTACCCCAGCCTGGCAGTTCGGCTCGATCGCATCGATCGGCTGCGGCGGCTGGTGACCGACGGCGAGGAACGCATCCGTGTGGCGATGCAGGCCGACTTCGGCTCGCTGCACCCGGCGATGGTGGTGATGCTCGACACCCTGCCGGTGATCGATCGCGTGGCCCACTTCGAGGCCAACCTGGAGCGCTGGCTGGAGCCCGAGGCGGTGCCACTGGGCGACGTCCACGGGTCGTCCGTGGGCCAGATCCTGCGTGTGCCCAAAGGGGTGATGGGCAACATCGCGCCGTGGAACTTCCCCATCGAGTCGGCGCTGGTGATGGCCGTCGACATGTTGGCCGCCGGCAACCGTGTCGTGGTGAAGCCGTCGGAGCTCGCGCCGGCCACGTCGGCCACCCTGGCCGCCCTGGTCGGCGAGTACTTCGCCGAGGAGGAGCTCGCCGTCGTCGAGGGCGGGGTGGAGGTCGCCGAGGCGTTCGCCCGCACCGTGTGGGACCACCTCACGTACACCGGTGGCGGGCGGGTCGGGCGCCTCGTGGCGCAGGCCGCGGCCGCCAACCTGGTACCCGTCACGCTGGAGTTGGGCGGCAAGAACCCGGCCCTCTTCGCGCCCGACGGCGTGGACGACACCCTCATCGGGCGCTTCCTGGCCTTCCGGTCGCTGAAGGCCGGGCAGATCTGCACCTCGCCGGACTATGTGCTGGTGCCTCGGGCGCAGCTCGACACCTGGGTGGCGGCCGCCCGCCGCATCTGGAGCGGGTGGTACCCGCGCTGGGTCGGCCACCCGGACATCACTGGCATCATCAACGCCCGGCACGTGGACCGGCTGTTGGGCTATCTGGTGGAGGCCACCGCCAGAGGGGTGTCGATCGTCGGCCTCAACGACGACCTTCCCGACCCACCGGCGCGACTGCTCCCGATGACGCTGGTCGTCGACCCTCCCGGCGATCTCGGCTGCATGGTGGACGAGGTGTTCGGGCCCATCGTGCCGGTGGTGCCGTACGACACCATCGACGAGGCGTTCGCCCGCATCAACGCCGGGCCGGCGCCACTGGGCGCGTATCTCGCGACGTACGACGACGAGCTCGCGGACCGCTTCGCGTTCACGGTGCGCAGTGGCGGCACGGGCATCAACACCTTCGGCCTGCAGGGTGGGCACGCCGCCCTGCCCTTCGGCGGGGTAGGTGCCAGTGGTTCGGGCTGCCATTCGGGCCACGCCGGGTTCCTCAACTACTCGCACACCAAGTCCGTCTTCCGTGGCGCGGACGACTCCTTCGTCCACCAGGTGATCCTGCCGCCGTTCACCCCAGAGCCCGCCGACCCGCCCACCCCAGGGCCCGCCGACCCGCCCACCACCCAGGAGGCCGAGCATGGCTGACGCGTCCACCAGCGTCCGGGCTGCCGTGGAGGCTGCCTACCGGGCTCGCACCGAGGAGTCCCGCGCGTGGTACGAGCGCGCCAGCCGCTCCCTCGCGGGCGGGGTGTCGGGTGCGGTGCGCTACTTCGCGCCGTACCCCACCTACATCCGCGACGGCAGCGGCGCCGAGCTCATCGACCTCGACGGCAACCGGCTGATCGACTGCTTCCTCTCCGGCGCCACCGCGCTGCTGGGGCATCACGAACCGTCGGTGGCCGCAGCCACCAGGGCGGCCACGGAGCGTTCCTCCCTGCTGTTCAACCCCACCCATGCCACCGAGACGGCGGAGCAGTTGTGCGCGATGGTCCCCGCGGTGGAGCGCGTGCGGTTCGTCAACAGCGGCACCGAGGCGGTGATGAACGCGCTGCGCATCGCCCGGGCGTTCACCGGGCGGGCCAAGGTCGTGAAGTTCTGGGGCACCTACCACGGGATGGACGACCAGGTCCTCACCGGGCTCGACGCCCGCCGGCGAGTGCTCGGCGGGGGCATCCCCGCGTCACTCGTGGCGGACATCGTGCACGCCGACATCAACGACCTCGACGGGGTGGCGCAGGTGCTCGCCGGTGGCGACGTGGCGGCGGTGCTGCTCGACCCGACGATGCACCACTGCGGCCTGTGGGCCCCACCGCCGGCGCACCAGCAGGCGCTCCAGCAGCTGGTGCAAGACGCCGGCGCGCTGCTGGTGGTGGACGAGGTGATCAGCGGCTTCCGCCTGGCCCCCGGCGGCGGGCAGGAGTACTTCGGCCTGCAGCCGGACCTGTGCGTGTTCGGCAAGGCGTTCGCCGTGGGCGAGCGGCTCGGCGCGATCGGCGGCCGGGCCGAGGTGATGGCGGTCACCGACGCGGCCCGCACGCACGGCGGCCCGTTCGCCTTCCAGAGCGGCACCTGCAACGACAGCACCGTCTCGCACGCCGCGGCCCAGGCGGCGATGGCCCGGTACCGGGCGCTCGGTCCGGCGGGCTACGCCGCCGCTGCCGCCCTGGCGCAGCGCCTGGCCGAGGGGCTGACGGCCGCGTTCATTGCTCATGGTGTGGCGTGTCATGCCAACCACCTGGGGCCGATGGTGCGCCTGTTCCTCACCGCGGGGCCGGCCACCGCAGAGCACTGCACCCGCCTGCCCTCCGCGCCGATCGACACCTTTCACCTCGCGCTGCTGACGGAGGGCGTGCTGACGTTGCCGGGCTCGAACGACTTCTTCCTCTCGTTCGCCCACACGGACGTTCATGTCGAACAGGTCATCGCCGCGGCCGGCAGGGTGCTCGACACGTTCGACATCGCCGCGCTCGTGGCTGAGGCAGGAGGAGCACCCCAATGACCGATGGACCGATCATCCCCGACGGCGCCGAATCCACCTACCGCCGCTTCGGCTTCGCGCCCGCGTATCGCGTGGGCGACACGGTGTACGTGTCCGGTGTGATCGGCCGTGGTGCCGACGGCACCGTGCCGGCCGACGCCACCGAGGAGTTCACCGCGGCGTTCGAGCAGCTGGCGCACGTGCTGCGCGCCGCCGGCGCCACCATGGCCGACGTGGTGGACCTCACCACGTTCCACGTGGACCTCAACGCCACCATCGGTGCGTTCATGGCGGTGAAGGGCCGGTACGTCGCCGAGCCGTACCCCGCCTGGACGGCCATCGGCTGCAGCGCGCTGGCCGCGCCCGGTGCCCGCGCCGAGGTGAAGGCGGTGGCCGTCCTGCGCACGG
>JBPOIX010000263.1:0-7993 GCA_052034175.1 Actinomycetota bacterium
GTACTGGAGATGGTCGGTGCGCACGCCGAGGTCGTCCAGGCTGGTCGGCCGCAGCCCGGGCGTGTCGGCCAGCACGGCGCTGATCGCCCCGAGCGTGGCGGCGTTCGGAAGCGACAGGTCCGGGGTGGCCAGCGTCAACCCGTGCCGGCTGGGGTCGCCGCCGGCGTCGACGATGGCCTCGCGGGCCGCAACAAGGTCGGCCACCGCGAGCACCGCCGTGAGCGCGGGGGTGGTGGTGGCCCGGGCCAAGGTCTGGTCCGCGGTGCGGTCGACCACGACGGCGTCGATGGTGACCTCGTTGCCGAGCGAGAGCTGCACGAGTTGGGTGCTGTCGGTGAACCCGCCGAAGGAGTCGGGCAGCACGTCGTAGACCTCGACCGGGAGGACGAGGAGCCGGCTCCCGGTGTCCCGCAGGAGCGCCGCACCGTCCTGGCTGACCGCCTGGGCGATGATCGTGGCGGTGCGCCGCGCCGAGCGGTCGGTCGTGGCGGCCAGCATGTCCTCGCCGGCACGCAGCCACTCGGAGTACAGGGCGGCGGCGTCGGCCGCGGCCGCGGAAGAGGGGTCCAGCGGGAGGCCCGGTTCGGAGAGCAGTTCGTGGGTCAGTGGCCCGTCGAGGGCAGCCACGATGCGGTCCACCACGGCGGTCCCCTCCGGCCCGGCCGCTGCCAGCGCGGCCAGGGTGGCCGGCGAGACCCGCAGCGACACGGGCACCAGCGTCGCTTCCAGTACCTCGGCCAGGTGGGTGTACTCGGCGAGCACGGCGTCGTCGACGACGACCTCGTGGGTGTCGTCGAGGGCGACGGCGGTGGACGTGGTCATGGCCACCACGACCCCCATCTCGTCCAGCGCCGGCTCGTCCGGGCCGGGCAGGCGGTGCACGAAGGTGGTCAGTTCGGCCAGCACGTCGCCGCCGCCCTGCACCTCCACCACCACGGGGTACAGGCCGGCGCTCGGCATCTGCAACGCGGTGGCCGTGCGCACGTCGGTCTCCAGGGGCACGCTGACCGCCACCTGCCCTTCGGCGGGACGGGGCAGGGCAGCCACGGGCAGGTCCACCGTGTCCACGCTGCGCGGGAGGGTGCCGTCGAGGGCGTCGGCGACCGCGGCCCGGCTGTCGATGGCGCGGTAGGCCGTGACCACCACCGTGGCATCCGGCGCGGCAGCCGCGGCCGTGGGCAGGGTCAGCACCATCTCCAGGCTGCCTGCGGCGGCCACGTTGAACGACTGCGAGACCAGCCCCAGCCGTGGGGCGACCGCTCCGGCGCCCGCGGCGGTGGGTGCCGGCGGCGCGAACGCCAGCGCCGCGGCCGCACTGCACAGGGCCAGCAGCCGCCTCACGCCAGCCACCGTTCGTAGACCCGCAACCGTTCGCCCAAGCGGTGGAAGCCGGTGCGTTCGTACAGCGCGAGGGCGGCGGCGTTGTCCGCCGGGGTGTTCACGAGCACCCGTTGCACGCGCCAGCGCGCCAGCCACCGCAGGGAGTCCTCGACCAGCATGCGGCCCAGGCCGTGGCCCTGCACCGCGGGGCGAACGGCCAGCCGCTGGAGGAACCCCTGGCGAGCGTCGCGCCCCGTGATCGCGTACGCATCGAACGCATCCGGCGGCGAGCCCGGCTCGGCGGGCGCGGTGGCCGCGGCGACACCGCGGGCGCGATGACGGGGGGTGGCGTGGCAGACATCGGCGACGGCCTCGGTGTCCAGCCGCCAGCCGGCGGCGAACGCCGCACAGTCCACCTCGCTGGCGGCCGGGTATTCGGCGGCGCCGACCCGCCGGGTGCCACGGGCCCCGCGTGGGGCCCGCGCGGCGACGGCCTCCGGGTGGTCGTGCTGCAGCAGCACCAGCTCCTGCACCACCTGATAGCCGGCGCCCTCCAGGCGCAGCGCGGCCGCGGCCGCGACGGCGCCGGTGCGAATGGTGCGGTAGCCGACCTGGCCGAGGTGGGCCTCCCAACGGGAGATGTCGGCCAGGCTCGGCAGGCGCTGCTGCTGGAACAACACCAGTTGCGCCACGTGCGGCTCGAACGACCACGGCCGCACGCGGGCGGCTCCGCTAGCGGCCCCGGCCCCGCGCAGGATCAGCGCGTGGTCGCCGCCAGGCCGCGGTGGTGCCGGCCGATCGGCCTCGTTCGTCATTGCTGCGAACGGTAGCGGCCCCCGGTGTGCGGCAGGGTGCCAGCGGCCCGCCTCAACCGGCCCCGTTCGCCTCCTCGAGGTAGCTGCCGACGTCGATCCGGTTGCCGTCGGGGTCGGCGAACACGAAGGTGCGCATCTCGTAGTCCGCGTCGCGGATGCCCTTGACGATCTGCACGTCGTGGGCGTCGAGGTGGGCGTACAGCAGCGCGGCGTCGTCGACGAGCAGATGACAGAGGTTGTGCTCCGCGGGGGTGTGGCCCGGCTCCCACAGCAGGTGCAACTCCAGGCCGTCGCGCTCGAGAATCGCCAAGCGGGGCGGGTCGCCGTTCTCGAACACCGTGGTCATGCCCAGCGCAAGTTCGTAGAACGCCGTGCTCCGGGCGATGTCGGTGACCGGGATGGTCGGAGCGAACCGATGCAGGCGTGGAAGCAGGGTCATGCGAACCTCACGGTGGTGGCGGCCGATCGGCCTCGTTCGGCAACGCTGCGAACGGTAGCGTCACTCGTCGTGACCGTGCTGTTCGCCACTCACCCGGCCTACCTGGACCACCTGGCCGGGCCGCGCCACCCGGAGCGCCCGGAGCGGCTGAACGCCGTGCTCGAAGGCGCCACGCGGGCCGGCCTGGCGGACGCACTGGTGGCGCTGGACCCCCTTCCGGCCACGATGGCCGAGCTGCAGCGGGTGCACCCGGAGCACTACCTGAAGCGGATCGAAACCATCTGCCTCACGGGCGGCGGCCGGCTCGACCCGGACACTTACGCCAGCCCCGGTTCCTGGAACGCGGCCCTGCTGGCGGCCGGCGCCGGGCTCACGGCGGTGCGCGCGCTGCGCGACGGCCGTGGCGACGCGGCGTTCTGCGCCGTGCGCCCGCCCGGCCATCACGCCGCCCCGAACGAGTCGATGGGCTTCTGCTTCGTCAACAATGTCGCCGTCGTCGCCGCCTCCCTGGCCGACGAAGGCGAGCGGGTGCTGATCTTCGATTTCGACGCCCACCACGGCAATGGCACGCAGGACGCCTTCTATGGCGACCCGCGGGTGCTGTTCGTGTCCTTGCACCAGTGGCCGCTGTACCCCGGCACCGGCTGGCTCACCGAGACCGGTGAAGGCACGGCTCGCGGGCACACCCTGAACATCCCCTTGCCGCCGGGGGCCACGGGCGATGTCTACCTGCGGGCGTTCGACACGATGGTGGCCCCGGTGGTGGAGCGCTTCGCCCCCACTTGGGTGGTCATCTCAGCGGGGTTCGACGCCCACCGCGCAGACCCGATCACCGAGCTCGGCCTGGCCGCGGGGGACTACGGCCCGCTGGCACGCCGGGTGTTGAACCTGGTGCCGCGCGGGCACCGGGTGGTGATGTTGGAGGGCGGCTACGACCTGGACGCGCTGATGTTCGGCTCGGCGACCGTGCTGCGCGAGATGGCCGGTGTCGAGGGCGAGCCGTTCGAGGAGACCACGTCGGGCGGCCCCGGGAACGGCGCCCTGGCCCGGGTGCGCGAGCACTGGGACATCGAAGGGCTGCTGTGATCCCGCCCCGGTTCCAACCGGTGCTGCAGGAAGTTGCCCCCCTGGCGCAACGCTTCCGCGACGCCGGCTTCCGCCTGTACCTCGTCGGCGGGTCGGTGCGCGACCTGCTGTCGGCCGACCCCGCGGCTCCGGCGGTCGATTCGCCGGAGATGGATTTCGATTTCACGACGGATGCCCACCCGCCGGAGATCAAGCGCCTGCTGGAGGGGTGGGCGGACGCCATCTGGGCACAGGGGGAGAAGTTCGGCACGATCGCCGCCAAGCGCGCCGGGCGCTCGTACGAGATCACCACCCACCGGGCGGAGGCCTACCGCAGCGACTCCCGCAAGCCCGACGTGCAGTTCAGTGATCGCATCGAGGCCGACCTGTCGCGGCGGGACTTCACGATCAACGCCATGGCGCTGGAGCTCACCGCGGATGCCCCCACCCTGGTGGACCCCTTCGACGGCACCACCGACCTGCTGACCCGCACCCTGCGCACCCCCATCGGCCCCCACGAGAGCTTCAGCGACGACCCACTGCGCATGCTGCGGGCCGCCCGCTTCATCGCCCGCCTCAACGCCACCCCGGAGCCCGGCCTGGTGGACGCCGTGCGCAGCATGCACGACCGGCTGGAGATCGTGTCCGCCGAGCGCATCCGCGACGAGTTCGACAAGCTGCTCACCCTGCCCCACCCCACCGCCGGCCTGTGGTTCACCATCGACACCGGCCTGGCGGACGAGTTCCTGCCGGAACTGCCGGCCATGCGCCTGGAGCAGGACCCGATCCATCAGCACAAGGACGTGCTGACCCACACCCTGGCCGTGGTGGAGAACGTCCGCCCGCTGGCCGAGTGGCAGGCCGAGCGCGGGCAGGAGTGGCCGGGGTTCGACTTCCGCCTCGCCCGCCTGGCGGCCCTGTTCCACGACATCGGCAAGCCGCGCACGCGCGGCTACCAGCAAGGCAAGGGCGTCACCTTCCATCATCACGACGCCGTCGGGGCGCGCCTCACGCGCAAGCGGATGGAAGCCCTCCGCTACAGCAACGACGACACCCACGCGGTCACCGAACTGGTGGCACTGCACCTGCGCTTCCACACCTACTCGCTCGGCTGGACGGACAGCGCGGTGCGCCGCTACGTGCGCGACGCCGGGCCGCTGTTGCAGGAGCTGAACATCCTGACGCGCTGCGACTGCACGACGCGCAACCCCAAGAAGGCCGTGATGCTGGCCAAACGGATGGACGCCCTGGAAGCGCGGATCACCGAGTTGGCGGCCAAGGAAGAGCTCAAGGCCATCCGCCCCGAGTTGGACGGGGTGCAGGTGATGGAGCAGCTGGGCATCCGCCCCGGCCCCATGGTGGGCAGGGCGATGGCCTTCCTGATGGAGATCCGCCTCGAGGAGGGCATGGTCGGTGAGGCCGAAGCTCGTCGGCGCCTCGCCACCTGGTGGGCGACGGAGCAACCCCCTGCGCCGTAAGGGTTACTGAACACCCCCTCGACAAAGCGTGAGGTGCTCACTACGCTGAGTGTGTTGCCGTCGCCACTGGGGCCAGACGTGACGGCGACGAGGCGGCGGATGGACGAACAACGGATGCTCTCGATGTCGGCGCTGCATCCGTCGTCCGCGCTCGCACGGCGGGTCGTGTGGGTCTGCGTCACCGTCACGGCCGGGCTGTACGCGGTGGCCGCGGCGAGTGGTGCCCGGTCCGTCGACGACTGGGACTCCTGGACCGATTTCGTGCTGCTCGTGCTGGTGCTGGTCGGGCTGAGGATGGCCATCGGCCGTGCCCGGGTGGAGGCCGACCGCCGCTGGTGGCTTCCCGCCCTCGGGTTCGCCGGCCTGGCGTTCAGCCAGTTGATGCTGACGCTCGGTACCGCGACATGGCTGTCGGGCTCCTACCTCACCCTTGCCGACGGTGGAGTACTGCTGTGGCACGGCTCCTACCTGACGTTCCTGTTCCTCCATCTGCGGCACCTGGCCCGCTGGGGCCGGCTGGTGCACCTCGTGGAGGCCGCGATGTTGGCCGCGGCGGTGCTCTTCATCGTCTGGGAGACCCTGATCCTGCCGCAGATCGACGACCCCTCGTCGCTCGGGCTGGCCACAGAGGTGCTGGTCGTGCTGTACCCCGCGCTGAACCTGATCGAGGCGTCGATCATCGCCCTGCTGCTGATGGTGGACCGCTCCCCGGCGCGCCTACTGCTGTTCGCCACGTTCTTCCTCAACGGGGTGGGCGACGTCGCCGCCAGCATGTCCGCCGACTACCCGACGGCCGGCACGCTCTCGGTGGCCGGCCCGGCATGGGTGCTCGGGTGCGTCACGGCTGCACTGGCCGTGGTGTCGCCCGGGGGCGCGCGGCTCGACCCCGCCCGCCCGTCGGTGTGGCGGTTGGCGGTGGTCAGCGTCCCGCTCGCCGCCGCCGTCTGGCTGGCCACGATCAAGTACGTCATCGGCGACACGCCGACCACGATGGTCACGATCGTCCTGGGCGTGGTGGCCGGCGGGTTGTGGACGACGGGCCGGGTGGCGGACTTCCTCCAGGCCACGAGTTGGGCGGACCGGCTGCGGGCGAACATCGGCGAGCTGGAGCAGACCCAGGCCGAACTGCGAGAGCTGCTCGACGACCTGCCCGAGGCAGTGGTGGTGGTCGATCGCGCCGGCCGCATCCGTGAAGCCAACGCCCATGTTCGGGAGCTGACCGGCCACTACCCGGAGGACGTGCTCGGCAAGTACTTCACCGAGCTCTTCCCGGCCGACCAGCGTGCGGAGCTCCTCGACCTGTGGCGGCAGATGCGCGGGGGCGACCCGATGACCAACCCGACCTTCCGCCTGGTGCGTGCCGACGGCACGGAAGCCCTGCTGGAGGGTGACGCCAACCTGCCGATCCGCAACCCGGACCGGGTGGTGGTGGCGCTGCGCGACGTCACGGCCCGCGTGATGCAGGCCAAGGCGCTGGAATCCGCCCGGGAGCGCTTCCGGCTGGTGTTCGACAAGGCCCCGATCGGGATGGCCGTGTCCCGCCTGAGCGATGCGATCGTGCTCGACGTCAACGACCGGATGGCCGAGATGCTCGGCTACTCGGCGGACGAGATCATCGGCCGGTCGGCCACGGACTTCATCCTGCCGACGGACAACGATCGCAGCCTGCCCGTGCGTGAGCGCGCGCGGCTGGGGCTGATCGACGAGAAGCGCTACATCCGCAAGGACGGTGGGCTGGTCTGGACCAGGGTGTGGGTGTCCATGCTCACCGACACCGACGGCGAGTCGCTGGTGGTCGGCCATGTGGAGGACATCACCGAGCAACGGCACAGCGCGGAGCGGATGGCCTGGGCCGCCACCCACGACGGGCTCACCGGCCTGCCGAACCGCTTCCGCTTCCTCGAGGTGCTCGGCGACCTGCTGTCCGCCGCGCCGCTCGGCTCGATCGCCGTGCTGTTCATCGACCTGGACAACTTCAAGGTGATCAACGACTCGCTCGGCCATGAGGCCGGCGACCAGCTGTTGCGGGCGATGAGCGAACGCCTTCGCGCCGTGGTGCGCGACCGGGACATGCTCGGCCGCTTCGGTGGTGACGAGTTCATCGTGCTGTTGCGCGACGTCAGCGGTGCGCACGACCCGTTCGACATCGCCGAACGCCTCCGCGCCGAGATCGCCCTGCCCGTGGAGGTCGAGGGCGCGGACCTGTACGTCACCGCCAGCATCGGCATCACGATCAACGATCGCGACGGCATCACCACCACCGAGATGCTGCGCGATGCGGACGCCGCGATGTACCGCGCCAAGGCCCACGGCCGCGATTGCGTCGAGGTCTACTCACCCGGCAGCCACGACGCCACCGTGCTCACCCTGCGCACGAGCAACGAACTGCGCCGTGGGCTGGAGCGCGGCGAGATCGTGCCCTACTACCAGCCGATCGTGAACCTGGAGAGCGGGCAGCTGCTCGGGTTCGAGGTGCTGGCCCGCTGGCGCCACCCGGACCGCGGCCTGCTCGGCCCGGACCAGTTCCTCCCGATGGCGGAGGAGACCGGCCTGATCTCCGATGTCGGCTCGTCCGTGCTGAGAGCATCGTTGGCTCAGCTCGGGCAGTGGCGCAACAGCACCCAACGGTTCGCCGACCTGTCGCTCTCGGTGAACGTCAGCGTGCGCCAGTTGATGAGCTCGCACCTGGTGGACGTGGTCAGTGAGGCGCTGGCGGAGTCCGGCGTGTCCGCCGGGGCGTTGTGGTTGGAGATCACGGAAACGGCCCTGATGTCCGACGTCAAGGCGGCCACCGTGGCGTTGCGTGAACTGCGCAGCCTCGGCCTGCACCTGGCGGTGGACGACTTCGGCACCGGCTACTCGTCGCTCACCTACCT
>JBPOIX010000426.1:0-4509 GCA_052034175.1 Actinomycetota bacterium
AGGTGCAGATCATGGCGATGCCCGTGCCCTTGTCCACCTCGGCCAGGTGGTGCGCCACCACCGGCACTTCCACGCCGTACAGCGGGGTGCGCACCGTGTGCCCGAACAGGGGCTGGTAGCGCTCGTCGGTGGGGTGGGCCACCAGGGCCACGCAGCTGGCGAGCAGCTCGGGGCGGGTGGTGTCGATGAGGATGTCGCCGCCCCCGTCGACCCGGTGGAAGGCGATCTTGTGGTAGGCGCCGTGCACCTCGCGGTCTTCCATCTCGGCCTGCGCGACCGCGGTGCGCTCGTCGATGTCCCAAAGGGTGGGGGCGTCCTGCTGGTACGCCTGCCCGTCGGCGAGGTTGCGCAGGAATGCACGCTGGCTGACGCGGCGGGCGCGCTCGCCGATGGTGGTGTACACCAGCGACCAGTCCACGCTGAGGCCGAGGCGGCGGAACAGGGCCTCGAACTGCTGCTCGTCCTGGGCGGTGATCTCGTGGCACAGCTCGACGAAGTTGGCGCGACCGACGGGGGTGGCGCGGTGGTCCTTCGGCACGTCGCCGCGGTACGGCGGCTGATAGCCCTCGATGTACGGCAGGCTCGGGTCGCAGCGCACGCCGGTGACGTTCTGCACGCGGCGCTCGGTGGCCAGGCCGTTGTCGTCCCACCCGATCGGGTAGAAGACCTTCTTGCCGGCCATGCGCTGGTAGCGGGCGATGAGGTCGGTGTGGGTGAAGCTGAACACGTGCCCGATGTGCAAGCTGCCGCTGACGGTGGGCGGCGGAGTGTCGATGGCGAATACCTGGTCGCGGCTCGCGGAGTGGTCGAAGCGGTAGGTGCCGTCGGCGTCCCACCGCTGCATCCAGCGGGCCTCGATGCCGTCCAGCGACGGCTTCTCAGGAATGTTCGTCATAGGGGCGACAGGCTACCGAGCCGGTCAGGATGCGAGGGCGGTGATACCGCCGTCGAACACGCGAGCCAGTTCCGCACGATTGCGGACACCGAGCTTCTCGTACACCTTGGCCAGATGGTTCTCCGCGGTCCGGCGGCTGATGAACAGGCGCTCGCCGATCTCCTTGCTGGCCAGGCCCTGGGCGGCGAGCAGTGCGATCTCGCGTTCGCGACGGGTCAGCGTCACCGGGCCGGCATCGACGATCGGCGCCGCCGCCACACCGTCGTCGCACAGCGCGCGCAACTCGGTGGCCCTGGTCAACCAGCGGGTGGCGACCCGCTGATCGCCGGCTCGACGGGCAGCCTCGGAGGCGTGGGCGGCGGCCTCGGAGGCGTAGAGGAGCACGCCCATCTCGGCGAACGACTCTGCCACTGCACCGAGCCGGGTCGGTTCGCCGGCTGCCAGGGCGGCGGCGTGCTCGGCCACCGTGCCGAAGAACCGCCCTTCGACCTGCGGCGCCAGCTCCGCCATCCTGGCCGCCACTTCTTCGACGCGGTCGAGCCGCGTGAGCTCGTAGGCCATCATCAACTCGCCGCTGACCACGCCCATCTGTGCCAGCAGGGCCTGCCGCTCGCGCACGATGCGCCGTGCCTCCTCCGGGAAGCCGCGCAGGAATGCGAGCCGGGCACGGGCGGTCTCCGCCTCGCCGTCGAAGATGATGCCGGGGCTCGTGTCGGCGTCGAACTCGGCCAGCGCCCGGTCGGCCGCGTCCAGGTCGCCCGAATCCACCAGCGCCCGTGCCAACCGAGCGACCATCCAGCGGAACTCGACACCTCCGCCGCTGGCCCGGCGATACCACTCCACCGCTCGGAGCATGTCGGGCAATGCCTTCCTCGGTCGGCCGGAGAGCAGGTGCTGCCCGGCCGAGGCGTACAGCGCAGCAGCGATCTGGTACTCGCTGGCGGCGCTGTTGAGGGCTGCCTCCGTGTCCGCCCAGGCGGCGGTGAGGTCGCCGCGCCAGCAGTTGATGCCGGCTCGGGTGGCAGCCGCCACCCGCCGAGACATGCCGGTGGCGCCTTCGCCGATCGTGTTGAACGTGTCGAGGGCGCGGTCGAGGACCTCCCGCGCTGTGTCGACCCGGCCGAGGTGCCCCAGCGCGTACGCGGAGGCCATGGCGGCTCGGATCAGCACGGCGCTGGGCCCGTACTCGAGCAGCGGCTCCGCGAGCTGCCACCCTCGTTGTGGCTCACCGACGAGTGCCACGAAGAGGGCGAGGTTGGCGACCAGTTCGTCGCGCATCACCCCACCCTCACCGACGTCCTCCGGGTACTCCTCGAGCGCGGTGAGGATGACGGCCTCGGCCCGCTGCAGGTTGCCGCGCGACCAGAACTCGTTCTGCGCCTCGAGCATGGCCACGGCAAGCCGCTGGGCGTCGTTCGCCGCGGTCTCGCGCCATGCGGAGAGGTGGTCGCTCAACCCTTGCGCGTCGAAGGCCTGATAGAGGCAGTTGGCGAGCTCCAGCCCGGCGTCGAACCGGTTCGACATCTCGAATGCTGTGCGCCCGATGCGCTCGCACAGCACCGGGTCGCCGTTGTGGTGCACGATGGATGCCGCCTGGACCAACAGGTCCGGGCTCACGTCGACACCACCATCCACGGCAAGCCGCGCCAGCTTCACGACGTCGCTGCGGCGCCGTGCTCCGGTGGCATCCAGGTCCCGGGCGAGGGTGGCGAGGATGGCCCGCCGCTGCAGCAGCGGTGTGGCGGCGCGCAACACCTCGCCGTACAGCGGATGGCTGAGGCGGAGGAGCAGCCGGCGCCCGTCGACCCCTGTCTCCACCAGTCCGGCGGCCTCGAGCTGGGCCAACGCCGTCGTGTCCGCGGTGCTGGCGAGCTCGGCCGGGCCACACGGCTCGGCGAAGGCCAGGTGCAGCAGTGCCGTGCGCTGCTCGGCTGTGAGATTCGCGAGGCGGCCCCTGATGGTGTCCACCAGGCGGGGCGCGCTCACGGGGAGCTCGGTCAGCCTCAGGCCATCGGGGTGATGTTCGAGCAACCCCTGCTCGGCCGCGCTCAGCAGGACCTCGCGCACGAAGAGCGCGTTGCCGTGAGTGGCTTCCCACAGGCGGGCGTGGCTGGCGTCGTCCAAGGCCGCACCGGCCAGTTCATCCGCCATCCGGCGGGCCGCATCGGGCTGTAGCTCCGCCACCTCGATGCGCTGGATCTCGCCGCGTTGGGCGAGGTCGAGCACCTCGCCCGGGGCGATGCGTCCCGTGCGCAGCGTGCCGAGGAGGAGCGCCTCGCCGGCGGTCACCATCTGGTGGATCAACACCGCCGACGCATCGTCGAGCTGATCGATGTCGTCGACGCAGAGCAGGATGCGCCGGCCGCCGGCGTGCTCCAGCATCCGGTCGCGGATCTCGGTGAACATCGGGGTCAGGAAGCGCTCCGAGGTGCCGAGCTGGGTGAGGAAGATGCCGAGCGGCAGTTCCTTCGAACCGGCCGTGGTACGTGCCCGGACGACATCGTGAGTCTCCGCGGAGCAGGTGGTGGCGATGTGGTCGGCGAGGTGGCTCTTGCCCACCCCGGCGTTGCCCACCAGGTACGCGCCCGAACCGCGTTCCAGGGCGCGCCGCACTTCGGCCACCTCGGTGCTCCGCCCGGCAAGAACTCCCGTCTCCGCCATCGGGTGCAGATTCTGCCAGTTCCGCTGCCGGTGGTGTGCCCGAATCTGAGTACCGCCTACTCAGGCCGCCCGGCGGTGAGGCGCCCATCCTTGAACCATGCGGCCCGCCGTGGCTGGCGTCGACAAGGAGAAGAGGATGGGTTCGATCGAGAGTGACCTGTGGTCGGCCGGGAGGGCCGACGCGCCGGGCCTGCTCGCACGCCTCGGCGGCGTGGCCGAGATCGCCCGGATCGTGACCCAGCTCCACGAGCGCCTCGCCGCCGACCCGGAGTTGGCGCCCTGCCTTCACGTGATCGGGCGCCCGGTCACGCACCGCCAGTTCAGCCTCGTGGCCGCGCACCTCGTCGATGTGCTCGAGGAGCTCCAGGTCGACCCGGACACCGCGGATGGTGTGGTGAGCTGGTTCGCGCAGGGTCGTGTCGCCGTGGTCGATGACCCATCTCTGTGATTGAGTACCGGGTTACTCAAGCGCTGGCCCGTCGGGGCCAGCATGCTTGCGACTGCCGCGCCGAGCCGGAACCAAGGAGCACACGACATGACCGACGAGATGTCCACCCCGACGGCGCCCGCTTCGCGGCGACGGTTCCTGCGCCTGGCGGGTGCGGCAACGGCGGGTGTGGCCGCGACCACGCTGGCTGCCCCGGAGCATGCAGCGGCAGCGACAGGCGGGACGATGTTGATCGGACAGTCGAACTATCCGACCGACGTCGACGACACCACCTCGCTCGTCAACCCCTCTAACGCAATCCTGATGGCCACGACGTTGCGCGTCGCCAACTACTCGAGCGGGGCGTACATCCCGCCGACCGCGCACCGCACCGCGGTGCTCGGCTTCACCACGGGGACCGACAGTCGCGGTGGCTATCGAATCGGGGTGCACGGCCGGGCGGAGAACCCCACCATTGCGGGGGCCACCGGAGTGTTCGGTGGCACCGGCGCGGCGGCCCATCCGT
>JBPOIX010000047.1:0-7737 GCA_052034175.1 Actinomycetota bacterium
CTGCGCGCCGCAGCGATATCGATGGCGCCCACCGCGGTGGTGAGCGCGGCGCGGCGGCCGTGCAACTCGTTGAGGAAGGTGCGGACGAGCTCGCCGACGACCACCCGCGAACCGAGGTCTTCGGCGAGCGCATCGAGCACCTGGGTCTCCACCGGGCTGGTGCCACCGTGGTACCCGAGGCCACCCTGCAGCCACTTGCCCAGCGTCTCCCCCAGCGCCGCCAACCCGACGGGCTTGGACAGGAAGTCGTCCATTCCGGCGGCGAGCGCTGCGGCGCGGTCGGAGTCCATCGCGCTGGCAGTGATCCCGATGATCACGGCTCGGCGCCCGGTCTCACCCTCCAAGCGGCGAATCCGGCGCGTGGCTTCCACCCCGTCGATCCCCGGGAGACGGAAGTCCATCAGCACCACGTCCGGCCCGTTTCCGTGCGCCAGCAGATCGAGGGCCGCTTCCCCGCTGCCGACCACCAGTGCGGCCAGACCCAGACGGGCCAGCTGGCTGGTGGCCAACACCTGGTTCACCTCGTCGTCTTCCACCACCAGCACAGCCGAGTCGGCGGCCTCCACGCGGGGCACGGGCATCGGCCCTGGCGCCGGCGCATCGACCTCCGCGAGGGGGAGGACCACCGTGAACGTCGACCCGCTTCCCTCCTCGCTGGCCACCTGCACCGTGCCGTCCATCAGCTGGACGAGCTGGCGGACGATGGTCAGCCCCAGCCCGGCACCCGCAGCATGCCCGCTGTTGGAAGCGGTGGCGAAGGCATCGAACACGGAACCGAGCTCCGACGCAGGGATGCCGACCCCGTCGTCGTGCACCTCGAACAGCAGCCGGCCCTCGCCCACGGCACGTACCCGGATGGTGACGGTGCCGCCCGCGGCGAACTTGATCCCGTTGAGCACGAGGTTCACCAGCACCTGGCGGAGGCGGGAGGAGTCCACCTGCACGATGGCGGGCACATCCGCCGCCACATCCACCACCAGCGTGGTCGGGGCCTCCTGGGTGGTGGCCAAGCGACCGACCGCCGCCACGTCCTCCACCAGATCACGCAACGTGGTGGGGCGCAGCACCAGGGCGACGGCTCCGGCCCCGAGCCGCGACGACTCCAGCAGGTCGTCGATCACCGTGGCCAGGCCTTCCAGCTGACGGCGCAGGGTGCTGGCCAACGACACCGCATCGGCCGGGAGCTCTGCCGTGGCCAGCAACTCGGCCATACCGGAGAGGGCGTGGAGCGGGTTGCGCAGTTCGTGGCTGACGGTGGCGATCAGCCGGGTGCGCAGGTCCACCTCGGCGAGGGCTTCGTCCCGCGCGCGGGCCAGGTCGGCCAGCAACGCCTTCTCCGTGCTGATGTTGCGCGAAGTGATGACGATGGCCCCCACGTCCGGGTCGTCGAGGCGGTTCACCGCATGCACCATCAGCGGTGCATAGTTGCCGTCGGCGGCGCGGACGGAGAACTCCCCGCTGACGACGGCCGCGGGGTCGGCCAGCACGGAGTCCCGCAGGGCAAGCACCCGCAACGCGTCGTCCGGGTGCAACAGGTCGAAGATCGACCGCGACTCCCAGAACTCCGCCGGGTAGCCGAGGATCGGCTTGTACATGCCCGAGGTTTGCATCAGGGTGCCGTCGGCATCCATCAACGAGATCGTGTCGTCGATGTTCTGCAGCACCTTGAGGATGCGCCGGGACGCGACCGTGTCGCCCTCGTTCCACTCCCGACCGCTACCCATCACCACCAGTGTGGTCGATTTCTCACCCTGAGAGCGTGAACGGCGAACGAATCGTCAATTCACCGCCACCGAACGTGGCGCGCGAGAGGCACAGCGACGCAGGCTCAACCGCCGGTTCAACCGCCAATTCAGGCCCCGGTTCAACCGCCAGTACAGGCCCCGGTTCGGCCGCCGGTTCAGCCGCCGGCGACGGCGGGAATGATGCTCACGGTTTCACCCGCGGGCACCGGGGTGTCCAGCCCCTGCAGGTAGCGCACGTCGTCGTCGGCCACGAACAGGTTGACGAACTTGCGCAGCGCACCCTGCTCGTCCAGCAGGCGGTCCTTGAAGCCGGGGTGGGCGGCCTCAAGGTTGGCGATGACCTCGGCCAGGGTGGCGCCTTCCACCTGCACGGTGGACGACCCGCCGGCCATCGGGCGAAGGGTGGTGGGAATGCGAACGGTCACAGCCATGAGCAATACGCTACCAAGTCGGTCGGGATTCCCCACTGATACCCCGACGGGTACAGGGGCTTGGGGGTCAGGCCGGAGCGATCAGCGGCCACGGCGCCGCCTGCTCCAGCTGGCTCGCCACCCGCACCAGCACGTCCTCGCGGCCATGCCCGGCCACGAACTGCACGCCCACCGGCAGCCCGTCCGCCGTGCGGTGCAGGGGCAGGCTGATGCCCGGCTGGCCGGTGACGTTGAACTGGGCGGTGAACAGCAGCAGGTCTCGCACCCGGCCGCCACCTTCCGGCCCGGTGAGCCACCCGATGGGCGGCGGCGGGGCGGCGATCACCGGGGTGACGAGCAGGTCGAACCCGTGCTGCGCCGCGTGCGGGTCGCCCGGGGCGTGGCCGTCGCCGACGGGGTGCCACCAGCGCAGCATGTCCCGCACCCACAGGTGCTGGCCCTCCACCGCGGCCAGGTAGTCCGCGGCGGATACCTTGCGCCCCATCTCGGCGAAGAGCAGGTTGCCGAACTCGAGGTCCTCCGGGCCTGCGGGGCGGCCGAGGATGCGCTCCAGCCGGTTGAGGTCGTTCAGGGTGCAGGCGGCGATCACGGTGAGGTAGCGCTCGGAGAACGCGGGGTCGGCCATCGCGGCCGGCACCGACACCTCCACATGGTGACCGAGGCCCTCCAGCAGCTGGGCCGTGTGGTCCACTGCGGCCATACACTCCGGGTGCACCGCGCCATCCATCGCCGCACCGCTCCACACGCCGATGCGCAGGCGGCCGGGGGGCACGCCCACCTCGTCGGCCAGCGGCCGTTGCAGCGCGGGCGCCACGTACAGGTCGCCGGGCTCGTAGCCGGCAATGCAGTCCAGCACGGCCGCGGCGTCGCGCACGGAACGCGTGACCGCGCCGTCGATGGTGGCACCGGCCCAGCTCTCCCCCACGTCCGGCCCCGGGCTGACGCGCCCGCGGGTGGGCTTCAGCCCGACGAGCCCGCACTCGCTGGCGGGGATGCGGATCGAGCCGCCGCCGTCGTTGGCATGGCCGACGGCCACGATGCCCGCCGCCACCGACGCCGCCGACCCGCCCGACGACCCGCCGGTGGAGTGGTTGAGGTTCCACGGGTTGCGGGTGGGGCCGTAGGCCTCCGGCTCGGTGGTGATCGTGCTGCCCCACTCCGGCGTGTTGGTGCGGCCGATGGCCACGAACCCGGCGCGGCGGAAGCGGCGGTACAGGTTGCTGTCGTGCGGGGCCCGGTAGCCAAGGTTCCGCAGCGCCCGGGTACCCATGTGGTGCGGCTCGCCACCGATCGCGCACTGCAGGTCCTTCACCACCATCGGCACGCCGGCGAACGGCCCGGGGTGGCTGCCGGGTGGCGGCGTGGCGGCCGCGGCGGCCTCCGCCCGGGCGGCGTCGAAGCGCGGGTGGATGATGGCGTTGATGGCCGGGTTGCGGGCTTCGGCCGCGGCGATGGCGGCATCCACCAGTTCGGAGGCCGTCAGTTCGCCGCGGCGCACGAGTGCGGCCTGGCCGGTGGCGTCGAGTGCAAGGGCGTCGTCGAGTGCTGCCATGGTGCGCACCCTAATGGACCCCCCGATGGCGCTCCGTCGGGGGGTCCTTCGGGGCCGCTCGTAACCTGGCCGGATGCGAGTGCTGGCCGCGGTGGACAAGTTCAAGGGCACGGCCACCGCGGCCGAGGTGGCCGCGGCCATCGGCCACGCCTGTTGGGAGCTCGGGCACGACTGTGTGGAGCTGCCGGTGGCGGACGGTGGCGAGGGCACGCTGGAGGCGCTCGGCGGGCCGAACCGCACTAGCACCGTCACCGGCCCGCTGGGCGACCCGGTGCAGGCGGAGTGGCGCTTCCACCGCGGCACGGCCGTCATCGAGATGGCCCGCGCCTCGGGGTTGACGCTGGTGGGCGGCGCCGAACGCAACGACGCGATGGCCGCCACCACCACCGGCACCGGCGAACTGATCGACCACGCACTCGACCTGGGGGCGAAGCGGATCATCGTCTGCCTCGGCGGCTCGGCCACCACCGATGGCGGGCTGGGCTGCGTGCGCGCCGTCACCTCACCTCATCGCTTGCGGGCAGTGCAGCTGTTGGTGGCATGCGACGTGCAGACCCTGTTCGTCGATGCCGCGCCGGTGTTCGCCCCGCAGAAGGGTGCCACGCCGGCGCAGGTGCGGCTGTTGGCCGGCCGCCTGGAGCGCGTGGCGCAGATGTACCGGGAGCAGTTCGGGGCGGACGTGCGCGGGCTGCCGGGCAGCGGCGCCGCGGGTGGCCTGGCCGGGGGCCTGGTGGCGCTCGGGGGGCGGCTGGTGCCCGGCTTCGACCTCGTGGCCGACGAGGTCGACCTGCACGACCACATCGTGGCCGCCGACCTCGTCATCACCGGCGAGGGCTTCCTCGACGAGCAGAGCTTCGAGGGCAAGGTGGTCGGTGGGGTCCAGGCATGGTGCGCGGCCGCGGGCCGGCCTGTCGCCGCCGTGGTCGGCGACGCGGCGCCCGAGGTCGCGGGCCGGGTTCGCCACCGTTCACTGGTCCGCGACCACGGTCCGGAGCGCGCCGTGCGCGAACCGTTGTGGTGCATCGAACACAGCACCGCCGAGCTCCTCAAGGAACTCTGACCACCGCACCAACTGTGGCAAGGTGGCCACATGGACACCATGGGCGTGCTTCCCGACCTGGCGATCGTCAACTGCACCGCGCTCGTCGGCACGGCCGGCGGGAGGGCCCAGTTCGCCCCCGGCAGCACCATCGAGGTCACCGGCGGCCGCATCACACGCATCGACGCCAACCCGGTGGCCCAGGCGCAGGCGCGGGAAGCCATCGACGCCCGCGGCATGGTGGCCATGCCCGGCCTGATCAACACCCACACCCACGCGGCCATGACCTTCCTGCGCGGCGCGGCAGAAGACGTGTCCGTGTCGTCCTGGTTCAACGACTACATCTGGCCGATGGAGGTCAACGTCGGCGAGCGCGACGTGTATCTCGGCACGCTGGTGGCAGCCGCGGAGATGATCGAGTGCGGCGTCACCACGTTCGCCGACCACTACTTCAACATGGACTTCGCGGCCCACGCGGTGGTCGAGAGCGGCCTGCGCGCCAACCTCGGGTCGGCGTTCTTCAGCACCCAGGGGCCGGATGGCCTGGCCCAGTCGGTGGAGTTCGCCGAGCGCTGGAACGGCAAAGCCGACGGCCGGATCACCACCTGTGTGGCACCCCATGCGCCGTACACCGTCACCGATGACCAGTTGCGCAGCGCCGCGGATGCGGCTCGCCGGCTCGGCGTGAAGGTGCACCTGCACGCCGCCGAGGAGATCGGGCAGACACGGTCCAGCCTGGCCGGGCGTGGCATCACGCCGATCCAGGTGCTGGCCGAGACGGGCGTGCTCGATGCCGGGGCCATCATCGCCCACGGCAACGGCATCCTCCCGGAGGACATCCCTCTCCTGGCGGAGTGCCGCGATCGCGTGGGCGTCACCCACGGGCCGAAGGGCTACTTCAAGTTCGCCTTCGGCCCGGTCACCCCGGTGGCCGCGCTCCAGGCGGCCGGCGTGCCCGTGGGCTACTGCACCGATGGCGCGGCCAGCAACAACACCCTGGACATCCTCGAGACGATGCGCCTCACGGCGCTCACCCAGAAGCAGATCGGCGAGGACGCCACCTCGTTCACCTCGGGTGTGGCGCTCCGGATGGCGGGGCCGGACAGCGCCGCGGTGCTGGGCATGCGCGGGCGGATCGGCGAGCTGACGGTGGGCGCCGCGGCGGACATCATCCTCGTGGACCTCACCGGCTTCCACTGCCAGCCGGTGCACGACCTGGCGGGGGCGCTCGTCTACAGCGTGCAGCCCACCGACGTGCGCACCACGATCGTGGCCGGGCGCGTACTGATGCGCGACCGCACCCTGCTGACGATCGACCGCGAGAACCTGCTGTTCGAGTTCGGGCAGCGGGCCAGGGAGATCACCGACCGCACCCACGGCCG
Organism: Actinomycetota bacterium; assembly: GCA_052034175.1. GTDB lineage: Bacteria > Actinomycetota > Acidimicrobiia > Acidimicrobiales > Ilumatobacteraceae > UBA668. The sequence continues at coordinate 6,150 of JBPOIX010000047.1, forward strand.
CACGATTCAGGACTACGCGCCGTAGCCCACGGCTCGATGGCGCGCCTGGGTCAGGTGCTGCCCAGCGGTGTGGATATCGTGGGCGCCGGCGTCAGGTGCTGACGGGCGCCACGGTCACGCCGGTGGTGGCCTTGCCGGCGATCTCGTTCAGCGTCTTGTTGGCGATGTCGTCGCCGATCAGCACGATCACGCCGGTGCCTTCCGGGTACACGCCAGCCTCGTTCGGCACCGGGTTGGACCGGGCTTCGACCGTCTTGTTGCCCAGCGCCCGCCCCACGGACTCCGCCACGGCCTGGGCGTTGGCGTCGTCGGCGTCGTAAAGGATCAACGTGGTGGCCAGCTTGGCCTGAGTCGGCGAGCAACTGGCAGGATCCGCGCTCACGAAGCCGACACCGGAGAGCGTGGTGGCCAGGAACGCTGCCGCCTTGTTCTGGGTGCTGCAGTTCACGGCCTGCACCTTGGTGCCGGTGGTGACCAAGGGCGGCTCCGTGGTGGTGGTGCTGGCCGCCACCGAGGAGGTGGTGTTGCCCGAACCCAACGTGGTCGTGGTGGCAGAGGCGGTCGTGTTCGAGCTGGCGGCAGGGTCGTCGTTCATCTTGCGCAGGATGAGGAACCCGAGGATGAGGGCGATGGCCGTGACCACGATGGCCACGGTGGAACCCACGGGGCCGTTGCCGCTGGTGGTGCGTGAGCTGCGGCCCGCGTTGTCGTTGCTCATGGTGGCTCCTCTGGGTTGGGGCCTGGTTGCTTCAGGCCTGCTCGCCGGCAGCCGCGCCATCGATCATGGCCCGGCGACGGCGCTCGCGGTGACGGCGCAGGCGACGGACCACCAGCGGGTCGGCAAGCAGTGCCGCCGGATGATCGATCACCCGGTTGAGTTCCAGATTGTAGTCCTCCACGGAGCAGGCGAACCGCGCGCGAATGGCATCGTGCCGGTCTTCGTCCAGCGTGAACCAGCTGGCCTCGAACTGGATGATGGCCACCTCGCGCTCCGAGAGGGTCGCCGCGGGGGTGGATGGCTGGTCGAGAGCGGTCATGGTGCACCCAGCCTGCCCCTGCTCGCAGCCCCAATCCAAGCATCGAACATGAGTACGCCCCGGCCGCATCCACGCTCGCGATCCCGTTCGCGCAGGTCGCTCCCCGACACCCGCGCACCCGTCGGCCCGCCTGCCCCAGGTTCGACCCGGCGACGGCCCGTCCACATCTCGACCACGTCACCCCCGCACGCGCCACTTCAGCGCGTACGGGGGTGACATGGTCGCAGGAACGGCGAACAACGGGGCCCGGGCCGGGTGGGGGGCGGGGCTGGGGCGGGACGGGCTCGGGTGGGGGCGACGGCCCGTCCACATCTCGACCGCGTCACCCCCGCACGCGCCGCTTCAGCGCGTACGGGGGTGACATGGTCGCAAGAACCGCGCACAACGGGGCCTGGGCCGGGTGGGGGCGGGGCTGGGGCGGGACGGGGTGGATGGGCGTGGGCGTGTCGGGGGGTGGCCGGATAGGGTCGAAGGCGTGTCGACCACCGAGCATCAGGCCGTGCCGCGGCCGTTCCTCATCGGCGTGGCCGGCGGCACGTGTTCAGGGAAGA
>JBPOIX010000067.1:0-2788 GCA_052034175.1 Actinomycetota bacterium
CGAGACCGACGCCTGACCGACGCCCTGACCGAGGCCTGATCGACGCCCTGACCGACGCCCTGACCGACGCCCTGATCGACGCCCTGATCGACGATGGAACTCGCCAAACCGCACCTCGACCTCGGCCTGTACTGCGCCGACATCGAGGCCAGCCGCGCCTTCTACGAGGGCGAGTTCGGCCTGCCGTACGAGGAGCTGCTGAAGGTCGGTCGCGGCATGCAACAGCATCGCCTCGGGCTGAACGGCGCCGTGCTGAAGCTCAACTCGTCACTTCAACCACTCCCGGTCGGCTTGCCAACCTGCCTGCGCGGGCTCACCATCGCCACGCCCTCGGTCACGGAGCCGGTCACTCGCACCGACCCCGACGGTGTGCCCGCCGCCCTGGGGCCACCGGGCCCCGACGGGGTGGAGACCGTGGGCGTCACCTGGGCCACCCGCGACCCCGGGCGCCTCGGCACCCTGCTGTCGAACGGGTTCGACGCCCAGCCCGCCGGCCGCGACCGTTGGCGTGTGGGCACGACCTTGCTGTGCCTGGCCTACGACCCCGCGGCCGAACACGCCCAGGAGCGCGGCGCAGGGTTCCGCTACCTCACGGTGCAGGTGCGCGATGTGTTCACCGAGCACACCCGCCTGCTGGCCCTCGGGTGGACCGAGGAGATGGCCCCGGCGCGCCTCGGCGACGTGGCCGTCATCAGCTTCGTCTGCGACCCCGACGGGGTGATGGTCGAGATCTCGCAGCGCGCGTCCCTCACCGGCCCACTTCCCGACTGACGCCGACCCGCGACGGCGGCCTGCGACGGCGACGGTGTTTCAGCCTTCGGCGACGAAGCCCTTGAAGTTCGAGCGCAGGTAGTCGACGAACTTCGGCGACACACCCTCCTCGGCCAGCACGGCCGCGGCAACGGGTGGACGGCGCGGCACGAACGGCGCCGCGCCTGCGGCCGTCGCCTCCGCCAGTCGGCGCGGGTAGTCGTGATGCAGGATGGCCACCCGGCCGAGCACGGCGATGTCCGCACCGCGGTCGAGCACGGCTTGCACGTCCGCGGGGTCGTGGATCTTGCCGGCCACCCCGAGCCGCACGTCGCCACGTGGCAGTTCGGCGAACAGGTCGAGCAGGCTGCGGTCGGCGAACGGGCCGTCCGGCAGCACACGCTCGAAGTCCCACAGCGACATGTCGATCAGGTCGACGGCGCCACCATCCACCAGACGGCCGTAGACCTCCACGACCTCCTCGGTGCGCATGCCGAAACGCTCCGGCGAGAGGCGCACCGCCAGGGCCAGCGATTCGCCGCAGGCGGCACGCACCCCGTCGATCACCTCGAAGAGGAAGCGACTGCGGTTCTCCAACGAACCGCCCCACCGGTCGGTGCGCTGGTTCACCTCGGGTGAGAGGAACTGGGCGATGAGATAGCCGTGCGCGCCGTGCAGCTCCACCCCGTGGAAGCCGGCCTGCTGCGCCCGGACGGCACCGGCCACGAACGCCTCGACCGCGGCCTCCACTTCGGCGCCGGTCATCGCCCGCGCCCCAGTTGCCGGGTCGTCGGACGGGCACACCGCCTGGATGCCCGTGACATCGGCCGCCGCCCTGTTGCCGGCATGGTGCAACTGCGCATAGCTCACCGTGCCGGTGGCGTTCAGGCCCGCGGCCAGCCGGGTGAGGCCCTCGATGTGGTCGTCGGCGAACGCCCCCAGCTGCCCGGCGAACCCCTGCCCCACCGCTTGCACATGCGCGGCGCAGGTCATCGTCAACCCGAAACCGCCCTCGGCGCGCAGGGTGAGCCACCGTTCCTCCTCCGCCGACAGGGTTCCGTCGGCGTGGCTCTGACGGTTGGTGAGCGGGGCCAGCATGAACCGGTTGGGCATCGCCGGCCCGTGAGAGAAGGCGAGCGAGTCGAGCGGCGACGTCATGCCGACCACTGTGGCAGACCACCACCCACCCCACGCCAGCCGAGGCCGCCGTGCCCCTGTTGCCCTGGCCCGGTCCACGGGCCCATGGCGCCTCACTGGCGCCCCATCGGAGTGGGTACTCGCACCCGGGATGCGAGTGAGCACTCCGATGCGTCGCCTCACTCGGATCAGGGCCGCCTCACTCGGGTGGGGGCCGCCCCACTCGGACCTACCGGGCCTCACTCGGATCTACCGGGCCTCACTCGGATCAGGGCCGCCTCACTCGGGTCGGCCGGGCCGCTACGGTCGACGGGATGGGTGCGGAACACGACCACGACGACGGCGACCAACACGGGCACGGCGACGGCCACCAGCACGGACACGGACACGGGCACCAGCACGGGCATGGGCATGGGGCGGACGACCCGGGGTTCGACTGGGGGGCGATGGCCGAGTCGTTGGAGGTTGACGGCGAGTTGGCGCGGCCGTTGGTGGCCACGATCGCCGCGCGCCTGGGGCCCACCCTGGCGAACGCGCAGCATGTGCTCGACGTCGGCTGCGGCCCGGGGGTGATCACCTGCGCCCTTGCCGCCCACGCACCCGCAGCGGCGGTGACGGGGCTGGACACGGCGGGGCCCCTCCTCCAACGCCTCCGCGAGCGCGCCACCCACCTGGGCGTGGCGGACCGAGTGGCAACCGTCGAGGGCAACCTCGAAGCGGATCTCCCCGACCTTTCCCCGGCCGACGTGGTGTGGGCCGCGATGGTGGTGCACCATGTTGCCGACCGGGTGGCCACCTTGCGCCGCCTCCACGATGCGCTGCGACCGGGCGGCACGCTGGTGCTGGTGGAGTTCGGCGGCCAGCCGACCGTGCTGCCACCCGGCGACCCGGCGGAGGGTGC
>JBPOIX010000166.1:0-9619 GCA_052034175.1 Actinomycetota bacterium
GTGGCACGAGCCCCTCGTTGCACGCAGTGCCGGTGAGGCCGATCGCCGAGCGAAGATTCTCTGCCAGGTGATCGTCGAGGCAATCAAGGTGCTCGATGATCGGCCGTAGTACTTGACGTAGGACGAGATGGCTGGTTGTCATGTCCGCTTCGTGGCCGCGGACGTGCAACACCCTGCAACCGGCTGCCTGCCGGCTGATCCAGTCCAGCAGCGCCGACTTACCGATGCCGGGTTCGCCGGTGATGACGATGCTGCGCGCGGTGGCGAGCCTGGCTTCGTTGAGCAACTCGACCAACTGCCGTTGCTCGAGTTCTCTTCCGAAGAGTGTGCTCATCGATGCGGAGCGTATCGCTCGATGCCGTCGCGGCCGACCGCACGACGCCCTGCGTCGGGCCACCGACCGGCGATCGGGTACACCTTCAAATCCGTCTCGATGTCAGCCGCTGACCGGGCTAGATGACCTCGCTGTCTGGAGGTAAGGGTCATAGGTCGGGCTACACCGCGGCGCCCAGCGCGATCCCACCGCCGATGCGACCTCATCCACGCCATGCTCACCAACAACACCGCCGACGACCCCCAGCGATTAGAGAATCTCGCTCCAGCCGCTTGACAACACGGCAGGGACACCCCCTCGCGACGCAATCCTCCAAGCCGGGCCCGGCGGGCACGAAACCCTCCATGCCGGGCAGCGGACAGGAGACCCTCCACGGGGAAGCGGCTACGGTCGGGCGGTATGGCACTGCACACACGGCTGACGGAACTGCTGGACATCGAACACCCGGTCATGCTGGCCGGCATGGGCGGGGTGAGCTACTCGGCCCTGGTGGCGGCGGTCAGCGAGGCGGGCGGCATCGGCACCTTCGGTGCCAGCACGATGGGGCCCGAGGAGCTGCGCAGTGAGATCGCGGCGGCGAAGGCGGCCACCGCCAAGCCGTTTGGCGTGGACCTTCTGACGGCCCTTCCGGGGCAAGTGGAGGCCGGCATCCAGGCCGTCATCGACGGGGGCGCCCGCATCTTCGTGGCCGGTCTCGGCGTGCCGCGCGAGGTGATCGATCTGCTGCACGCGCACAATGTGCTCGTCGGCAGCATGTGCGGCAAGGTGCGCCACGCGGTCAGCGCGGTGGCCAGCGGGGTGGACTTCGTGGTGGCTCAGGGCACCGAGGGTGGCGGCCACACCGGCACGGTCGCCACGATCGCGCTCATCCCGCAGGTGGTGGACGCCGTCGGCGACAAGGTGCCGGTCGTGGCGGCCGGTGGCCTGTTCGACGGTCGCGGCCTGGCGGCCAGCCTGGCGCTCGGGGCGGACGGGGTGTGGATCGGCACCCGGTTCATCGCCACACCGGAGGCCCGCGCCGTCAACGGCTACAAGGAAACCCTGCTCGCGCTTCCGGAGGACGGCACGGTCATCAGCCGTGCGTTCACCGGCAAGACCTGCCGTGTGGTGCGCAACGACTGGACGGCCCACTTCGAGCAGCACCCGGAGGAGCTGAAGAAGTTCCCCGAGCAGGCCGTGGCCAGCATGAAGGCCGGGGCCAACCACCTCGGTGCACCCAGCGGCACGGAGGTGGACGTCCGCCAGGAGTTCATGCCGTGCGGCCAAGGGGTGGGCGCGATCAACGAACTCACCCCGGCGGGCGACATCGTGCGCGCCATGGTGGCCGAAGCAGAACGCACTCTCGACCGCATTGCAGCGGTGAAGCGATGACCGCGCTGGCGGACGACGCGGCGGCCACCGTCGCCCACCATGTGGGCAAGGTCTGGGCGGAGGACATCCTGCCGGTCCTGCACGACTACATCGGCATCCCCTGCGTCTCGGTGCTCTACGACCCCGAGTGGCGCGCCCACGGCCACCTCGACCAGGCGGTCGAGATGATCCGCGCCTGGTGCGCGGCCCGTGCGGTGGCCGGCCTCACCGTGGAGGTCGTGGAACTTCCCGGCCGCACCCCGGTGATCATGTGCGAGGTGCCGGCCTTCGGTGACACCGGCCAGGCCCGCTCGGCCGACGACACCGTGCTGCTGTACGGCCACTGCGACAAGCAGCCCGAGATGACCGGCTGGCGCGAGGACCTCGGCCCCTGGAAGCCCGTGCTCGAGGGCGACAAGCTCTACGGGCGCGGCGGCGCAGACGACGGCTACGCCGCCTTTGCGTCGCTGCTGGCCATCGAGGCCGCGCAGCTGGCCGGCGTTCCCCACTCGCGCTGCGTCGTGCTGATCGAAGCCAGCGAGGAGAGCGGCAGCCCCGACCTGCCCGCGTACCTCCAAGCCCTGCAGCCACGGATCGGCACGCCCAGCCTGGTGCTGTGCCTGGACTCCGGCTGCCTCGATTACGAACGGTTGTGGGTCACCACCTCACTGCGCGGCATGGCGGCCGGCACCCTGCGGGTCGACATCCTGACGGAGGGGGTGCACAGCGGCGAGGCCAGCGGCGCGGTGCCGTCGTCGTTCCGCATCGCCCGCCAGCTGCTCGATCGGCTGGAGGACAGCACCACGGGCCGCTTGCTCCTGCCCGAGCTGCACGTCGAGGTGCCGGCCGACCGCCGAGCCCAGATCGATGCCACGGCTGCCGAGTTCCCCGATGGCTACCACTTCCCGTTCGTCGAGGGCGCCCGCCCGGTCACCGATGGTGCGGCCGAGGAACTGCTGGCCCGCACCTGGAGCCCGACGCTCTGCGTCACCGGCGTCGATGGCATCCCGCCCGTCGCCAGCGCGGGCAATGTGCTCCGCCCCTTCACGGCGTTGCACCTCAGCGTGCGCCTGCCACCGACCTGCGACCACGAGGCGGCACTGGCTGCCATCGAGCGCTGTCTCACCGCGGACCCTCCGTACGGCGCCACCGTGCGGTTCGAGCACGGCCACGCCGGCCCAGGTTGGAACGCCCCGGCCTTCTCCCCATGGCTCGACGACGCGCTCGGAACCGCCAGCGCGGCGGCATTCGGCAAGGAGCACCGGGCGTTCGGCGAGGGTGGTTCCATCCCGTTCATGGGGATGCTCGGCGAGATGTTCCCTGCGGCGCAGTTCGTGATCACCGGCGCCCTCGGGCCGGGGTCGAACGCCCACGGCCCGAACGAGTTCCTCCACGTGCCGACGGCCCGCAGGCTCACCGAGTGCCTCACCCACGTGCTCGCGGCGCACGCCACGCGCTGAACCACCACAGCACCGATGCGACTTCTTCGTTCCAACGCTGATCTGCGCTGGCTGTTCATCGCCCAGGTCGTGTCGTTCATGGGCGATTGGTTCTCCTTCGTCGCCGTCACCGGCCTGGTGAAGGACGGCACGGGGAGCGAGTTCCTCGTCTCGCTGGCGTACGTGTCGTTCTCCCTCCCGTCGTTCTTCGCATCGCCGTTCGCCGGAGTGCTCGTCGACCGGTTCGACCGCCGTCGCCTGCTGCTGGTCGTCTCCCTCCTGCAGGCGGTGGCGGCCCTCGGCCTGCTGACGGCCACGGGCGACACGGTGTGGCCGGTCTTCATCTTCCAGGGGCTGATCAGCGCGCTGGCGGCCTTCGTCAAACCGGCCATCGACGCCGGCGTTCCCAACCTGGCCCGCACCCCCGACGAGTTGAGGAAGGCCAACGCCCTGTTCGGCAGCACGTGGGGTGTGATGCTCGCGGTCGGCGCCGCCCTCGGTGGAGTGTTCAGCGAGACCTTCGGTCGCGGCGCCGCGTTCGTGGCCAACTCGATCTCCTTCGTCGTGGCCCTCGGCCTGTTCGTGCTCATCCGCCGGCCGATGCAGGAAGAACGGCATGCCCACCGGGCCGCCGGGCGCCCCCTCGACGACATGAAGGAGGCCGTCCGCTACGCACGCCGCGACCATGTGGTGCTGGCGTTGATCGCCAGCAAGAGCACCTTCGCCATCGGTGCGGGCACGGTGAGCCAGCTCCCGGTGTTGGCGACCGAGGTGTTCGGCTGGGGCGACGGCGGCACTGGCATGCTGCTGGCGGCACGCGGGGTGGGTGCCGGGCTGGGCCCCCTGATCGCGGCTCGTTTCACCCAGGGCAGCCTCGCCAAAGTGCTGCGCGTGTGTGGCTGGGCCGGCATCGGGTTCAGCGCCTGCTACATGGCGGCGGCCTGGGCGCCCGTCATCGTGGTGGCCTCGCTGGTGATTGCCGCCGGCCATCTCGGTGGGGGTTCGCAGTGGACGCTCAGCACCTACGGCCTGCAGCTGCGCACCCCGGACCACATCCGTGGTCGGGTGATGGCGGGCGACTTCGCCATCGTCACCCTGGTGATGAGCCTCAGCGGCCTCGGCGCCGGCGCCTTGTCCGAAGCGGTCGGGGTGCGTTGGGCGATCACCACCTTCGCCGCCGCGGCGGCGCTGGCGGGCGCGGCCTACATCGCCGCCACCCGCCCGATCATCCGCAGCCTGGAAACGGCGTGACACGGGTCTGACGGTGCCGGCGCGGCGGCAGCGAGCGCCCTCAGAACATCGTGGTCGAACACGGGGCGACGTCCGCCAGGAAGAAGCGATCCGCCCGGCGCAACACCTCCGCCGACCGTGCGCGCACGGAGCCGGCCGCGGCGAGCGCGCCGGCCCGAACCCCACCCAACAGGAGCGGCCCGGCAGCATCGACGTCCACCACCAGATCCGGCTTGCTGCGCACCCGCCGCACCTCGGCGCCCTCGGGCGAGCCGTCGATGGCGATGCGCTCGCCGGCGACCTCGAGCACGACACGATCCGTCGTGCCATACGTGCGTGCCGCGAACGCTGCCGCGAGGTCCAACGGCTTCAGCCACAGGCCGTCGTGGACGGACTCCGTGCGCGCCGCCCGGCGATTGGTGAGCAGCGACGGCAGTGGATCATCGGCCGGCATGTCGCGAACTCGAACCGAGGTCACGAGGTCGACGGAGAGCAGCACCTGCCACAGCGCGAGGTGTGCGGCCGGCGTCATCGCCAGCAGCGCGATCACTTCGAGCCGGCTCTGTGAGTGCCCTTGCTCCCAGCGGTCCTTGATCCGGTAGGCCGCATACCCTCGTGGGTGCACCAGGTGGAACACCGGTGTCGCCCCGTCTGCCTCACGGCTGCGAATGGAACGGATCAGCGAGTGCAGCTCACCGCTGCGGCTCAGCTCGCCAGGCCGCAGGCGGCGCCAGGCGTCCCAGAGCCGGTCATGGTGGGCGAAGCCGGCATCGTCGTCGGCATAGCGAACCGAGCCGTCGGGCTGGGCGAGCTCCGGTCGCAACGCGGTTCGCTGCAGGTCGATCACCATGTCGTGCTCGAACGCCGACGCGCCATAGCCGAACCGGCCGTAGATGCCTGCCTCGCTGGCGTGCAACATCGCCACCACCTCACCGCGGGCGCGCATGTCGTCGTGACAGGCCTCGATCAGCTGACGCAGGATGCCGCGGCGGCGGTGGGTGGCCTGGACACCTACCCAGGTGAGGCCACCGGCAGGAACCGAGGCCCCACCAGGCAACGTGACCTCGAAGGTCAGGGTGCCCGCCATCCCCACCAACTCGCGGCCATCGCGGGCAAGGCGAAAGCGTGGCAATTCGAGCACGGGGCGGCGGAGCGCGGCATCCTCCTCGGACCAGCGGAACCCGAAGGCCCGCTCGTCCAAAGTGAAGATCTCGGAGAAATCGGCCTCTGTGGGGACATGCAGGGTGATGCTCACTCCGTCAGGGTGTCACGCCGAGCGGCGTCAGCCCCTGCCATTTCACGACTGCGGTGCTCAGCCAGCGGGCGGCTGGATCGAGTTGCTGAAGGGGATGCACTGGCCGCCGGCAAGCGACAGGTCCTGGCAGATCACGGCCCTCGTGATCTTCCATACCCCGTCGATGCGGTAGGCGATACCGAAGCGATCGTTGAAGTTGCCGGCAGTGGTGGCGATGTCGTAACGGAACCAGGCTTCGTCCGGGGAGACGAACACCATCTCGGTGATCGTGTGCACCGCCGATGCCGCGGCGTCGCCGAAGCCCCCGTCCATCACCTGGTCGATCGCCTCGGCCACACCGGTGGTGTCGTCGAGAAGGAGGTCGCCCTTGTCCTCGAACGGGATGTCGGTGTCCCACAGCATCGCGAACGCCTGGGTGATCTCCGCCTCAGCCGCCCCCGGATCGTCCGGCTGCTCCCCGGGAGGTGGCAGCTCCGGCGGCGGCGGCGTGCAGCCCTCGGTCCACGCCTCGTCGCCGTCGCGAGGCAGTTCGTCCCACGGCACGTCGGTGGAGGCGTTCGCCGTCTCGAGCGTGAGGGTGAACTCTCCGCTCGGCTCGCCAGGTGCGGCCAACGCCACCCACCCGTTCACTACCGCTGCGGTGTCGGTGGCCCCGTCCTCCCAGGTGGCGGTGGCCCCGAGCACGTCGGCGGGGGCCTGCAGCACCAGCACGCGGAAGGGGTGAGCCTCGGCGTAGCCGGCGGAGTGCAGAGTGGCGAACACGGGCTCGCGAGGTGCCGCGTAGCGCTGCCCGTTGCCCACACCCACGGCGTTCTGGAACGTCATCGTGACTCGGTAGCCGCCGACCGGCGAGCACCACGGCTCCGGCGCCCAGCCCTCCAGCACCGTCGTCGGCGGGGCGCCGCCTCCGCCGCCCGCTGCCGGCTGGACCACGATCGTTCTGATGGCGGCGTCGAGATCGACCGCTCCGTCCGCAGGGACGGTCATGAAGCCGTCCTCCTCGGCAAACATCACCTCACCCCACTCGCCGGAGTCCTGCACGACGATGCGGATACCGGCGTCGGTGACGCGCTCGAACAGCACCTCGAGGCGGGGGCCGACATAGTCGCTCCCCCAGTCGGGGAAGGAGTTCAGATCGGGGCCGTTGACGTCGATCTCCGGCACCTGCTCGTCGGTCACCGGCGGTGCATCGGTGGGCGCCACCGTCGAGACCGCGGCCGGTTCGTCGTCGCCGCGGGCGGTCACGAAGACTGCGACGCCGACAACCGCCACGACGGCCGCCACAGCAGCCAGAACCCACATGCGCCGACGGCCGTGCGGTGCATCGTCCAGTTCGTCGGGGTCGACATCGTCTATGCGCATGATCGCAACCTCCAGGCGGGTCAGACGAACGAGGCGGACCCTCCGGTTCCCGACCCTACGCCAACGGGGCGGACCGCGTCGGCCGCCTGCTTGGCGTGGTAGCTGCTGCGGGTGAGCGGGCTGGCTTCCACATGGCCGATGCCCAACTCCTCGCCACGGTTCTTCCACTCCGCGAACTCCGCCGGCTCCGCCCAGCGGGCCACGGGCAGATGGTTCGAGGTCGGCCGCAGGTACTGGCCGATGGTGACGATGTCCACCCCCACGCCAGCGAGGTCGGCCAGCAGCCCGTCCACCTCGGCGGCGGTCTCCCCCAACCCGACCATGAAGCCGGTCTTCACCGTCAGCCCCTCGGCCTTGGCTGCGGCCAGCACGCCCAGGCTGCGTGCGTAGCCGGCGCTCGGGCGCACCGCCCGCTGGAGGCGGGCCACCGTTTCGACATTGTGGTTGAAGACATCGGGCCGGGCCGCGAACAAGGCCACGAGCGAGCCATGGTCGCCCCGCCCATCGCTGACCAGGGTCTCGATCATGGTGCCGGGGCGAGCGACGCGGATGGCCGCGACGCACTCGGCGACATGGCCCATCCCGCCGTCGGCGAGATCGTCGCGGGCCACCATCGTCAGCACGGCATGGTGCAGGTCCATCTGCGCCACCGCGGCCGCCACCCGGGCCGGTTCATCCGCGGCGGGCGGCGCCGGCTTGCGCGTGTCCACCAGGCAGAAGCCGCACGCACGGGTGCAGCGCTCCCCCAGCACCATGAAGGTGGCCGTGGCGTCTGCCCAACAGTCGCTGAGGTTCGGGCAGCCGGCCTCCTCGCACACCGTGACCAGCCCGTGCCCGCGGACCGTCTGCTTCAGCGAGAGCACCGCCGGGCCGTGCTGCACCTTCGGCCGCAGCCACTCCGGCTTGCGCGACGAGATCGAAAGGCCGTCGGCCACGCCCGCTTGCTCCAGACGCTTGGCAGCACGCGCCAGCGGGGCCACGCCGTGATCGGCGGCACCGCGCACGGCGGCACCGGGGCCCTCACCGCGCGAGAACGGGGAGAGGTCCTCCCCCCGTTCCTTCCACGCGACGTCCTGCCGCTCCACGGTGCCGTCGCCCCATACGGCGGACGCGTGGCGGGCGATCACGTCCGCAACCACACCCAGGGGCACGTCCACGCCTTCCTCCGCCAGGGACGTGACGGGCTTGTGGCCGATGCCGCAGGGCACGATGTAGTCCCGCAGGTAGCGCATGTCGGTGGCCACGTTGAGGGCGAAACCGTGCATCGTGCGGCCACGGCTGAGGCGCACACCGATGGCGCAGATCTTGCGCGGGGCGGGGCCGCTGACACCGACCCATACGCCGGGGTACTCGGGCAGCACGCCCACATCGACGAGACCGAGCTCCTCCAGGGCCCTCACCACCACCTGCTGGATGGAGGCGACGTGCCCCGCCGCGCCCAGCGCGTGCGGCACGTTGACGACCGGGTAGCCGACGAGTTGGCCCGGCCCGTGGTAGGTGACGTCGCCGCCGCGCTTCACCGAGACGAGGTCTGCACCGACCGACGCCGGTTCGACGCGCACGTTGGCCGCCAGGTCCGCGTGCGGGCCGTGGGTGAACACATGCGGGTGCTCGAGCAGGAGGAGATGGTCCTCCCGGCCATGCTGGAACAGCGACTGCTGCACCGCCAACGCCTCGCGGTAGGGCACGCGGCCGAGCCAACGCACCCGCAGCGGCCCGGCGGCCATGTGGCTCAGAGCTCCTGCGCCCAGTCGCGGGTCTCGAGGATCTCCTTCACCTTCACCAGGAAGCCGGCGGCATAGGCGCCGTCGAAGGCGCGGTGATCCCAGGCCATCGCCAGGTTGCCGACGGGGTGGATGACGATCGCTTCGCCGCCGTCGGGCAGGGTGGCCACGACCGGCTTGCGCTGGATGGCATCCGTGCTGAGGATGGCCACCTGCGGCTGGCTGATGATCGGCATCGTGAGCACACTGCCGGCCGAGCCGTTGTTGGAGATGGTGAAGGTGCCGCCACTGATCTCGTCCGGGGTGACCTTGCGCGCCTTGGCGCGAGTGCCGAGATCGTTGATCTCGCGGGCGATGGCGCGGAAGCGCTTGGTGTCCGCGGCGCGCACCACCGGCACGAGCAGGCCCTCGTAGTTGATGTCCACCGCGATGCCGACGTCGACATAGTTGTGCACGACCAGGTCGTTCTCGCCGACGCTGGCGTTGAGGTGCGGGAACTCGGCCAGGGCATCCACGACCGCCCGGGTGATGAACGGCAGGTAGGTGAGGCTGAAGCCTTCGGTGCTCTTCCACTCGCCCTTGACGCGGCCGCGCGTCTGGTCCACGTTGGCGAAGTCCACCTCGACCACGCTGAACGCGTGCGGGCTGACGCCCTTGCTCATCACCATGTGGCTGGCGGTGGCCTTGCGGATGCGGCTGAGGGGCACGACCGTGTCGCGCTCGCCGGAGCGCACCACCGGGGCGGGAGCCGCCGCCGTGACCGCCGCGGCAGGTGCCGGGGCAGCCGGTGCACCGGCGACAGCGGCGGGTGCGGGTGCGGGGGCCGGCGAGGCGGCCGGTGCGGGCGCGGCAGCAGCCGGGGCCGGGGTGCCGGCCGTGCGACGGTCGATGAAGTCGAGCACGTCGTCGCGGGTGATGCGGCCAC
>JBPOIX010000324.1:0-8046 GCA_052034175.1 Actinomycetota bacterium
TCGGCCGCCCCGACGACATGGCCGGCGTGGCCGTGTTCCTCTCCAGCCGGGCGGGTTCCTACCTCACCGGAGCGGTCATCCCGGTGGACGGCGGTATCGCCACCACGTCCTGACACGGGTCGCTCACGTCGCCAACGCCACGATCACCAGCACTCGGCGGGCTCACGTGCCTCCTCGTCGAACGCGTTCGACGCGCGGGTCGCCCGGCAGCAGTGATGCCAACCTGTCGGCGGCTTCGTGGAGGTCGATCGGGTTCGATTCGGCCGGGGTGGTGATGCCCACCCAGTCCCTCGGCCGGTCGAACATGGCCTTGAACAGGCTCATTCGGCTTCCGTGTGGCGACGGCCACGAGTTCGCCCACCGGTTCTCCGCCTTCGGTCCACACGGTGAAGTACGCGACGTCGTCCGGCCCGACCGCCACGAGCCTCACGGACGACCCAGTGAGAGAGTGGGTGACCACCTGCCCCGAGGACATGAACGTCAGCGTTCTGGTCGAACTGCCGTGCATCACGATCTCGCCGGTGGGCGAGATCGCCATCGTCGGGCAGTCGGCCCCGGAACACGGTTCGCCGAACGGCTCGAGGTCGTCGACAGCGATCGTCTCCACCGAGCTGTCGCCGTCGCCCGGGCCGTTCTCCGGAGGGCGAAACCAGGCGAGGTCGGCCCGACCGTCCTGGCCGGTGCGAGCCAGCAGGGTGCCGCCGAGATCGCTAGCGACGAGCCGCCAGCCCTCGGGTAACGACCACCACACGCCCGTGCCGTCCGAACGCAGTTCGGCGATCACGGGCTGCGCGTTCGGTGCGTACTCGTCGTCGCGCTGCCGGGCGCCGACGGTGGTGAAGAAGACCGCACCGCCGTCCGTGACGTACGCCATCTCGCCGGTGTAGCTCGCACTATGGTCCGGAGCGGTCCGGATGTCGAGTTTCCACGGCCCACCTGGGCCGTGGACGTCGCCTGTCTCGGGGTCGTATCGGTACTCGGCGATGTCGAGGGTGGCCCCGTCGACGTAGCCGATCAGGTCGCCATCGACGCGCCCGGTGCGTTCCACCACGCCGGTGCGCCCCAGTCCCAGCGCATTCACCGGCAGCTCGACCAGGGCGTTTGCGTTGTGGCGCTGTACCGAAACGACCTCCCCCGCCTGGGGGCCGGAGAAGGGGATGGCCACTGCGTCCAGTTCGTCGGGCGCACTGGTCGGGTCGTGCCACAGGCCGTACAGCACGTCGCTCGGGCCGAGGACGGGGCTGACGAGGCCCCCCTCGGGGAGGGTGATCGTGGCCAGCTGACTCAATCCCGGGTCGACGAGGATCGCCGTCTGCTGGTCGACGTTCACGATGACGAGGTGACCGGTGGGACCGACGGCGAACGTGGACAACTCGTTGGCTGTCTCGGTGCCGGCGGTGATCAACCCGCCCTCGGCGACCGGGTCGTAGAGAGGCGGCTGGTGCTCGTAGTCGACCGTCAACACGTGTGCCATCGGCCCGGCGTCGGCCGTGGTCTCGGTGGGTGACGTGTCGCTGGTGGGCGTCGGCGCGACCGTCGATGGCTCGGCAGTGGTGCTGGCGGGCGATACCTGGTGCGGCCGGGTGTCGTCGTCGACCACTGCAGCACCGACACCAAGGCCCGCTGCGACGCAGGCCGCGGCGGCGATGATCCACAGCGGCCGACGCATCCGCGGCGAGGCGATGCCCGGTTCGGCGGCTGCCCGGAACGCGCGCAGGCTGGCGTCGACGTCGGTGTCGTCGGCCGTCCTCGCGAGAAGGTGCGCCGACGCTGCGGTCAGGACATCGTCAATCGTGGGCATCGTGCCTCTCCTCGAGGTGCAGTTGGCGGGCCAGGGTGGCGCGGGCGTTGAAGAGGGTGGCCTTCACCGTGCCTGCCGAGATCTCCAGCACGGTGGCGATGGCGTCCACCGCCAGGTCGTCGACGTAGCGCAGCGCCACCACCTCCGCCTGGCGCGGTGGCAGGGCGCGAACCGCAGCCCACAGCTCGTCGTCTGCGGGTGTGTCGAACGAGTTGGACACACCCACGTCTGCATCCAGTCGCGCCAGCCCCACAGCCTCCCGGAGCCGGCGTCGGCGGTGATCCGTGACGAGATTGAGCAGAACGCGACGCGCCCACGCCCCCGGGTTGTCGTAGCTGCCGACGCTGCCCCAGGCCCGGTAGGCCCGCAGGAGTGCCTCCTGGGCAAGGTCCGCGGCGAGGGCGGGGTCGCCGACCAAGGCCCGCGCCAACGACGTCAACATCACCAGCTCGCGGCGGTAGAACGCCTCGAACGACCCGCTGCGCTGCGCCACGACCATCAGCAGATCACACGCTGCAACCACCGGTTCGGTTGAGTCGATCGACGCACGGGCCGTGGCAGGCGGGGCCAGGACCTGTGCGTCCCGCTCAGCGACAGGTTTCCCTGCGGAGTGGTGCACGGAAACCTGTCGCTGGGGAATTCTCGAGCACTCCCGCCCTCGGCGCGGCCGCAGCCGGCCGCCACCGACCGCCCGGAGTTGGTTGCGCCCAGGCCCGATAGAGTTTCCAGACCCTTGAATTCGGGAATTCCCCTGGAAAGAGGGCACGTACGCACGATGTCCCAGCATCATCCCGACCTCCCCGCAGAGCAGGCGTTCATCGATCACGCCTACCACTGCCTCGAGCAGAGCAAAGTCGACGCAATGAAGTTGCGCGGGCTGCACGAGGGCACCCTCGGTGGCACCTTCCAGGCGCGCTACGAGCGCGACGTGTTCGACGAGGCCGTGTTCAACCGGCTCACCCAGCTCGACCTGGGCGACTCGGCGCTCGTCTTCGGGCGCATCGACCGTGCCGCCGAAACCCCCGGCAACCCCACCGAGCCGTTCCACATCGGCCGCCTGGCGGTGGCGGATGAGAACGCCGACCCCGTCGTGGTGGACTGGCGGGCACCGATCGCCGAGCCGTTCTACCGCGCCACCGGCCGCGAGCCGCTCGGCCTGGCCCGCCGGCGCCACTTCCACGTTCACGGCCGGCAGTTGCTGGGCCTGGAGGACGAACTCTTCGGCGAAGGCCACCTCGGCATCGGCGGGGAGGACCAGGAGCACGACGCCCTCGGCCGGCCGGCCGAGATCCGTGGCTACAGCACCCTGCTGGCAGCCATCGAGCGCGGCCGCACCGGCCAGCTCGGCGACATCGTGGCCACGATCCAGGGCGAGCAGGACGAGATCATCCGCAGCCCGCAGGCCGGTGTGCTGGTGGTGCAGGGCGGCCCCGGCACGGGCAAGACGGTGGTGGCGCTGCACCGCGCCGCCTACCTGCTCTACACCTATCGCTTCCCGCTGGAAGACCAGGGCGTGCTGATCATCGGCCCGAACCGTGTGTTCCTCCGCTACATCGAGCGCGTCCTGCCGTCCCTCGGTGAGGCCGGGGTGGAACAGGTGATCCTGGCGGACCTCGTGCCCGACGTGAAGTGGGCCCGCTACGGCCTCGACCAGGCGGACAGCCCGCTGGCTGCCCGGGTGAAGGGCGACGTGCGCATGAGCCTGGTGATCGACCAGGCCGTCACCGATCGCGAGCGCCCCATCAAGGACGACCTCGTGCTGCCCTTCCGCACCGGCTACGTGCGCCTCACGGCGCACGAGACGCAGCGCATCGTGCGTGCCGCGCAGCGCCGCTTCCGTCGCCACAATGCCGCCCGCAAGTGGGTGGAGGGCGAAGTGTGGGCCGCGTTCGCCGCCAGTTGGCGCGAGGGCAATGCCTCGCTCACCGACATCAAGGACACCCTGCGCCCGATGCCCGAAATGCGCTTGGCCCTGGAGCGCATGTGGCCGGTGCTCACCCCGGCCCAACTGCTGCACGACCTGTTCGGCAGCAAGGCGCTGCTGAAGCTGGCGGCAGCCAAGCACCTCACCGAGGCCGAGTACCTCGGGCTGTACCGTCCCCGCCTCGACGACGTGGCCGACGTGCGCTGGACCGAACACGACGTGGCCCTGCTGGACGAAGCCCGGTCCTACCTCGGCCCCCGGCCGAGCAAGCACGGCAAGATCGACGAGGCGGAGGAGATCCGCACCTACGGCCACATCGTGGTGGACGAAGTGCAGGACCTCACCCCGATGCAGATGGCGATGGTGTCCCGCCGGTCGCTGAACGGCAGCCTCACCGTGGTCGGGGACATCGCCCAGGCCACCGGTGCGCTGGCCCCGAACCGCTGGGAGGACGTGCTCGCCCACCTGCCCACGCTCAAGCCCTCGCGGGTCATCGGGCTCAGCGTCGGCTACCGCATTCCGGGGCGGATCATGGAGCTGGCGAACCGGGTGATGATGGCCGCCACGCCGTCGCTGCGGGCGCCCACCAGCGTGCGTGAAGGGGACGAACACCCCGAGTTCATGCACGTCGGTTCGGCAGAGCTGCTGAGCGCCGTGGTCCACGCCACCAAGGAGATGGACCACGAGCTGCACGACGGCAACGTCGCCGTGGTCGTTCCGGACTCCATGTTCGACGCCGTGTCGGGCGCCCTCGAAGCGGCGGGAATCGACCATGGGAAGGCCACCCGCTCCGGCCTGGAGATGGGCATCACCGTCGTTCCGGTCAGCGTGGTGAAGGGCCTGGAGCTGGACGGGGTGATCGTGGTCGAGCCGGCGGCCATCGTCCGCTCGGAGATTCAAGGCCTGAGGGCGCTGTACGTGGCGCTCACCCGCAGCACCAAGCGCCTCACCATCGTGCACAGCGAGCCCCTGCCCGCAGCGATGGCCTGAACCGGAGACCCGGAAGGCCCGGTGCTCAGCCGAGCACGGCGTCGACGAGCACGGTGAGGTTCTTCAACGCGCGGTCGGCGTCCGCCGGGCGGTTGCGGTCCGCCGCCAGACGACAGCGGGACACCACGAACTCGAAGTCGCCGAACAGGTCCGGGTGGTCGGCGGCGACCTCGTCCTCGATGGCTGCCCACAGCTGCTCGATGCGCGTCGCCGCGTCGGCGTCGCCGCTGTTCGCCATCACCTTGGCGCTCAGGCCCTCCACTTCGGCCAGCATCACGGGCAGCAGCTCGGCGGCAGTGCCGCTCGGCAGGGTGGTGGACGTTGCCGCGGGCACCGTCTCCGCGGCGCTGTCGTCGTAGGTGGTGGGGCTGCACGCAGCCAACGGCACGAGGAGCGCGACGGCAATGAGGGTGCGAGCGCGGCGCGTCATACGGTGACGAGGATGCGGTTGCTGGCGAACGCGCCGACGCCCACATGCCGGCCGTCGATCTCGATGGTGACGGTGCCGTCGGGCGAGGCCGCGGTGAGCAGGCCGGTGTGGCCGGGAAGGATGTCGTTCTGCTCGAGGAACGTCAGCAGGCCGGGGGTGAACTCAAGCTCTTCGGGAATGCGCGACACGGTGAACGTCTGGCCGACGGGCAGATCGGCCAGCACCACGTGCTCCGGAGCGGCGTAGCCGGCACCGGGGATCGGGTTGCCGTGCGGGCAGGTGGTGGGGTTGCCCAGCACCCGGGCCATCGCCGCCTCGACCTCGTCGCTCATCACATGTTCCCACTTGCCGGCCTCATGGTGGGCGTCCGCCCAGGAGAGGCCCAGCAGATCGGTGAGGAAGCGCTCCGCCAGGCGGTGGCGGCGCACGGTGCGCTGCGCCAGCGCCTGCCCGGCAACCGTGAGCTGGATCGAACGGCCGGTGGACAGCAGGCCCTCGGCTTCCATCCGCTTCACCATCTCGCTGACGGCGGGCCGACTGACCTGCAGCCGTTCGGCGATGCGCGCCTGGATGACCGCTACGTCGTCCTCCGCCAGCTCGAAGATGCACTCGCAGTACTCCTCGAAGGCGGGGTGGCGCTCGCCGGGGACAGCCATGCGCCCGATGCTACCGGCGCTTCAACCACTCCTCGGCCCGCCGCAGGCGGCGCTCCAGTTCGCTGTTCGTGGCCGCGCCGACCGACGCGATGCCCGTCAGGCGGTTGAGCTCCGCCTGCACCCGTCCGTGGCTGAAGCCGGTGAAGTCCACCAGCCGTCGCGCCGCGTCCATGTTCTTCTGCCGCAGCTCTTCCTTGCGTTCGCCGACGCTGCGGTTGCTCCACAGCACCAGGCCGTTCTCGGTCGGCACCTCCGGCAGCTCCACCGCCAGCTCCTCGGCGCCCTCACCGTCCGCCGCGGGCTCCGGGATGTCCGGTTCGTCGTCGAACAGGGTGAGGCCTTCCTCGGTGAAGGCGTGCACGCTCATCGCCGTGGCGTAGCTGGAGAGCACGTTGAACAGCGACAGCTGCTCGGGCATCAGGTCGAGCTCCTGCTTCGCCTCGCGCTCCAGGTCCTCCGCGCTGAACTCGTCGTCGCGTTCGGCCGGCGGGCGGAGCACATGACGCCGTGCCTCGGCGATCTGGAAGGCATGGGTGCGCAGGCGCGGATCGTCGGGCAGGTAGACGTAGGCCTTCTGGCTGGCCATGCCGCGTGTCCAGCGCACGAACCGGCCGACCGCCTGGCGGAAGAACAGCTCGGTGACCACGGTGCTGGCGTACACGCCGACCCGCAGGCGGGGGATGTCCACCCCTTCGCTGACCATCCGCACCGCCACCAGCCAGTGACGGTCGCTGCTGGCGAAGCGGGCGATCTTGGCGCTGGCGTCGGGGTCGTCGCTGATCACGACCTCGGCCTCGACCTTGAACCGGTTGCGGATCAGGCGGGCGATGTCCCGCGCGTGCTCCTGGTCCATGCAGATCGCCAGGCCACCGGCGTCCGGGTGGGTCTCGCGGATCTTCAGCAGGCGCTCGTGCGCTTGGCTGACCACGGCGCTGAGCCAATCCCCCTGCAGGCTCAGTGCGGCCCGCAGGCGGTGCGACGAACCGGCACGGTCCAGTTCGTCGTGGAAGTTGGCGGTGAGGATGCTGCCGTCGGGGGCGCTCCACTCCATCAGCCCGTCGAAGCGGGGGAAGTACACCGGCCGCACCACGCCGCCATCGCGCAGGGCGTCGGCGTAGCCGTACGTGAAGTCCGGCTGGGCCTCGCCGCCCACGCCGGTCTCCTCGTAGCGCACGAACGGGATGCTGGCGGTGTCGCTGCGGAACGGGGTGCCACTGAGGCACAGGCGGCGGTTGGCCTTCTCGAACGCGGTGCGCACCCCGTCGCCCCAGGCCCGCTCGTCGCCGGCGTGGTGCACCTCGTCGAGAATGACGAACGCGTCCGCGGCCACGCCGCGCAGCTTCTTGGCCGTGTCCGCGGTGGAGACCTGCTGGTAGGTGGTGACGATGCCGTGCACGTCCGGGGCCACCCCGTCGGCGGGCGACCAGTTGGGGTCCACCTCCAGCCCCATGCGGTGCGCGGCTTGCGTCCACTGCACCTTGAGGTGGGTGGTGGGGGCCACGATCACCAGCCGGCGGCGTTCCTGGGCGAGTGCCCAGCGGGCGCAGGCGAGGGCGAACGTGGTCTTGCCCGCGCCGGGCGTGGCCACGGTGAGGAAGTCCGGCTGCTCGCTGGCGACGAACTTGTCGAACGCTTCGCGCTGCCACGGGCGGAGTTGGACACGGTCGCTCATCGGGACCCACGATTCTGGCGGGGAACAAGCGAACTTGCGCGGCAATCCGCAGGATCTGCGTCCGGTCAGACGAGGTGACCGGCCCCCTACTCCTATTCGCAGGGTGCAGCCACGGACGCCGGATCGAGCGTGCGCGAGCACTCGCGTCGGACGCTGCCGTCGCCGAAGTCGGGCCCGCCGGTGACCCGAAGTGTCATGTCGACGGTGTAGTCGTCGTGAATGATGAAGGCCTCGATGTTGGCCGACGGTGTGGCCACCGTCCCCAGCAGCCGGGGCGTGCCATTGGTCAGCTGGAAGAACGCGGCCGTCTCGAACGCGCCCTCGACAGAGGATGGCAGCCCGAGTCCGGAACGCTCGTCGGTGGTCCAGCGGTCGTACGAACAGGAGATCACGGCGGTCCCGTCACTCAGCGTCTCGGTGAAATCGGCGCGGTAGGACTCGAGAGACGGCACCGTCTCCCCGTCCCATGGAGCGAACCAACAGGAGCCGGCAAGTTGGTCGAGTTGCGACGACGTTCGCCGCGCAAAGGCCTCCGCAACATGCTGGTCGTTCCGCCGTACAAGCACCACCGAT
>JBPOIX010000024.1:0-10765 GCA_052034175.1 Actinomycetota bacterium
CCGTGTTCGGGCGGCCGGTGCCCGTCACCTGGTGGTCCTACCCGGTGCTGGCGATCACGGCGGTGCTCGGTGGCGTCCTGCTGGCCACCTACGTCCGCGAGCCGGGCAGCGCCGACGACGGGCTCGACGCGCAGGAGCAACGCACGGCCCGCACCGGCGGCCTCGGCGGCCACTTGTCGTTCTTCGCCGTCGGGTGCCCGGTGTGCAACAAGCTCGTCGTCATCGCGCTCGGCACGGTGGGCGCGCGCCGCTGGTTCGAGCCCTTCCAGCCCTACCTGGCGGCCCTCAGCGTGGTGCTCCTCGTGGTGGCCCTGCGCAACCGCCTGCGCTACGCCACCGCGTGCCCCGTGCGCGTCAGCTGACTTCCAGGCCCGCCAACTCGCCCTCGGCGCGCCACTGGGCCAGCAACCGGGTGAAGGCCGGCGACCCACCGCCGTAGCTGCCGTTGCGCACCGTGCGCTCCGCCGGCCGGCCCTCGTTGTTGTAGTAGCCCGGCGTGCAGGCCTCGAGGAACTTGACGTTGTACTGCGCGGACTCGACGATCGTGTTCACCCATCCGTCCTCCGCCTCCTGGGACGCCTCCACCCGCTCGGCGCCGCGGGCGCGCAGCTCGCCGAAGAGGTACGCCAGGTGCTTCGCCTGCTCGTCGAGCATGTGCGGGAAGTTCACCGAGAAGCCGCTCTGCACGACGCTGACGAGGAACAGGTTGGGAAAGTCGCGCATGTAGAAGCCGTGGAACGTGGCCGCTCCCTCGCGCCACTTGTCGGTCATCGTCAGCCCGCCGCGGCCGGTGACGTCGTACCCCGCGCGCTGCGCATAGTCCGTGCCCACCTCGAAGCCGGTGGCATAGACCAGGCAGTCCAGCTCGAAGTGCTCGCCGTTGGCCCACACGCCGGTCTCGTCGATGCGCTCCACGCCCTTGCCGTCGGTGTCCACGAGGGTGACGTTCGGCCGGTTGAACGTCGGCAGGTAGCCGTCGTGGAAGCACGGCCGCTTGCAGAACTGGCGATACCACGGCTTCAGCGCCTCGGCCATCACCGGGTCCTGGACGATCTCCTCGACCCGGGAGCGGATCTGCTCCATCTTGTCGAAGTCGGCCAGCTCGATCGTCGCCGCCAGGCCCTCGGGGCTGGTGTCGCTCTGGCCGCGGCGCATGCGGATCAGCAGGTTGCCGATGATGTCCGTCCAGCCGTCGTCCACGAGGTCCTCCGGCTCGGGGATGCCGCTGACCAGGTTGTTGAAGTTGTCCATCCGCCGCTTCTGCCAGCCGGGCTCCAGCGAGGCCGCCCACTCGGGGTCGGTGGGGCGGTCGTTGCGCACGTCGATGCTGCTCGGCGTGCGCTGGAACACGTACAGGTGCTTCGCCCCCGCACCGAGGTGGGGCACGCACTGGACCGCGGTGGCCCCGGTGCCGATCACGCCGACCACCTTGTCGCCCAGCCGGTCCAGGCCGCCTGTGCTGGTGCCACCCGTGTAGTCGTAGTCCCACCGGCTGGTGTGGAAGGAGTGCCCCTGGTAGCTCTCGATGCCCGGGATGCCCGGCAGCTTCGGCCGGTGCAGCGGCCCGTTGGCCATGATCACGAACCGAGCCGTCATCCGGTCGCCGCGGTTCGTGCAGATCACCCACCGCTGCGCAGCGTCGTCCCACGACACGTCGGTGACCTCGGTGGAGAGGCAGGCGTTGTCGTAGAGGCGGAAGTGACGTGCGATGTTGCGGCTGTGCTCGAGGATCTCCGGCGCGTCGGCGTACTTGCGCTTCGGCACGTAGCCGATCTCCTCCAGCAGGGGCAGGTAGATGTAGCTCTCGACGTCGCACGCCGCGCCCGGATAGCGGTTCCAGTACCACGTGCCGCCGACGTCGCCGCCCTTCTCGATGAGCCGGATGTCCTCCACGCCCGCTTCGCGCAGCCGGGCCCCCACCAGCAGCCCGCCGAAGCCACCGCCGATGATCGCCACCTCCACCTCGTCGAACAGCGGCGCGCGCTCCTCCACTTCCACGTACGGGTCGTCGAGATAGTGGGCGAACTGCCCGGTCATCTCGACGTACTGCTCGTTGGCGTCGGCGCGCAGCCGCTTGTCCCGTTCCAGCCGGTACTTCTCGCGCAGGGCTGCCGCGGTGTCGTCGTCGGTGGTCGTCATCCGCACAGCGTGGCAGTGGTCACCCGGGCACGACGAGGCGTAGCCACGTGGGAGCATTGGCCGGTGGACCTCCCCCTCATCGGCCGCGGCCGCGCTGCCGACGTGTTCGACCTCGGCAACGGCCGCGTGCTGCGCCGCTACCGATCACCGCGACCGGGCCAGGTCGAGATCGAAGCAGCCACGATGCGGATGCTCCATGCCGCCGGCGCCCCGGTACCGGAGGTCTTCGCCGCCGACGGCAGCGACATCGTGATGGAGAAGGTCGCCGGCCGCTCGATGCTCGACGAAATCGCTGCTCGCCCCTGGCGCACACGCTCCCTCGGCCGGCGGCTCGGCGAGCTCCACGCCACCCTGCTCGCCCTCCGGGTGGGCGCCACCGAGGGCCTCCCAACGGTGGGGGAAGGCGACTCGCTGCTCCACCTCGACTTCCACCCGGGCAACGTGATGGTCGACGGCCCCGACGCGACGATCATCGACTGGACCAACGCCGCACGCGGCCCGGCCGGTGCGGACGTGGCCATGTCGTGGATGCTGATCGCCACCAGCAGCCCCGACGAAACGGAGGCCCCTGCGCTGCTCCGCCGCCTCGCCGTGCCAGTCCGGAGGGTGTTCGTCAACGCGTACCTCGCTGCCACCGCCGAGGTGGCCGACGTGCCCGCGTGGATTCCTCACGTGTGCGCGCGACGCCTTGCCGACCCGAACACCAGGCCCGCGGAGGCCGCTGAAGTCCGCCGCTTCCTGAGCCGGCACAGCGGCGGGTAGGGGTCAGCCTGCAGGCAGGGGTCAGTCGGCAGGCAGGGCTCCGCCGGGCCGGCGATTCGCACGAAGCACCGGCACGATCATCAGCGCCACCAGCACGGCCGTCAGCGCCCACGCGCGCTGCGCGTTGGGCAGCATGTCGCGGCCGTCGGCTTCGCCGAGCAGGCCGAACGCCGCGGCCACACCCATCGCCCCGCCCATGCGCCGCACCAGCTGCTGCAGGCTGTTGGCGGCACCGAGGTCGTGCGCCGGCACGAACGACAGCGCCACGCCCGACGACGCCGTGCCGCAGATGCTGCATCCGAAACCCACCAGAAGTGCACCGGGGATGAACTGGGTGAACGTGGCCGACACAGAGCCAGCGCTCGACAGCACGACCACCAACCAGCCTGCGCCGGCCGCGTTGATGGCCGCGCCGATGGCGATCGTGCGCGCCCCACCGAGCCGGTTGACCATCACGCCGGAGAGCGGCGAGCCGACCGACGACATGATCTGGCTGACGAACAGGCCGGCCGCCACATGCCAGCCGTCCCAGTTCCACACGTTGCGCATCACCAGCGGCGCCGTCACGAACCACCCGAAGAACGACGCTTGCTGCAACACGCCGGCCAGCACGTTGACCCGGTAGCCGCGCACCCTCACAAGCGAAAGGTCCAGCAGCGGTGCGGGTGCCACGAACGAGCGGCGGATGAAGGCGCCCATCAGGAGCACGACGATGGCCACCAGCACCAGCGTGCGGGCCGAGAGCCAGCCCCACCGATTGCCCTGCGACAGCACGAACATCGCCAGCCCGAACGCCGGCGGCGCCAGCAGCAGCCCGACCCGATCGGTGCGGTGCGGGCTGACGACTGCGGGGGGTTCGGGCAACACCCGCATGCCGAGCACGGCGATGGCGACGGCGATCGGTGCCAGCAGCGCGAACTCCAGCCGCCAATCCACACCCACCAGCCACGAACCGAGCACGGGCGCCGCCCAGCCGGCCACGGAACCGACGAGCCCCCAGGCGCCCACCACGTTGGCGGCACGCGACGGCGGGAACATCGGGAGCACCAGGGCCAACGCCCCGGCCGCGAACAGCGCCGCGCCGGCGCCCTGCAACATCCGAGCCGCGAGGATCCACCACAGGCCCGGCGCCAGTGCCACGCCGAGCGCGCCGACCCCGAAGCACGCGATGCCGACCACGAAGTACTTGCGCCGGCCGCGCCGATCTCCCAGGCGGCCGGCAACCAGCAACAGCGACGCCTGGGTGACCATGAAGACGGTGGGGATCCAGCTGATGCGCGCCCGCGGCACGAGGGGATAGGCCTTCTCGATCTCAGGGATGGCCAGGGAGACGAAGGAGGAGTCCACCACGTACAGGAACGCACTGGCCGCCGCCACGCACACCGCCGTCCAGGCACGAACCCGATTCGCGCGATCGTGCTCCCACTCGCTCGTCATCGTGCCGTGCGGTGCATCAGCTGCGGTGCCGTCGGTGACGTTGCCGTCGGCCAACGTCATCGGAGCAACTCGGAGCACATGGAAGCCGAGTATAAATGTGCGCCTCTACAAATATGCGTGTGTCACGGCAGAGCGTCGATGGTGACGGTGCCTTCGTGCCCGTTGAGGGTCACCGTGGCTCCGTTCGGGATGCGCACGGTGGCGTCCGCCACCGCCGGCGCACACGGGATGCCCAGCTCGCGGCTGACGATGACCGCGTGGGTTCCGATACCGCCGACGTTCACCACCACGCCGGACACCGCGAGGAACAGCGGCGTCCACGACGGGTCGGTCTGCGGGGCGATGAGGATGTCGCCGGGGTCGAGGTCGATGTCGTCGTCCACGTGCAGCAGCACCTTGGCCGTGCCCGTCACCACGCCCGGCGAGCCCGCCACGCCCTTGAGCACATCGCCCACCTGCACTGCCGCGGCGGACGAAGCGTCCGAGCGACGCTTCCATTGCGACAGGGGCGGCGCGGCACGGTCCACGATGTACGGCGGCTCCAGGTCGAACAGCGCCAGGTAGTCCACCTCGCGCTCGGCCAGCTTGGTCCTCCACGGGCCCGGGTCGGCGAGGTACGCATCGAGCTCGTTCTCCAACACCATGTAGATCTGGCGAGAGTGGGCGAGATGACCCTCGGCGGTGAGGCGGCGACCGAGCTCGTCGAAGCACATCCTCATCTCGTGGATCACGCGGATGAGGTTCGTCTTGCAGCGCTCCCGCGACACCATGAACACATTCGCCGAGTGCAGGCCGGCCTCGAACGTGCCGAGCGCCTCGGCGCTGTCCTTGAACGCTGCACGCAGTTCATCCGCCAGGCGCTTGGATTCCGCACGCCCGCGCAATTCGGCGGCAGCGGGGTCGGCGCTGTCGTCGTTGCGGCGCAGCCGGTCCACCGCGGACCACAGCAGCTCCGGCTTGGTCTCGTAGGACGGGTTGTAGAAGTCGTACTCGTTCGGGCCGCGACCACCGTGCTCGTACATGAAGCCCGCGACCGCGGAGCGGAAGGCAGCGACGTCCTCACCACCGACGGTTGCGAGACGGTCGGAGAGGCCATCGACACCGGCGTCGAACACCGCTGTCAGCCCGGCCGACGCGCGCACCTGGCGGGACAGGGCCCAGATGTCGTTGGCGATCTGAGCGGAGTCCACCTCGCCGACCCCCGTGAGCAACCTGGTGACGAGCGAGGGGTCGATCTCCGCGGTCAGGGCGCCGAGCACGCCGGGGCCGACGGAGGCGCCGAGCGACACCCACGCATGCTGGTCGAACATCGCCCGGACATGGCGCTGGAGGGAACGGGCCCGGCCGACGAGCTGGGCGACCGACTGGGTGGCGAGGTCCGGCCGGCTGTCGCGAATGGCCTTGGCATCGATCTTCTGCCGATCGACCTCGGGCACGTTCGGGGTGGTCATGAACCAGCCCATCTGCTTGGCCAGCTTCTCCGCGTGGCGCGGTGAGTCGTGCCAGTCCGCTTCCACGTAGGGCGGGCAGGCGGACGGGTCGTCGAAGTAGGCGTTGTCGATGGCCTGCCAGCCCGCACCCGAGCGCACACCGAACAGCCGGCTCTGGGTGAGCGAGTTGTAGAAGTAGCCACCGAAGAGGCCGAACGTCTCCGGCAGCTCGAGGTCGTACTCGTCGGCGTCGAACACGCCGAGGCCGACGAAGCCGTCGCGGCAGCCGACGACGATGCCGCTCTCCCAGACGAACGTCCAGTCCAGCGGGCTGACAGGGTCGGCCATCACGTCCTGCGCGTTGCCCCGGGTGTAGTTCGGGAAGCGGTCGGTCGGTACGCGGTCGGTGATCCAACGGTCGCCAAGCATGGAATGTCCCCTCGATGAAGTGGTGGTCGCCGCCGGTCCCCACCTGCGGCTTTCTCAATATAGGCGACAGTTACTGCGCGGTGAAGAAGTCGGCACGGGGCGTGCCGGTGTCGTCGTAGACGGGTTCACTGAGGTCGCAACGGAACTTGGCCACCGCCGGCCGCCCTGCTCGTTTGAAGCGGCCGAACACGGCTCTCATCTCGAAGTAGTTCGGATGTTGGAAGTGGGCGGCCAGCGACGCCTCGTCGGCCCACAGTTCGTAGACCTGCACATGCGTCGGTTCCACGGGGTCGGCGGCGAACACGTACGCCAGGCAACCCGGCTCGTCGTCACGAGTGGCCTGCTGCAGTTCACGGCCCGCGGCGACGGCACCGTCGCGCGCCTCCTGGTCGGCGAATACGAGTGTTCCGGCAACGATGATCACCGCGCCATCGTGGCAGCTCCGGCGACGTTTGTGGAGCCGTGCTCCAGTTTGAACCTCGTCGTGAGGCCCTCCGGCGGTGCTGCAGTAGCGTTCCGCCGATGGCAGCCCAGTTGACGCCGGACCCGCAGGGCCGGTGGACGGTCGGCGATCACCGGCCTCGTCCCTTCGGCGAATTGTGGTGCCGCGGCAATGTCGGGGAAGTGTTCCCCAACGTGATGACGCCCATGAGCAGTTCGCTCTACATGGGCAGCGTCGCGGCCGGCCAAGCCCGGGCCGCGCATCAGCTCGGCATGGTCACCACCGCGCAGCTGAAAGACTTCGACCCCGAGGCGGCATGGAGCACCGGGGTCTTCGGCGGGTACCTCTACGGCAACGTCACCCTGGCTCGCACCGCCACGGCTCGCACGCCGGGCCTCACCGCGGAGATGGTCGACGAGCAGATGTTCGGCCTGCACGACGCTCCCACCCAAACGGCGCCCAAGGGCTCCCTCGAACTGGCTGCCATCGGCCGCACGATGAAGCTGGCGCTCGGGGCGCTGCGCCGCGCCGACGACGCCGACCTCCACCGCGACCAGCGCGAGATCGCCGCGTACACCTCCCAGCACCCGGACCCCGCTGGTGCTGCAAGCGCCTCCACGGCCGACCTGTTGACCACCGCCCGCTCACTCGGCCCGTGGGCCGACCGGATGATGTACCAACTGCTCCTACGCAGCGCCCGCGCCGGGGTCGCCCGCGCAGCAGTCGAGCGCCTGGTCGCCAAGGTCGGCGACGCCGACCTGGTGAACCGGCTCACCGCCGGGATCGGCAACATCGAGTCGGCTGAGCCGGCGCTCGACCTGTGGCGCCTCGGGCGGCTGGTGGCGGCCGACAGAACCCTGACCACCGTGTTCGACGCCGGGGTGGAGGGGCTGGAGGGCAGGCTGAGGGCCACCGGCGCCGCCGCGCCGTTCGTCACCGAGTTCGATGCCTTCCGCAGCCGTCATGGCGCCCGCGGCCCGGACGAGTGGGAGCTCTGCTCACCCACATGGGCCAGCGACCCCGCCATCGCGCTCGTGATGATCGAGCGGTTGCGGTCCGCGCCGCCCGAACGCGACCCGGTTGCTGTGGCCACGCGGCTGGCTGCCGAACGCGCCGAACTCGTGCCCGAGGTCCGGCGACAGGTGCCCCTTCCGGCACGCCGCCTGTTCGACGCCGCGCTCCGCAGCGGTGCCGCCTACGCGCTCCAGCGCGAAGCCACCAAGGCGGCGTTCATGCGGGCGATGCTGCCGGCACGCACCGCGCTCGCCGAACTTGCCCGCCGCTACGGGCAGGGCCATCACACCTTCTTCCTGCTGCGCATCGAGGAGGTCGAGGCCGCGATGGCCGACCCGGCTTCGTTCACGGGCACCCTGGCCGAACGACGCCAGCGTCGGGACTTCCTGCAGGAGCGGATGCCACCCTTCTGGTTCGAAGGCGAGCTGCCCGACCCCGCCACCTGGCCACTTCGTGCGGAGCGGCGCCGACCCGACTCCAGCCCGCGCACCCTCACCGGCATGGCAGCCTGCCCTGGGGTGGCCAGTGGGCGGGCGCGTGTCGTGCTCGACCCTGCCGACCCTGCAGGCCTCGAGCCGGGCGACATCCTCGTCGCGCCGCTCACCGACCCTGCCTGGACGCCGCTGTTCCTCGCCGCCGCAGGTGTCGTGGTGGACGTCGGCGCTCAGCAGAGCCACGCGGTCATCGTGGCCCGTGAGCTGGGGATACCCGCCGTGGTCAGCGCCACCGGGGCCTCCACCACCATTCCCGACGGAGCGTGGATCAGCGTGGACGGCTCGGCAGGCACCGTGGTGGTGCACGCCGCCGATTTCGAACACCCGTGATATCTTCCGCCTGATGCCCAAGGTCGTCGATGTCGCCGCCCGACGCGCCGAACTGGCAGACGCCGCCGCACGTCTGATCGCCCGTTCCGGCGTGGAAGCGGCCACGATGCGCGAAGTGGCCGCCGAGGCAGGCCTCACCACCGGCGCCCTCACCCACTACTTCGCCGACAAGCGCGCGCTCCTGCTGCACACCTACCAGCAGTCCCTGGAAGAGCGCCGCTGGGCTCGCGAACGCGCCGTCGCCGACGACCCCGAACAGAGCCTCGTCGCAGCGCTGGAAGCGGGCTTGCCGACCGACGAGATGTCGCGCCTGCACTGGAAGGTCACGGTAGCGCTCAGCGCCCAAGCCGGCGCCGACGAGGAGCTGAGGTCGGTACAGCGCGACGCCTACCGCGCGCACCACGCCCGCATGCAGCAGCGTCTCGCCGATGCCGGCTACGGCCCGCCGACGGTCACTGCGGCGCTCGCCGACCGGTTGACCGCGATGGTCAACGGCATTGCCCTCCAGGCGCTGTTCGACCCGGACGGCTGGCCGGCCGCCCGCCAACTCGCCACCCTGCAGACGGCAGTCGCCGCCCTGTTGACGACCACCTGACCCGAAGGAGCCCCCGAATGCCCACCCTCGACGACTACCCCCGAGTGCCGCTGACCTTCGGCCCCTCGCCGTTGCAGCCCCTCCCCCGGCTGAGCGCCGCGCTCGGCGGCTCCGTGGAGATCTGGGCCAAGCGCGAGGACTGCAACTCGGGCATCGCCTTCGGCGGCAACAAGGTCCGCAAGCTCGAGTACCTGGCCGCGGAAGCGCTGGCCCAAGGGTGCGACACCCTGGTGTCGATCGGCGGGGTGCAGTCGAACCACACCCGCGCCGTCACCGGCGTGGCGTGCCACCTCGGCCTCAAGGTGGTCACCGTGCAGGAACGGTGGGTGGACTGGAACGACGTGGTGTACGACCGGGTGGGGAACATCCAGCTCAGCCGCATCATGGGCGGCGACGTTCGCCTCGACCCGGCCGGTTTCGACATCGGCTTCCGCGACTCGTGGAACCAGGCGCTGGACAGTGTGCGCGCCGCGGGTGGCACCCCGTACGCCATCCCCGCCGGTGCCAGCGACCATCCCCTCGGCGGCATGGGGTTCGCCAACTGGGCCCGCGAGGTGGCCCAGCAGGAAGCCCAGCTCGGCCTGTTCTTCGACCATGTCATCGTGTGCTCGGTCACCGGTTCCACCCAGGCGGGAATGATCGCCGGGTTCGCGCTGGAGAACCGGGCCGACCGGCGCGTCGTGGGCATCGACGCCTCGCTCACCTACGACAAGACGCTCGACCAGATCACCCGCATCGCGCGCAACACCGCCGACCGCATCGGCCTCGGCCGCGACCTGCGCGACGACGAGATCACACTGGTGCAGGGCTACGCCGAACCGGCGTACGGGATACCGAGCGAGCAGACGGTGGCTGCCATCCAGATGGCGGCGCGCACCGAGGGCATGATCACCGACCCGGTCTACGAAGGCAAGTCGATGGCCGGGTTGATCGGCATGATCCAGTCGGGGGAGATCCCGCCCGGGTCGAAGGTGCTCTACGCCCACCTCGGCGGGCAGATGGCGCTCAACGCCTACGCCGGCTTCCCCGGCCTCGGCTGAGCCAGCTTCCCGAGTTCGACCCGCACCACCCGGTCGGCCGCCGCGCTGAGGCGCGGGTCGTGCCCGGCCACGATGCACCCGGCCCCGGCAGCCACCGCCCGCCGCAGCGCGTCCAGCACCAACATCGCGTGGAGGTCATCCTGATGGCTGGTGGGTTCGTCCGCCACCAGGAGGGCAGGCGTGCCGATCACCGCCCTGGCGACGGCCACCCGCTGCTGCTGGCCGAGCGACGCCTCACCGGCCAACCGGTCGGCAAGGTGCGCCACCCCGAGTTGCTCCATCACGGCGCGAACACGCGCCGCCACCGCGTCGATCGACACGCTGCGGCCAGGGCCCCCGGCCAACAGCGGGAGTGCCACGTTCTCCCCAGCGGTCAGTTCGGGAAGCAGCCCGAGCGACTGGGGCACCACCGCCACCACATCCCACGGCGGCGGCCCGGCCGCGCAACCGGCCCACTGGACCCTCCCCTCGTCGGGTTGTTGGAAGCCGGCGAGCATCTGCAGCAGGGTGGACTTCCCCGAGCCGGACGGCCCGGTGAGCACCACGAGTTCGCCGCGGGAGATCAGCAGATCCACCCCGTCGATCGGGACGACCCGACCTGCGCCCGAACCGAACCACTTGCGCAGGCCAGCGGCCACGAGTGCGTCACTCAT
>JBPOIX010000429.1:0-16736 GCA_052034175.1 Actinomycetota bacterium
CGTGGCGGTGTGGGGGGGGGGGGGGGGGGGCCGGCCCGGGGCGGCCCCCCCCCCGCCTCGCGCCCGGGCTCAGCTCTCCGAGTCCGCCTCGTCGTTCGGCACCACCAGCACGGGGATGGGGGAGCGGTGGACGATCTCGTAGGTGATGCTGCCAAGCAGCGCAGCCTTCAACGGGCCGCTACCACCGTGGCCGACGGCGATGGCCTCTGCCGCGCGTGCCGCGGCCACTTCGATCAGGGCGTCGACCGGACGGCTGTCCACGAGCTCCACGTCGATGGTGAGCCCCGGGTAGTCGGCTGCGATCTCCGCTTTGATCTCACCGATCGCCGCATCGCCGATGGCGGACACCTGCTCCTCCAGGGCGCCGCCCCGCGGCCCCATGGCGACGGACTCGTACCCGAACACGAGCACGAGCGGAACCTGCATCATGTTGGCCACTCGCGCCGCAGTACGGGCGGCTTGGAAGCCACTGCCGTCTCCGCCGACGCCGACCACGATGTCGCCTGCCATGTCAGTTCCCCTTCCGGTTGTTCTTGGTGTACGTGCCGAGCGGCGCAGCCAGGGTGTCCGCTCCGTTGGGGTCCTTCACGAGTTCGGCCGGGTCGGGCCGGTAGGTGAAGAACTTCGGGAACTTCACCGAGCACCACAGCATCAGCGGGATGCCGAGCAGTAGCAGCAGGGTGCCGATCAGCAGGACGGTGCCGATGCCCAGCAGGGTGCCGTAGCCGTACTCCGCGTTCCGCGCGTCCCACACGGTCTTGCCGAAGACGTAGAGCAGGATCACCCCGCCGACCGCCGGCAGCACCCCGATCATCAGGAAGTTCTTCGCCGACTTGAGGACGTAGCGGCGGTAGTAGACGATGCACGAGACGCCGGACAGGCCGTAGTAGACGGCGATGGCCATACCCACGGCGGCGATCGACGCGCTGTAGGCGTCGGTCGAGGTGTTGTGGCTGACGACCACGAGCATCAGGTACCACACGATCGAGATGACACCGAACAGCCAGGTGCTGTAGTCCGGCGTCAACCGGCGCGGGTCGATGCGGGCGAGGACCCCTGGGGCCGCGCCGTGGGAGCCCATCGAAAGCATCGTGCGCGTGGCCGGCAGGATCGTGGTCTGGCACGACGCCGCGGCAGAGGTGAGCACGGCGATGACCAACAGCTTGACCATGATCGTCGGCATCGATGCCTGCCCGAGTTCGTAGATGGCCTCGTCGGCGTTGTCGGTGACGAACTCCGGGCCGAGCAGCGACACCGAGCCGTAGCTGGTGATGAGGTAGATGGCCAGCAGGATCAGGGTGGACCACACCGCGGCGCGGCCGGGCGTCTTGGCGGAGTCCTTGGCCTCCTCGTTCACGGACACGCAGGTGTCCCAACCCCAGTCGATGAACACCGCCACCACGAGGCCGGCGATGATGGCCGTGCTGGACACGCCCGAGGGTGACAGCCAGGACAGGCTCGGCTTCACCGAGTTGTAGGTGCAGGACACCGTGTCGGCGCCGGCGGTGCAATAGTCCGGCACTTCCTCGAAGTAGTCGCCGGCGTACTCCACGGTCTTGCTGGTGCCACCGAAGCCCTTCCCGAACGCGATGACGGCGAACACGCCGAGCACCAGCAGTGTCCATCGCTGCGGACGCCAGCCGGCGCGCTGTCCCCGAGTCGCCCGCGGCAAGGGCCAATGCCGCGGCCTGTTCTCCGGCCAACACCAGATCGACGCGGTGGTTCGTCGTCTCGAGGATCTCGACCGCGGCGATCGCCGGTACGGCGGCTCGCTCGACCGCCGCTTGGCAGCGCAGGGCCGTGGCCCGATGGATCGGCCGACCGGCGACCTCGGCCAAGCGAACGGCAGCCGCAGCTCGCTCAATGGCGCGATCGTGCAGCGGTGTGTCGAGGCCCCATGCGACGGCGTCGGCCAGGAACGGCAACTGCACGTGCGGGCAGCCGATGGCCTCGCACAGCTCCGCGACGCCGATGAGCTGCTCCGCGGCGAAGTCCGTGCGGCCGTCGTGCGCCGCCACCAGCGCCTCCAACCAGCGGAGGTAGATCTCGCCGCCCACTCGGGCCTGGGGTCGCGCGGCACGCTCGAGCATCCGCGCCAGCGACGACCGCGTGGCGGGCAGCTCGTTGCGATAGAAGCGCGTGACGCCCACCAGCGCTTCCATCGACAACTCGTCGAGATCGTCCATCTCGCTGAGCAGATCCATCGCCGTGTCGTGGTGCAGAAGGCAGTCGTCCCAGTTACCGGCATCGAAGGCCGCGGACACCATCGCCTGGAGATACACCGGCAGCGCCCAACCGATGCCCAGCCGTTCGGCCCGCAGCATCCCCTCCTGGAACATGATTGCACTGGCCAGCGGGTCCACGGGCCACAGGGACATCCCCGCGTAGAGGTGGGGTGTGGCGCGCTGGGCCATCGGATCGTCGCCCGCCGCCGCAAGGCAGCGCTCGGCCAAGGCTCGCGATTCGTCGATGTTCCCGGCGAAGTTGGCCCGCCTGGACAGCACGCCCAGGGCTCGCGCCAGAGCGTTCGCCGAGCCGGCTGCCTCCGCGGCAGCGACCGCGTTCCAGCCGTCGGCCTCGCAACCGGCGAGATCGAGCGACCAGAGTGCCGCAGTGGCAGCCTCGGCCAGCAGGTTGGCGCGAGTGTCCGGGTCGACGTCGTCGGCTGCGGCGCCTTCGCGCAGCAGCGGTAGCGCGTCGATCACCCGGCCGGCCAGCAGTTGGGTCTCGGCGAGGCCCACGCGGAGCCGGGCCGTCACCTGAGGCGACGGCCCGGTTGCGAGCGCCGCCTCCGCCATGGCAGCAGCGGCGGTGAACTGCCCCGCCCAGGCCAGCGAGTGGGTGGCCTTGTAGCGGAACAGGGCCGCTCCGTCGACGTCCTGCACGATCGTGGCGGCGCGGACGTAGAGGTCGGCCCCGGCCACTGGGTCGGTGGGTGACAGCGCGGCTGCAGCGGTCGCCAGCCATTCGGCGGCGTCGGTGTCCCCGGGTCGTGCCCCCGCCGCGAGGTGCGGTGCGACCTCGATCGCCGGGGCACCGCGTGCCATCAACACGCGGGCCATCGCCTCATGGATCGCCGCACGGCCGCTGGCCGGGACTGCGTCGCGAACAGCTTCCCGCACGAGGTCGTGTTGGAATTGCAGGGTGTCCTCGTGCTCGCGGAGCAGGCCGGAGCGCGTGAGGATCGACACGGATTGCAGGAGTGGCACGGCTGGGCGGGCCGCAAGGTCAACCAGGTCGCGGATGTCGACCGCGCCACCGAGCACGGCCAGGGCGCGCACGAGTTCGGCGGCGTCGTCCGGCAAGGCCTCGACGCGTTGCAGGATCCGTGTCTGCACGCTTCGTGGGGTGGTCTGCGTGGCGAGGTGGGCGATCCCGCCCTCCACCACCAGGCTGCCGTCCGCCAACGCACTGCGCAGCAGTTCCTCCAGGTAGAACGGGTTACCGCCTGCCGCGGCCAGCCGCTGGCGGAGTGCCTCGCCGGGCGTTCCGCCGCTGACATCATGCACCACCAGGTCGATGGCGTCGGCGGCGAGGGGCGGGAGCGACAGCAAGCGACCGCCGGCTCGCTGCACCCGCTCCAGGACTGCAGCCAAGCCGGCCGGCCGGGGCCATGGTCGAGTCGCGATGACGATGGCCACGGCCAGGTCGCGGTGACGGCGAACGAGGTGCGACAGCACGGCCAGCGACCCGCTGTCGGCCCACTGCACGTCGTCGAGGAGCACCAGCCGTGGGGTGGCCGCAGCCAGTTCGTCGACCAGTTCGACGATCGCATCCTGGAGGCGCAGGCGTTCACCCGGCTCGCCGTCCAGCACCCCGCTGCCGAGTACCAGGTTCTCCGTGCCGGCGTTCGGTGCCGCAGGAAAGGCGGGCTGGCCGCTGCGGCCCAGGGCCGCGGCATGCGCGCCCAGCGCGGCGAACCACAGGCCGAAGGGCCGAGCCAGTTCCACTTCGTCCGCGGTGCCGCGGTGCACCTCCACGCCGAAGCGTGGGCCAGCGCGCTGGGCGAGCTCGTCGAGCACGCGGGTCTTTCCGATGCCTGCAGCGCCCTCCACCACGGTGAGCGAACCGGTGCCGGCGGCGGCGAGGGCAAGCCCGTGGGACAGCCCAGCCAGCTCCTGCTCGCGCCCACGCAAGGTTCCCATCGCCGCGCATCGTAGGACGACGGCCTACGTAGGTTTCGCCGGACGACTCTCCGGGTTTCGTCCGGCTACGGATGTTCCTGAGGGCCAGCGCATTCACGATGCCCCCATGAGCGACTTGGATCCGCGCACGATGACCGACGAGACACTGGTCGAGGCCGACGAGGCTCACGCCGCCGAGGCGTTCCGTGAGCTGTATCGCCGCTACCACCGGCCCCTCTACGCCTTCGCTCGCGCTCGGGTCGGTACGAGGGAACAGGCCGAGGATGTGGTGCAGGAGGCGTTTGCCCGCTTGTGGCGATGCCGCAGGTCCTTCGACCCAGAGCGCGGACGTGTGGCCGCGCTGCTCTTTACGATGGCGCGCAACCTGATCATCGACGGGCAGCGACGCCTGGTCAGAGGTTCCTCGGTGCGGATGGCGGCGGAACCGACCGACACGGCCATCGCTCCGGAGGTCGACGTGGCAACCGGCATGGTGGTGACCGCGGCGCTCGGCCGGCTACGCGCTGGGCACCGCGATGTCCTCGCGCTCGCCTTCTGGGGCGACCTGTCGCAGGGGCAGATGGCGGACGTGCTCCGCGTGCCAGTGGGGACGGTGAAGTCGCGCACGTTCCACGCATTGCGCGCGATGCGCGCCGAACTCCAGTTGCTCGGCGCCGGATGACGAGCGAGCGATGCCGGCCGGCGCTCCTGGGCATGTACGTGCTGGGTCTCAGCGCCATGGAGGAGCGTGCAGCACTCCGCCGCCACCTGGCGAGCTGTGCATCGTGCCGGGCCGAGTTCCTGCGGTTGCGTGAGGTGGTGACGGTGCTCGCTGATGCGGCGCCGGCGCTTGCGCCGAGGACCGAAGTCGCTCGAGCCACCGAGGCCGCGGCTGGTGTCGTGGGGTAACCTCGAAAGCGATGGCCACCAACAGCGATCCCTTCTTCCGCACGTTCCATGCACTGCGCATCAAGGGGTTTGCCAAGGCAGAGATGGTGGCCGAGGTCGCAGATCTGCCGGCCGCGGTGGCGGAGGAACACCTGCAGGCGCTGCAGGCGCAGGAATGGGCCATGTTCCGCGAGGCGCGCCAACTGTGGCAGCTCACCCCGGCCGGGAGGGAAGGCCATCGGGCGGCGCTGGCGGCCGATGTGGCCGGGGCAGATGTGGCCGCACTCGCGGCGCCGTATCACTCCTTCCTCACGTTGAACGAGCAGTTCAAGGCGCTCTGCGCGGACTGGCAGTTGCGCAACGGCGAGCCGAACGACCACACCGACGCGGCCTACGACGCCGAGGTCGTGGCCCGGCTGCAGGCCATCGACACCGAGGCCCGCCCGATCGTGGGGGCGTTGGGGCAGGTCGTGGGCCGGTTCGCGCCGTACGGGCCACGGCTGGAGCACACCTGCCAGCGTGTGGCAGCGGGTGAAACAAATATGTTCACTGGTGTCATGTGCGGCAGCTACCACGATGTGTGGATGGAGTTGCACGAAGACCTCATCCTCACTCAGGGCATCGACCGCGCCGCGGAAGGTTCGTTCTGATGGCCCGCTTCGGTCGTGTCCTGTCCGCGCTGATCACCCCCTTCGACGAAGCGGGCGCGCTCGATCTCGACGAGGCCCGCCGGCTGGCCAGATGGCTGGAGGCCAACGGCCACGACGGCCTGGTCGTGTCGGGCACCACCGGAGAGTCCCCCGTGCTCACGGACGACGAGCGGCTGGCGTTGTTCGCAGCGGTCATCGAAGCGGTGGGCATTCCGGTCATCGCCGGCACCGGCACCAACGACACCGCCCACTCCGTGCATCTCACCCGGGAGGCCAAGGCCCTTGGTGCGGCCGGCATCCTTGCCGTGTGCCCGTACTACAACCGGCCGTCGCAGGCGGGCATCGAGGCCCACATGCGGGCGATCGCCCAGGCCAGCGACCTGCCGGTGATGGTGTACGACATCCCGGTGCGCAGCGGGCGCAAGATCTCCTCGGCGCTGCTGCTGAAGCTCGCCCGCGAGGAAGCCACGGTGCTGGCGTTGAAGGACGCCGCCGGCAACCCTGGGGAGACCGCCTCTGTGGTCGCGAACGCGCCCGACGGCTTCGAGGTCTACAGCGGCGACGACAGCATGACGTTGCCGTTGCTGGCGGTCGGCGCCGTGGGTGTGGTGGGTGTGGCCACCCACTGGACCGGGCCGGACCATCAGCAGCTGATGTCGCTCTGGGCCGGCGGCGACACCGCCGGGGCGCGCATGGTGAACTCCCGCCTGCTGGAGAGCTTCGCCTTCGAGACCGGCGACGACGCACCGAACCCGATCCCGACGAAGGCCATGATGCGCCACCTGGGCTTCCGGGTCGGCCAGGCGCGGCTGCCGATGGGGCCGGCACCGGCCTTCGTGGAGGAGCGTGCCCCCCAGGTGTACGCCAACCTGCAACGCTGGCGCGACGCCTTCCCCGATCGCCCGGCAGACTGAGCGGATGGCAGCACCCGTACGCATCGTCTTCCTCGGGGGCCTCGGGGAGATCGGCCGCAACTGCATGGCCCTGCAGACCGAGTGGGCCGGGTCGCCCACCGGTTCGGCGGTCATGCTCATCGACTGTGGGTTGATGTTCCCGGACGCGGACATGCACGGCATCGACCTCGTCCTGCCGGACTTCACCTGGCTGCGCGAGCACGGCCCGTCCATCGTCGGCGTGGTCGCCACCCACGGCCATGAGGACCATGTCGGCGGCCTGCAGTACCTGCTGCGCGAGCTGAGCTTCCCTGTGTACGGCTCTGCCGTCACCCTGGGCCTGGCTCGCAACCGCATCGAGGAAGCGGGCCTGCTGGGCAAGACGGACCTGATCACGGTGGCGGACGGGGAGCGACGCACGATCGGCCCGTTCGACGTCGAGTTCATCGCCGTCACCCACTCCGTTCCCCATGCGCACGCCATTGCCGTCCACACGGCCCAGGGCGTCATCCTCCACTCCGGGGACTTCAAGCTCGACCTCACCCCGGTGGACGGCCGGCGGACCGACCTCGCACGCCTCGGTGCCCTGGCATCCAGCCCTGGCATCCGCCTGCTGATGGCCGACAGCACCAACGCCGAGGAACACGGTCATGCCCCCAGCGAGACCAGCGTCGGCGCCGTGCTGCGCCAACTGTTCGCCGAACATGCGAGTCGGCGGATCATCACTGCCAGCTTCGCCAGCCATCTGCACCGCATCCAGCAGATCTGCGACGCCGCCGTCGCCTCCGGCCGGGTGGTGGCCACGCTCGGCCTGAGCATGAAGAAGAACGTGCGCATGGGCCTGGAGCTCGGCGTGCTCAACGTGCCGGAGTCCTCCATCGTCGACATCGAGGACATCGACAAGTACCCGCCCGAGCGCGTCTGCGTCATCTCCACGGGTTCCCAGGGCGAGCCGATGTCGGCACTCGCGCTGCTGGCGCGTGGCGAGAACAAGTGGGTGAAGGTCGGCGAGCGCGACGCAGTCATCCTCAGCAGCCACGCCATTCCCGGTAACGAGGGCAACGTCAACCGGGTGATCGATGGCTTGCTGCGGGCTGGGGTGGAGGTCGTGCACAGCGGCATCGCCGACGTGCACGCCACCGGCCACGCCCAGGCCGACGAGATCAAGACCTACCTCAACATCACCAAGCCGGAGTGGTACGTGCCGATCCACGGCGAGTACCGCCACATGATGGCCAACGCCAAGCTCGGCCGGCTGATGGGTGTGGCCCGCGACCATGTGCTGGTGTGCGAGGACGGCGACGTGCTGGAGTTGGCGGACGACGGCCTGGAGATGGCCGGGCGTGTGCCGGCGGGCTACCTGTATGTGGACGGCATCGTCGGCGATGTCGGCCAGGGCGTGCTCCGAGACCGGCGGGTGCTGGCCGAAGAGGGTGTGGTCGTGGTCGTGGTCACCGTGGACATCGAGACCGGCAAGGTGCTCACCGGCCCGGAGATCATCACCCGCGGGTGGGTGTACGCCCCCGAGGCGGAGGACCTGCTCGACGAAGCATGCGACCGAGTGGCAGAGACCGTCGAGAAGGCGCTC
Organism: Actinomycetota bacterium; assembly: GCA_052034175.1. GTDB lineage: Bacteria > Actinomycetota > Acidimicrobiia > Acidimicrobiales > Ilumatobacteraceae > UBA668. The sequence continues at coordinate 8,144 of JBPOIX010000429.1, forward strand.
GCGGCCGGCGTGCGCGACGTCGAGTCGCTGGAACGGGATGTCCGTCGTGCCGCCGGCAAGTTCGTCAACGAGCGCACCAAGCGCCGGCCCATGATCGTGCCGGTGGTGATGGAGGCGTGACGCGGCGGCGCTCCGTGCTGCTGGCCGCGGTGGCCACCCTGGGTGCGGCGCTGGCTGGTGGGTGCAGCGATGATGACGGCGACGGCAGCGGTGCTGGCATGGCATCCTCCACCGTCGAGGCGCCGCCGGTCACGATCTGCGAGCCGACGGAGGTGCAGGCGGTGGATTCCCTGCCGCTCGTGCACGAGATCGACGCGGGCCTCGATGCCGTCGAGGCCGAGCTCGGGGCGGGCGTCGAGTACTTCGAGGTCAACGCCAGCGCCGCCGCGGTGAACCTGTTCGTCGCGCTGAACAACGGCACCGTCGCCCAGCAGTACCTGTGGGTGGATGGCGAGCTGACGGCCACCGAGGGGCAAGAGGCCTCCGGGGGCACGTTCACCCGCGAGCAGTTGGAGTTCGACGCGGACGCGGTGTTCTCCGTGATCCGAACCGAACTCCCCGACACCATCCTCGAGTCGTTCTACGTCAACGGTGATGGCGAGGGCCTGGTGAAGTACGCCGTTCTGGCCGTGGCCCAGTGCGGCGGGGGCCTGGACATCGCGGTCGGCCCGGACGGCGCGATCCTGTCCGTCGACCCCCTGTAGGCCCGTCCGCGGCGCCGCTGCGGCGCCACAGCCGCCTCGGGGTGGCCTCGGGTGGGTCGGTCGCCGGCTCGATTGCCGGATCAGGCGCGCACCCCCTTGGTACCGTGGGCGACACCATGACCACCTACGGCAAGTCGAACCGTCGGTCGCGCTCCGACGCGCCGGCCACGAAACCTGTCGGGCGCGCCCCCGCCGCTCGTGTCGCCCGGGAGGAACCCGTTCCCGGCCCGCGCAACCGGCGCGACCAGGCATCGGCCGAGATCCGCGAAGCAGTCGAGGGCCGGGAGGACGAGTTCTGGGGCATCGGCCTGATGGGCGTCGGCATCCTGCTGGCGTTGGCCATCTACCTCAAGCTGGCCGGCCCCCTCGGCCGCGGGGTGGACACCCTGGTCGGGTGGTTCACGGGCCTCGGCCGGTTCGTGGTGCCGGTGTGCCTCATCGGAATCGGGTACGCCCTCGTGCGCAAGGGGCGCAGCGGGCATCGGTTCCGCCTGGCCATCGGGTGGGGCCTCACCGGGCTCGCGATCCTCGGCGTGCTGCACGTCGTGCGCCGCTCGGACAACGGGCTGGAATCGCTGGAGAAGGCCGGTGGCTGGATCGGTGCGCTCGTCGGCGAGCCGCTGCGCACCCTGTTGGCGGATGCCGGCGCCATCGTGGTGCTGGCGGTGTGCTTCCTCGGTGGGGTGATGCTCATCACCCGGGCGTCGGTGCGCACATTGGCCTCCCAGTCCATGCGTGGGGTCGGCGCCGTCGCAGGGCCGATCGGCCGGCGAATCCGCAAGGCGGCCGGCGACATGGCCACCTTGCGCAGCGAACGCGAGCACACCGGCGAACTGCCCGCCGGGGAGGGCGCCACGCCTCTGTACGACTTCGAGTCGGACGACGAGTGGGCTGCTGCGGAAGCGCCGCCGCCCAAGCGTGTGCGGCCCCCGAAGCCGGCGGCGCTGCCGGCGCCCACCGGCCCGGCGGAACAGGTGGAGCTCGAGCTCGGCCCCGGGGCGCAGCGTGGGCAATGGGTCCTGCCGCCGGCCAGCTCGCTGGCTCGAAGCGCCAGCCAGACGATCAACAAGGCCGAGGTCGAGGCGCGTGGCCGCACCCTGGTGGACTCGTTGGCCTCGCACGGTGTGGAGACCCGCCTGGTGGGGCAGACGGTCGGGCCGACCGTCACCCGCTACGAACTGGAGCTCGGCGCAGGGGTGAAGGTGGCGCGGATCACCAGCCTCAACCGCGACATCGCCTACGCCATGGCGGCCACGGATGTCCGCATCCTGGCGCCGATCCCGGGCCGCTCGGCCATCGGGGTCGAGGTGCCGAACCACACGCGCCAGATGGTCAGCCTGGGCGACATCATGGGCTCCGCCGAGGCCAAGACGGCGACACAGCCGTTGGACGTCGCCATCGGCAAGGACATCGCCGGTCGGTCGGTGTTCCTCAACCTGGCCACCACGCCGCACCTGCTGATCGCCGGCACCACCGGCTCCGGCAAGTCCAGCGGTATCAACAGCATCATCACGTCCTTGCTCATGCGCACCACGCCGGAACAGGTGCGCCTCATCCTGGTGGACCCCAAGCAGGTGGAGATGGGGCAGTACAACCGGCTGCCGCACCTGCTCACCGCGCCGGTCACGAACCCGAAGAAGGCCGCCAACGCGTTGGGCTGGGCCTGCAAGGAGATGGACCGTCGCTACGACCTGCTGTTCGAGGTCGGCTTCCGCGACATCGGCGGGTACAACGCGGCCTTCGACCGCGGCGAGCTGGTGCCGGAGCCCGGCAGCGACCGGCTGTACGAGCGCCTGCCGTTCATCGTGGTCGTGGTCGACGAGTTGAACGACCTGATGATGGTGGCGGCCCGCGACGTCGAGGACAGCATCACCCGCATCGCGCAGAAGGCGCGCGCGGTGGGCATCCACCTCATCGTCGCCACCCAGCGGCCGTCGGTGAACGTCATCACCGGTGTCATCAAGGCCAACATCCCGGCCCGCATCGCGTACGCCGTGAACAGCCTCACCGACAGCCGGGTCATCCTCGACCAGCCAGGGGCGGAGAAGCTCGTGGGCAAGGGCGACATGCTGTTGCTGCCCGGGAACTCCAACGTCTCGCAACGTATCCAGGGTTGCTTCGTCAGCGAGGAAGAAGTGCGCAAGATCGTGGCCCACTGGCGCCGGCAGGCGCCGGAGGTGGTCTACGTCAGCGGCGTCGAGGGTGACGAGGGTGAAGGGCAGCTCGGCGGGGGCAACTTCGGCGGCAACGGGGCGGACGACGACGAGGACGAATCGTTGATGCGGCAGGCGATGGAGCTGGTGGTGCGGAGCCAGCTCGGCTCCACCAGCATGTTGCAGCGCAAGCTCAAGGTCGGCTTCGCCCGCGCCGGGCGGATCATGGATCTCCTGGAGCAGCGCGGCGTGGTGGGGCCCAGCGAGGGTTCGAAGGCTCGCGCCGTGCTGATGACGGTGGAGGAGTTCGAGCTGCTGCGCGACGCCGACGGCCAACGCTGAGCGCCGCGCCGGCGGGCGCCCGTGTCGTTGCGCGCCCTCGTGGCTTGGCAAGCTCACGTCCATGAGCGAGATGACCACGATCACCACCGGCCTGCGTTTCCCGGAGGGGCCGATCGCCATGCCCGACGGCAGTGTGGTCCTGGTGGAGATGTTCGGTCCGCGGATCACCCGCGTCTGGCCCGACGGCACCAAGGAGACGGTGGCCGAGATCGTCGGCGGTCCGAACGGTGCAGCCATCGGCCCGGACGGGTTCCTCTACCTGTGCAACAACGGTGGGTGCTTCACCCCGGTGGAGTTCGGCGAGATGCTGTTCCCCGGCCCGTTCGACGCCGGCCGGTACATCGGCGGGCGCATCCAGAAGGTGGACCTGGCGACCGGTGCGGTCACCGACCTGTACACCGAGTGCGACGGCCGCCCCCTGCGCGCGCCGAACGACATCGTCTTCGACGGGCACGGCGGCTTCTGGTTCACCGACCACGGCATCCGCGACCACCATGCCCGCACCAGCGACCTCACCGGCATCTACTACGCCACGGCGGACGGCAGCCACATCAGTGAGCAGGTGTTCCCTGTGGAGGGCCCGAACGGCGTCGGCCTCTCGCCCGATGGTTCCACCCTCTACTGGGCGGAGACCCACGCCGGGCGAGTGATGCGTCGCACGATCGCCGAGCCCGGTGTGCTGGCGCCGGCGATCCCGATGGACACCTCGACGTGCCTGGCGGGCCTGCCCGGGTACCAGCTGCTGGACTCGCTGGCAGTGGACGGCGACGGCAATGTGTGTGTGGCGACGCTGATCAACGGCGGCGTCACCGTCGTGTCGCCCCTCGACGGCAGCACCACCCACATCGCCACCGGTGATCTGCTCACGACCAACATCTGCTTCGGCGACCGCGACGGCAGCGGCGAGTACCGCGACGCCTACATCACGTGCTCGGCAATGGGCACCCTGGTGCACATGCGCTGGCCGAACCGCGGCCTGCGCCTCGCGCACCTGTAGCCGAGTCGCCCCTAGCCTGTCGGAGTGGCGAAGCGCTTCTACGTCGAAACCCTCGGGTGCCCGAAGAACCAGGTGGACAGCGACAAGCTCGTCGGCACCCTCCTGGCCGACGGCATGGTGGCCACCGACGATGCCTCCGCCGCGGACCTGGTGGTGGTGAACACCTGTGCGTTCATCGACGAGGCGCGGCGCGAGAGCATCGACACCATCCTCGCCCTGGAGGAGCAACGCAAGACGGGCGCCAAGCTGGTGGTCACCGGCTGCATGGCGGAGCGCTATGGCCACGAGCTGGCCGAGGCCCTGCCGGAGGTCGACCAGGTGGCCGGCTTCGGCGTGCCGGTGAACCTCACCGCGAAGAAGCGCATTGCGGTGTCGGCCGCGCCGATCCCAACCCTGGATCTGCTCAACCTGCCCCGCCCGAAGTCGGTAGCTCCGTGGGCGTACGTGAAGATCGCCGAGGGGTGCGACCGCAACTGCGGGTTCTGCGCCATCCCGTCGTTCCGCGGGCCGCAGCGCAGCCGCGATGTGGCGGCGATCCTGGCCGAAGTGGAGCAGCTCGAGGCACAGGAGATCGTGCTCGTGGCGCAGGACCTCGCCAGCTACGGCAAGGACCGGCCGGAGGTGCTGGGTGCGGGCTCGATCGTGCCGTTGGTGCGCGCCGTCAGCGCGGTGGCCCCCTGGACCCGGTTGCTGTATCTCTACCCGAGCGACCTCACCGACGACCTCGTCGACGCCATCTGCGCCACCGGTGTGCCCTACTTCGACCTCTCGCTGCAGCACGTCAGCAAGCCGTTGCTGCGCCGCATGCGCCGATGGGGCGACGGCGAGCGCTTCCTGTCGCGCATCGCCGACATCCGCCGGCGCGAGCCGTCTGCGGCGTTCCGCAGCAACTTCATCGTCGGCTACCCGGGTGAGACCGAGGCCGATCACGACCAGCTGCTGGCGTTCGTGGAGGCTGCCCAGCTGGACTGGTGCGGCTTCTTCGCCTACAGCCCGGAGGACGGCACCTACGCGATGGGCCTCGACGGGCAGGTGGCGGAGGGGCTGATGCACGAACGGCTCGCCGAGCTGCGGGAGCTCCAGGACGGCATCACGGCCGCGCGCCGGGACGACCTGATCGGGGCCACGCTGCGGGTGCTGGTGGACGAGCCGGGCGTGGCGCGCAGCACCCGCGAGGCGCCGGAGATCGACGGCGTGGTCGAGGTCCCGGCCGAGTTGGCGGTTGGGCAGTTCCATCAGGTGCGCGTGGTCGATGCCATGGGCCCCGATCTCGTGGCAGACTCGCTCTGATGCCCGTCGACCCCTCCGCCATCAAGACCTGGGCGAACCTGGTCACCGTCACGCGGGTGCTCGTGGCGCCGCTCATGTTCCTCCTCATCCCGGATCAGCCGGGTGGTCGGTGGTCGGCGTTCCTGCTGTGGTTCGTGCTCTGCACCAGCGACGGCATCGATGGTTACCTCGCCCGCCGGCATGGTTCAACCAATCTCGGCGCCTTCCTCGACCCGCTGGCGGACAAGGTGTTGGTGCTCGGCGCGATGTTCGTGCTGGTGGCGAACGACACGTTCTGGATCGTGCCAGTGGCCATCATGGCCGGTCGTGAGCTGCTGATCTCCCTGTACCGCACCTTCGTCGGGGCCAAGGGCGTCAGCGTGCCGGCCAGCAAGATCGCCAAGTGGAAGACGTTCGCCCAGCAGTTGGCCGTGGGGTTCGCGATCATGCCCTGGACCGCGCTGGACGCCACCTGGCTGTGGCTGGGCCTGCTGTGGGTCTCGGTGGCCCTGGCGCTGATCAGCGGTGGCCAGTACTTCTGGCGGGCCACCCATCCGAAGCCTGCCCTGGCCGGCGCCGCCGGAGCGGCCGACGCCACCGACACCGCCGGCGTCTGAACCATGCGTTGCGACGTGCTCGCCGTCGGCACCGAGCTCCTGCTCGGGCAGATCACCGACACCAACTCGCAGTGGATCGGCGAGCAGTTCGCCGCTGCCGGTGTGGACTCTCTGCTGCAGGTGAAGGTGGGCGACAACCTCGGTCGTGTCGAGAGCGTGCTGCGGCGAATGCTGGCCGATGCGGATGCGGTGCTGATGTGTGGTGGCCTCGGCCCCACCCACGACGACCTCACCAGGGAGGCCATCGCCGCGGTGATGGGCGTGCCGATGCGCCAGGACGACGCAGTGGCGGACTTCATCCGCGAGTTGTTCGCCTCCCGGGGGCGGCGGATGGCGGAGAACAACCTGCGCCAGGCGCAGGTGCCGGTGGGGGCCACGGTCATCCCGCAGACCCGGGGCACGGCGCCCGGATTGATCTGCCCGGTGATGGTGGACGGAGTGCAGAAGGTCGTGTACGCGGTGCCGGGCGTGCCGCACGAGATGAAGGACATGGTGCAGCGCGCGGTGCTGCCCGACCTGCTCATGCGCAGTGGCGAGGCCGCGGTCATCCGCAGCCGCACCCTGCGCACGTGGGGGGAGAGCGAGAGCGGGCTCAACGAGCGGCTCGACCCGGTGATCGCCCGCCTGGACGAAGTCGGCAACCCGACGCTGGCGTTCCTGGCGAGCGGCTGGGAAGGCCTGAAGGTGCGCCTCACGGCCAAGGCACCCACCGCAGCGGAGGCCGATGCACTGCTGGCCACATGGGAGGGCGAGGTTCGGTCCGTGGTGGCGGATGTCGTCTTCGGTGCGGACGAGGACACGATGGAGTCCGTCGTGCTGCAGCTGCTGCGCGAGCGCGGGTTCTCGCTGGGGCTGGCGGAATCCGTCACCGGGGGCCTGGTGGCCGGTCGGCTCACCAATGTGCCCGGGGCCAGCGAGGTGTTCCGTGGGGGAGTGGTCAGCTACGCCAGCGAGGTCAAGTTCGCCGTGCTCGGCGTGCCGGAAGGGCCGGTGGTCAGCGAGGCCGCGGCGGTGGCGATGGCAGCTGGGGCGCGGCGGGTGCTCGGTGCGGACGTCGGCCTGGCGCTGACTGGCGTGGCCGGCCCGACCGAGCAGGACGGCATGCCGGTGGGCACCTTGTGCGTCGGCGTGGCCATCGGCGGTGCGGAGCGGGCCCACACGTTCCGCCTCCCCGGCCAGCGGGACCAGATGCGCCAGATGAGCGTCATCACGGCGCTGGACTTCCTGCGCAGGGAGTTGCTCGAAACCCCCTCACGATGAGGTAGGTGGCGAGGGAGATCTCCCAGGCGAAGAGCGGCAGCGCGGCTACCGGCTGGACCGTGGTCAGCCCGAACATCACCCCGAGGTTCACCGCCAGGAGGAGCGGCGCCCCGACCAGCGCGAGCACGGGAATCACCGTCGGTGTCTGGCGCTGGCGAAGCAGCGTCCACGCCAGCAGGATCGCGTGGACCGGCCCGACGAGGCCAGGGCCGATGAGGAACGTCCAGTCGTGCAGCAGGTGCAGCCCGGCGATGGTGGCCGGTTCGAGCCCCGGGGCCGCCGTGGTGGCCGGGCGGGCCACAGCAGGGAGGATGGCGACGACCCCGATGAGGACCACGGTGGCCTCGAGGGTGCGCAGCCCGAGGTAGCCACCGGCGGTGGCCGGCGAGGCCGATCGCAGCAGGGGGTAGAGGGCGATGGCCGTGCCGACGATGCCCACCGCGAGCACGATCTCCAACAGGGCTGCCGCGAGGACGGAGGGGCGCCCCGCGAGCTGCGCATCGGCGTCGAAGGCACTGCCGCCGTAGAGCACCACGGCCGCCACCGACGTGACATGGGTGACGAAGTAGAGCGCCCCGGCCGTTCTGGCCAGCGTTCGCGGGTGGGTCATGGGTGGTCCTTCCACGCACGAGGTGTACGACGTACACTTCACTATCGGTCACTCTAAGGTGTACGTTGTACACATGGCAACGTCCGGGGGTGGTGAGGCAAGGGATCGTCGGGTGCGAGCCCGCCTGAATCGGGCGGTCGTCCTGCGCGCCGCGGTGGAGCTGGCCGATGCCGAGGGCTTGTCGGCGGTGAACATGCGCCGCCTGGCCGACGAGCTCGGGGTCGTGCCGATGGCCCTCTACAAGCATGTGGCCGACAAGGAGGACCTGCTCGACGGAATGGTCGATGCGGTGATCGCCGAGTTCGAGCCGGCGGTGTTGCAGCGGGGTCGATGGAAAGCGGCTGCCCGGGCGACGGTGATGTCGGCCCACGATGCCATCGGCCGGCACCCGTGGGCGCGGCGCGCCATCGAGAGCCGCACCGTGCGGACAGCGGCCGTGCTCGGGCACATGGAGGCACTGACCTCCCTGATGATCGGGGGCGGGCTGTCCCCCGACCTTGTGCACCACGCGATGCATGCGCTGGGGAACCGCATCTGGGGGTTCAGCCCGGAGCTGTTCAACTCCGTCGAGGGGCGGCCGGCTCGTGCGGCGACGGCGCCGGATGTGTCCGCGCTGCCGGGGATCATGGCCGTCGCCGCGG
>JBPOIX010000203.1:0-4009 GCA_052034175.1 Actinomycetota bacterium
ACGAGCCGAACTCCTGCGGGGTGAGCCGCTCGCCGTCCACCTCGGCCTGCATCATGATCGAGGTTAAGTCGTCGGTGGGGCGATCACGGCGGCTCTCGCCGAGGTCCTGGGCGTAGGTGAACATCGCCAGGGCGTCGTTGAGCAGAATCTCGATGGTGGGGGTCAGGTCCGGGTCACCGGCCCCGAGGATCGTGTTCGTCCAGTGAAAGATCTGGTCCTCGTCCTCGGCCGGGATGCCCATCATCTCGCAGATGATCTGCAGCGGCATCGGCGCCGCCACCTCCTGCACGAAGTCGCACTCGCGCCCGGGGAACTCCTCCAGCAGGCGGTCCACCACGGCTGCAGCCTTGATGCGCACGTACTCCTCGACCTTGCTGATCTCCTTCGGCGTGAACCCTTTGGAGACGATGGAACGCAGGCGGAAGTGCTTCGGGTCGTCCATGGCGATCATCGAGCCGAAGAACTCGCTGATCTCCACCGGCATGTCGCCGATGTTCACGCCGCGGCCGCTGCTGAACAGGTGCGGGTTGCGGCTGACGTGCCAGACATCGTCGTGGGCGGCCAACGACCAGTAGCCAGGGCCCTTCGGGAACGGTGAGCCTTCGAACTCCCACTCGTGGCACCAGCTGACGGGCTGTTCGTTGCGCAGGGTGAGGAACGCGCCCTCACGTTCGTCGCGGGGGCGGAGCCAGAACGCCGGGTCCGAGAGCTCGAAGGAACCGAGAGGCACGTGGGCGGGTTGCATGGGCGGAGAGTAGCCACGACTCGCGTGCCGGCGGTGCACGAAGCGGTGAGTGCGTGAAGAAAGATTGCGCGCGCACCAAACCTTGGGGGCTTGCCGAGCGTGACCTCGTCACTTCCGCACCGCACCCCAAGGAGCACCCCAATGAACATCCGTCAGCGTCTCGGCAATCGCACCGCTGTTGTCCTCGCCGGAGCCATCGGCTTCGCCGCCGGCGGCGCAGGCCTCGTGGCAGCCGGTCAGGCCGTCTTCAGCAGCGACGACAGCGCCTCCGTGGCCACGGTGCCCGGGAGTGACTCGTCGGTGGACTCCAGCGAGGTGTCGGTTCCCGGCACGGAGAACACGGTCGACGACAGCACGGCGTCCAGCGTGGACGTCAGCACCCCCAGCAGCGTGGACGACTCCACCCAGCCCACCGTCCCCACGGAGTCCTCCGTGGACGACAGCACCGGTACCTCGACCCCGAACACCGTCGATGACAGCTCGTCCAGCTCCACGCCGAACACCGTCGACGACGATGACGACGATGACACGTCGAGCTCCACGCCGAACAGCTCGCCGAGCAACCCGTTGCCGGCCCCGTTCACCAAGACCTACAGCTCCGCCGGCGGCTCGATCACCGTCACCTGGAACGGTTCCTCCTTCCACCTGGACGCCGTCAGCCCGGCCGCCGGCTACGAGGCCGAGATCGACGACAACAGCTGGGACCGCATCCGGGTCGACTTCGAGGGCGATGATTCGGACAGCCGGATCGAGGTTCGTCTGTCGGACGACGACAACTCGATTCGGGTTCGCATCGACTGATCGTTTCCTCCCCGATCGCATCGGCGTCGGCCTGGGCGTGAGCCCGGCCGGCGCCGAAGTGCGTTTTCCGGGGCCGTAGGCTGGCCGCCGTGCTGCAACTGGACCAGATCGAACGCCTCCTCGTGGTCATGGCCCACCCTGACGATGTCGACTTCGGCTCGGCCGGCACGATGGCACTGTTGAGTACCCGCGGTGTGGAGGTGCACTACTGCCTGGTCACCGACGGCGACGCCGGTGGCAGCGACCGTTCCATGAGCCGGGTGGACATGGCGGCGCTGCGGCGCACGGAGCAAACCGCCGCCGCGGCCAAGGTCGGCGTGCAGCACCTGGTGTTCCTCGGTTACCCCGATGGGCGGGTGGAACCGACGCTGGAGTTGCGCCGGGACATCAGCCGCGTCATCCGCGAGGTGCGCCCGCAGGTCGTGGTGTCGCAGTCTCCCGAACGAAACCTGGACCGCATCTTCGCCAGCCATCCGGACCATCTGGCCACCGGTGAGGCGGCGATGAGCGCGGTCTACCCGGACAGTCGCAATCCGTTCGCCTACCCCGAACTGCTCGACGGTGGCCTGGAGCCCTGGACGGTGGAGGAACTGTGGCTCAGCGGCCATCCACAGCCCACCGACTTCTTCGACGTCACGGAGTTCGTGGAGCGCAAGTTCGAGGCGTTGCTCTGCCACCAGAGCCAGCATCCGGACCCTGTGGGCATGGAAGGGCGGGTGCGCCAGTGGATGGCCGCGACTGCCTCCGCTGCGGGCATGCCCGAAGGGCGCCTGGCCGAAGGTTTCCGCGTCGTCCGCACCAACTAGGAATCGTGCCACCTGGGTGGTTGCGGTTGGGCACAAGCTACCCGCGGGTAGCTAAGGTGGCAGGGTTCACAGAACCCGAGGGGGAGCCTGCAATGACCGAAGCCGTGATCGTCGCCACCGCCCGCAGCCCGATCGGCCGCGCCAACAAGGGGTCGCTCGTCGATCTGCGCCCGGACGACATGAGCGCGCAGATCCTCAAGGCGCTGATGGAGAAGGCGCCGCAGGTGAAGGCATCCGACGTCAACGACGTGATGTGGGGCATCGGCCAGCCGGCCGGGGAGGGCGGGTTCAACATCGCCCGCGTCATCAGCTCGCTCGCCGGCTACGACGACGTTCCGGGTGTCACCGTCAACCGCTACTGCTCGTCCAGCTTGCAGACCATCCGCATGGCCTTCCACGCCATCAAGGCCGGCGAGGGCGACTGCTTCATCGCCGGCGGCGTGGAGACCGTCAGCCGGTACGCCAGCGGTGCCAGCGACATGGCCCCGAACCCGATCTTCAAGGGGCCGGGCGAGCGCACCAAGCTGCGCGCGCAGGGCGGCCAGGGCCCCTGGACGCCCCCGGTCGGCCTGCCCGACATGTACATCGCCATGGGCCAGACCGCCGAGAACGTGGTGGAGCAGGAAGGCATCAGCCGCGAGGAGCAGGACCGCTTCGGCGTCCGCAGCCAGAACCTGGCCTGCGAGTTCATCGAGAAGGGCTTCTACGAGCGGGAGATCACCCCGCTCACCCTTCCCGACGGCACGGTCGTGTCCAAGGACGACGGCCCGCGGCCTGGCACGAGCTACGAGGGTGTCAGCCAGCTGAAGCCGGTGTTCCGCCCCGACGGCACGGTCACTGCCGGTAACGCCTGCCCGCTGAACGACGGCTCCGCCGCCGTGCTGGTGATGAGCGATGCCAAGGCCAAGGAGCTCGGCCTCACCCCGCTGGCCCGCATCGTGTCCAGCGGTGTCTCGGGCCTCAACCCGGAGATCATGGGCCTCGGCCCGATCGAGGCCATCCGCAAGGCGCTGGCCCTCGCCGGCAAGACCATCGACGAGATCGACCTGGTCGAGATCAACGAGGCCTTCGCCGTGCAGGTGATCGGTTCGGCCAAGCACCTTGGCATCGACCTCGACAAGCAGATGAACGTGCACGGCGGCGCGATCGCCCTCGGCCACCCGTTCGGCATGACCGGTGCCCGCATCATGACCACCCTGATCAACGGCCTCCAGTGGGAGGACAAGACGTGGGGTGTGGAGAGCATGTGCGTCGGCGGCGGCCAGGGCATGGCCATGGTCATCGAGCGCCTCAGCTAGTCGGCCCACTCGGCCACGAGTCCGAGGGCTGGCCGTGTTCCGGTTCGCTCAGCGACAGGTTTCCCTGCAGCAGGTGCAGGAGAAGTTGTCGCTGACGAAATCGGAACGGTGCACTGCGCCGTGACTGCGGCGGCCAGAGCGTGGCGCCGCAGCGCCGGCTTCGTTGCGCGCGACGCCGGGCGGTCAGGCCGCGGGCGCGCGATAGCTGCGGCGGCCGTACCAGGCGGCCAGTAGGCCGAACAGCACGACGCCGGTACCGGCGATACCGAACATGATCTCCGAGCCCCAGGCGCCGTAGATGCTGCCCGCGGCGTAGCCGGTGAACGCTCCGACCAGAAGGTTCATCGAGCCGGCTAAGC
>JBPOIX010000328.1:0-9143 GCA_052034175.1 Actinomycetota bacterium
CCGCTGCTGCGGCGGGTCGCTTCCTCCGCGCTGCGTGCACGCGGGTACTCGGTGAGCGCCACCACCGAAGAAGAGGCCGCGCTCACGCTGGCCCGTTCGTTCTCCCCCGATGTCGTGATGGTCGACCTCGAGCTGCCCTCCCCCGAGGGCGGCAACCTGTTCGACACCATGCGAGCCCTCACGGACGCGTACATCGTCGGCATTGCTCCCCCCGATGCCGACACTGCCCGCATCCGTGCACTTCGTGCCGGCGCCGACGATGTGGTCGCGGCGACGCTGAACCCCGACGAGCTGGCGGCCCGCTGCCAGGCGCTGCTGCGCCGACCGCGTCAGCTGCACGCCCGCTGGGATCCGCTGCAGGCATCGGTGATCAGCCTCGGCGCGCTGACGGTGGACGTCGGCCGCAAGGAGATCCGCGTGCACGAGGTCGACGTACCCGTCACCCGCATCGAGTTCGCCCTGTTCGAGCAGCTGTGCCGTCGCCCCGCCGAGGTGTGCTCGCGGTCCGAGCTGCTGGAAGAGGTGTGGGGCCCGAACTGGGTGGGCGACACCCATGTCGTGGACGTGCACCTCAGCAACCTGCGGCGCAAGCTGCAGCAGCGGGCCCCCGAACTGCGGTTCATCCACACCGTGCGCGGTGTCGGCTTCCGGCTCAGCAACGACCTGCTGCGTGCGGTCGAGGAGCAGCAGCGGCGCACGGCGCAGCGCGTGGAACTGCCCCGCCACGAGAGCACCCACGACGACGACCGTCGCGAACTCGTCTCCGCCTGACGGCTGACGGCGAACCCCACCTGCTCGACGGCCGGTCTCAGGCGTATTCGGCGCTGACCCACCAGCGACCACGTTCCACCGCCAGCAGCAGCAGGCGGCCCTCGGCGGTGAGCACTTGGAAGCGGGCCACCCGGCGTGCCCGGGAGGCGTCCCACCATCGTTCGTCCACCGGCCACGGCCCTGCCCAGGCCATGACCTCCTGCACGTCGCGGCCGACGCGCAACCGGTCCGGGGCGGCGCTCACCATGCCCCGCCCGCTGACGGTGACCGTGCGGCCGGTGGCGTCCATCACCTCCACCTCGCGCGGCTCGGGGTGAACCACCGCGGGCGAGGGTGACGGCAGCCGCCCTGGCCACGGCACGGCCGGCGCACCCAACCGCTCCGCCGGTTCGGCGAGGTCGGCGGTGACCGCCGGAACCCACCGATGGCTCTCCCCCGGGTGTCGCCCACCCTGCACCGCCGGCACCAACACCTGCTGCTCGCCCGCCAGCGCCACCAGCCGGGCCACCGCCCGCGTCGCCCATTCGTCCGCCTGGGTGCGGCCACCCCACAGGCCCTGTTGCACCCCGTCGTCGGCGCGCACCTCGTCGGGCACCAGGCGCAACAGCACGACGCCGGCGGTGAGGGTGTCCTCCTTCGCCCACCCGTCGAGCTGCCAGCGGACGCGTTCCACCATCGCCGCCGCCGCCAGGCCGGTGCTGCGGCACCACACCCGCTCGCTGCGTTCGCCGTGCTCGGTCTCGGCCTGCACCACCAGCCGCGTGCACACCCGCCCGTCGGCGGCCAGTGCGCCCGCCAGTTCCTCCGCCAGCTGCCGGGCCACGAACACGAGAGCGTCGGAGTGATGCACGGGCTCCTCGAACTCGCGTTGCACGTGGAGGCCGGAGGGAGGGTCCTGCGTGCCGGGGAGACGATCGTCGCCCCCGGAGGCCAGGCGGTGGGCGAACGAACCGAGCGGCCCGAAGCGAGCCGCAAGGTCGACCTCCGGCAGCGCGGCCACGGCACCGAGCTGATGCAGGCCCAGCCGATGGAGGAGGTGCACGAACTCCGGCGGCACCCCGGCCACCTCGGCCAGCAGCTGCACGGGCAGTGGCTCCAGGAAGCGCCGGGTGGCAGCCACCCCGGCGGGGACCACGACGGGCGCCTGCTCGAGCGCGGCGTGGCGGGCGGCGATGGCGGCAGCGAAGCGCCCGTCGGCCACCCCCAACCCGAACGCACCCACCGCCGCCAGCGAGGCACCCACCGCCGCGCCTGCCACCGAGGCCAGCCGCCGGGCCATGGCTGCCTCGCCCCCGAAGTAGCGGGCCGGGCCCCGAGCCAGGAAGGTCAGCATGCCCGGTTCGGTGAGCTCCAGGCGTGGGACATCGGCCGCCACCGCCTGCACCACGCGGTCCCACTCCCGGGCATCGCGTTCGGGCTGGTGAAGCTCCAGGCGCACATGCGGGCAGCGTGCCTGGGTCTCCCTGCGACGCATGCCGACCACCACCCCTTCCGCCGCGGCTGCCAGCGAATGAGCCACCACCCGGTTGGCATGGAGGGCCACCACGGCCTCCCCCGCCGTCGCGCCGGCCACCACCACCGGCCAGTGGGGGCACCACAGCACACCGAGACGCGGCACACGGCTGCGGTGAGGCGCCGCGCCACGCCCTGGTTCGACGACCGTGCCCATGGCTCAGCCCGTGCGCTGCAACGCCACCACCGTGGCGACATCCGCGACCGCGACCGCGGCCTCTGCTGCTGCTGCCGCTGCGATATCCGCCGCATCCGCGGCCGCAGGCGTGCCTGCCCGTACCTGCCCGCCCGCGGCGGGCAGCCACAGCACTGCCCGCCGCGGGCGCGGCACCCGCCGCCCTTCGAGGACGGCGGCCACCCGGCGACTTGTGGCCACACCATGCCCATCGCCGAGACCTGCCCATTGGTGCTGCTCGCTGCCGAGCAGCAGATCCGCGCCGAACGCCGGCGCACCGACGCACACCATCACCGCACCGCGCGCCTGCAGGCGCGCGGTGACCCTGCGTGCCGTGGCCGGCCGCACCCCCTGCGCGCCCGGGCCGACCAGCACCATGTCGAACCCGTCCACCATGGCCGCCAGCACATCGCCCCACCGGGCGTCGTCCCATGGTTCGGCGGCGGGCTCCACCACCTGCACCAGGCGGGCGGCCACCACACCCATCTCCTCCGCCGCGGCCAACCCCAGGCCGGGCAGGCCGGCGGCCACCACCCACGCCCCGGCCTGCGAGGCACCCGCCATCACCGCCAGCGCCAGCGATACCGCAGCCGGCCCGGCGCACCCGACCACACTGCCGCGCTGCACCCCCTGGGGCAACAGGCCGCCCAGCGCAGGCACCACCGGCAGGGTGCGCTCCCTGGCCGCCACCCCCTCCACCTGGCGTTGCACCGCGGCCAGCTGGGCCCGTTGGGAAGCGGTGACGATGCGAGCCATCACCTCACTCTATCGAACACACGTACGATGAGAAAGCGGCGGTGCTCCAAGGGGCTAGCAGGCCGAGCGGCCCATCGTTCGCGAGTCCAGTTGCCGGATCAGGTCGCGGGCCGAGGCCGCCCACCCGTCGGCGCCGAGCGCCACGGCGTGCTCGGCATCGCGGACTGCGAGGCCACCGATGGCCAGGTGCACGTCGGCCGGCACCGCTGCCCGCACCGCCGCCAGCAGCGTCGCAACCGTAGGCAGGTGGGTCGGGGTCGTCACCGACACCCCCACCGCCACCAGCCGTTCCGTCGCCTGCACGGCGGCCACGAAGGAAGCAGTCGGCAGGTCCGCGCCGAGGTCGGCTACCTCCCACCCCTCACCGCGCAGCAGGTCCGCCACCAGCGCCGAGGGCAGGGAGTGGCGCTCCCCCTCCGGCGCGCCGAGCACCACGGCGCCGCGGCTGCGCCCGCGCCGCACCAGGCGTGGCCCGAGCCGACCGAGCAGACGGAAGGCGATCCCCGTGGCCCGATGCTCCACGGCCACGTCCAGTTCACCGCACTCCCAGCGCGCCCCGATGGACCGCATGGCCGGAGCGATGACATCGAGGTACACCTCGTCCATCTCCGCACCTGCGGCGAGCGCCGCCTCCACCACACCCCACGCTCCGCGCCCGTCGCCGGCCACCAGCCGTGCCTCCAGCCGCTCGGCCCACGGGGCGCGGCGCCGTCCGGCGCTGCCGGCGCCGGGCGACGGCGACGTTGCCGCCGTCTCGGGCCGGAAGGCCGCCAGGTCAGCGGGGCGAATGCGCCAGGTGCCACCGACCTTCACCGCGGGCAGCAGCCCCAGCCGCACATAGCGATAGGCCGTCATGTAATGCACGCCGAGCAGCGAGGCGGCCTCGTGCAGGGTGACGTCGGCGGTGCTCACGGGCGTGAGGGTAGGGCGGGCTCAGGCGGCGGGCCGCATGGAGCCGGGAAGTTCCCGGCCCGGAACTCAGCCGTGGTTGGCCTTCCACTTGGCCATCCCGGCCTTGCTGCGCTCGATGAGGTGGGCGGGCACCCGCCGTTCATACTCCGAAGGGCCGGCGCCACCTGCGTCGCCGCCGGCGGCAGGGGCTGCGGCAGCCTCCGGTGCGACATCGTCGAACACCGGCAGTTCCATGCCCGGCTTCCAGTACTGGTACAGGTCGCGCACCACGTCCGCCAGGCCGCTGCCATCGGTGCCCTTCGCCAGGTCCACCGTGATGATGTTGCCGTAGACGTGCACAGACTCCACGCCACCGGCGGCCAGCAGGTTGCGGGCCAGCTTGGCGGCCGGGCGAGGGCCGACAGCGTCCGCCGCGCTGCGGAACAACTCGTGGCCCATGCCGGTGAGGTTGCGGTTGGCCTCGAACCGGAGCACACCGGGGTTGGAACTCGGCTTGGCGACGACGGCGATCTGCTGACCCATAGTGCGCCCAGCGTAGTGGCCTGGCCCGCTGCGGCGAAGCCCGCCGCTCAGCCGGGCTGCAGGACCACGCCGTGGCGCACGGCCCAGGCGGCGATCTCCACCCGGCTGGACAGGCCGAGCTTGGTGAGGATGTTCGACACGTGTACCGCCGCCGTCTTCGGCGAGATGAACAGCCGCTCCGCCAACTGCCCGTTGGTGAGCCCCTCGGACAGCAGCGCGGCAACCTCCCGCTCGCGCGAGGTCAGCTCGCCGTCGGTGCGGGCGCTGCCCTCCAGCCGCCGCAGGAGGGCCTCGGCACGGTCGCGCCGCCAACCCGGCCAACCACCGAGCACCTCCACCGCGCGGCGCGCCTCGGCCAACGCCCCCGCCTTGTCGCCCGCGGCCAGCAGGGCAACGGCGAACTGGGTGCGCAGCGACCCCACCGTCGGCACGTACAGCGACGGGTCGGGCGGCTGGAGCACTGCGCGCAGCGCGGCGACAGCGCCGACGGCATCGCCCTCGGCCAGGCGGACCGGCCCGTCCAGATGGGCAGCCACGAACGCACCGCTGGCCTGCGGCGCCACCCACCCGTCGAGGAAGTCGGCGCGCACGGTGGACGACGCCACCCCCGCCTGCACTGCGCACAAGCCGACATCGACCACCATCCACGTGGTCCAACTCGAATCCGAGGGCGGGGTGGCCTGGAGCACTTCGGCGAAGTGAGCCGCCACCGCGGTGTTCGCCCCCTCCAGCTGGGAGGCCACCATCTCCTCGCGCAGCTCACCGAGGCGGTCGTCCGGGGGTGTGGGGAACATCGCCAGTTCGGCCATCGCCGCACGGGCTTCCGCCACCAGGCCTTCCTCCAGCCGCAGCGTGGCGGTCAGCCCGAGGATCTCGTGATGCTCCTTGGTGCCGCTGACCCACCGTTCGGTGGCGTCCGCCACGGCCCGCCGCATGGAGCGCATGTCGCCGTTCGCCAGCGCCGCGCCGGCCTCCCAGATCGCCAACGAACCCGACCCGAACTTGTCGAGCCCCGAACGGCCGGCCACTCGGCGGATCTCGGCCCGGGCCCACTCGCCACGCTCCAGATGGGGGCTGATGGCGTGCATCAGGTTGTTCAACACGCGGCACTGAAGGACGGCATCGCCGACTGCTCGAGCAAGCTCGAACGCCGCCAACATCTCCGCCTCACGAGCCTCGCGCGGGAGCGCGATGTCGGCCGCGGACGCACGCTCCACGGACGCCTGCGCCTCCAGCCACTGGTCGCCCGTGCGCCGCGCTTCCGCCAGGGCTCGGTCGGCCCAGGCGCGTGCAGGCTCCAGCCGGTGCGACAGCATGTAGATCTGGGCCACGGCACCGGCGGCCCGCCCGCGAGCCATCCCATTGGGAAGGGCGTCGGCCATCGCCTCCAGGCGCGCCAGCACGGCATCCCGCGGCAGCATGGAGCCAGCCTCATGGTGCAGCCGGGCCGTGAAGCGCATCGCCTCCACGCGCTCGAGGTCGGTCGAGGCGTGCTGCTCCCACCGTTGGGCGTACGTCAGGGCCTCTTGCCCGTACTCCAGCCGCCATGCAGCATCGGTGGCCACCGCCAGCAGCTCGGGGTCGTCGGGGGCTTCGGCCAACGCGTCGACCGCCAACCGCAACGCCTGGAACGACGCGCCGCGGTCCAGGTAGCGCCGCGCCCCTTCCCGGGCTATGGCCGGGATCAGCTCGAACTGGCCGGCGCCGAGCGCATGGCGGGCAAGGGCCGCGTGGTCCGGCGCCGGGCTGCCGCGCAGCGCGTTGAACGATCGCTCGTGCAGGCGGCGCCGTTCCCGCCCGAGCAGCTGCTGGTGCACGGCGTCGGCCACCAGCGCGTGGGCGAACCAGAAGGTGTCGTCCGCGGTCTCCACCACCACGCCCCTGGCCACCAGCGCACGCAACGCCACCAGCAGGCGGGCCTCCTCCATCTCCGTCACTGCGGCCAACACCTCGAACGGCGCCGGCTCGCCGTAGACGGCCAACGCGTCCGCGGCGGCGCGCTCGTCGGCAGCCAGCCCCGCCAGCTGCTGACGGACCGCCTCGTCGAGCGACCACGGCAGTTGCGCGGTCTTGAGGTCGTCGCTGCAGGCATCGGCCCCGCAGCAACGGATGAGCTCCTCGACGACGAACGGGATGCCGCCACTGCGGCGGAACACCGCTTCGACCGCGCCGGACGACGGGGCGGTGGCGGCGATGGCACCGAGGAGGGCCGCAACTTCCTGACGGTCCAGCCGGTCGAGGCGGATCTGCTCCACATTGTGCTGACGCTCCAAGCGCAACACCAGCTCGCCGCCGGGCGCCTTGCGGGAGAGGTCCGTGCCACGGTAGGAGCCGACGATCACCAGCTGCGGGAGCGGCTCGTTGCACAGCTCCTCGATCGCGTACGCACTGTCGGCATCCACCCAGTGGAGGTCCTCGACGACCAGCACGGTGCGCCCCCGCAGCGCTGCCGCCGCCACCGAGCCACCGACGGCGGTCGGGCCATCCGCCGCGAGGTCGTCACCGAGTTGGCCGACGACGTCGAACGATCGGCCCATCGAGCCCGGCCGCGCCTGTGCAGTGAGCACGGTGACGTCGGCGGGCAATCCGTCGATGAACTCACGCAGCAAACGGGTCTTGCCGATGCCGGCCTCCCCGGAGACGAGGGCGATCTCCGGGCCGTCTGCAGCGCGCAGGTCGGCACCGACATCGGCAGCGTCGACCAGGCCCTGCAACCGTTCGAGCGCGCTGCGGCGGCCGATCATCACCGGTGACAGGCCAGTTCGCCCCCGCAGCATGGGGTTCACGCTACTGCCGTTCGCCCGGACGCTCTGTCGGGGTGGTGGGGCGGCGGAAGAGTCGGCTGCGCCGCTCGGCACCCTGCACCGCTTCCGCATGACGGAGGCGGGCGATCTCGAAGTTCAGGTTGTTGTACCACATGGCTCGTCCTCGCTGATGGGTTCCTACACCACGAGGATGCGCCACTGAGGGGGACGGCCACATCGGGCGACCTATGTATTCGCGCCTGAACTTCGTCTAGGTATGTCCGGCGTCACAGCCGTTGGTCGCAGCGCGCCGTCCGGGACGGAGGGAGACCCTCTGGATCAGTCGCTGAAGGCGTCGATCATCGCGTGGACATCGCCCAGCGGGTAGAGAATCGGGCAGGTGCAGCCATGGTCGATGTACTGCTGCACCTTCGCCCGCGCGTCCGCGG
This sequence comes from Actinomycetota bacterium, assembly GCA_052034175.1. GTDB lineage: Bacteria > Actinomycetota > Acidimicrobiia > Acidimicrobiales > Ilumatobacteraceae > UBA668. Next base: position 7,842 of record JBPOIX010000328.1, read on the forward strand.
GGGTGCCGCTGGCGGTGAGCATCTCGACGATCTCGTCGGGCACCAGCTTGCTGGCTGCCTCCACCTGCTCATGAGTGGCCGGCCAGGTCAGCACCTCGCCCACCTTGTCCAGCAGGCTCTGCGGCACGCCGCTGGCCTTCATGATGTGCGGCTGCTGGCCGAGGTACTGGGTGACCATCAGGCGCGCCATGTCCAGCGCGGTCTGGCGGTCCTCGTGCACGCTGCACACCACCAACTGTGGGCGGTCGATGTCGGCGATGGTGCGGCCGGCCTTGGCCGCGCCGGTGGCCAGCGCTTCCATCGCCTTGGCGTTGTAGTCGGGCGAGACGAGGTAGTTGAGCACCGCACCGTCGGCGATCTCCCCCGTCAGCTCCATCATCTGCATACCGGTGGCACCGATGTAGATCGGCACGTCCTTCGGGCGGCGCTCCTGGTACACGTAGTCGAGCTCCACCCCGTCGAGGTGCACGTACTGGCCGTCCATGGTGACGGTCTCGTTGTTCAGCAGGGCGCGCACGGCCGTCACGATCTCGCGCATCACCGTCAGCGGGCGGGCGCGTTCGATGCCCACCTTCTGCGCCAGAGGGTCCCACCAGGCGCCGATGCCGAGGATCACCCGGCCGGGCGCCAGGTCGTCCAGCGTGCTGAACGTGGCGGCCAGGCGGGCCGGGTTGCGGCTCCAGCAGTCCACCACGCCCGAGCCGACCTTGATGCGCTCGGTGACGCTGGCGAACGCGGCCATCGGCACGGTGGCCTCACGGACCAGCCGGCTCTCCGCCTGCCAGACGGCGTGGAAGCCCTTGGCCTCGGCGTACTTGACGATCTCCATGCCCTCACGGATCGGGTGGGCGTCCTGCAGGTAGAGCGCAACGGGCGTGTCCATGCGCCCGACCTTACCCGCTTGACATTTCGTACAACCCAAGTTGGCGGTAGGACGGCATCCAGCCCCGCCCCAACGCCAACTTCCAGCACCCCCAGGCCACCCGAAACCCAAGTTGGCGGTAAGACCGCGTCCAGCCCCGCCCCAACGCCCACTTGGATCAGTGGCGAAGGCCGGTGCGCAGTTTCGCCAGGAGCGACGCCTTTCGCGCAGGACGCAGGCCCTGCGGACGAGGTTGCGCGCGCAACCGCGGCATCGCAGATCCCGGCGTTCGCGTCCGCGGCTTCACAGTTGCGCGCGCAAACGAATCGCGGCGGGCTGTCGGACGGGCGGGGGCGGGACAGGGGCGGCCCATGCGGTACGGGGAGTCCCGGACGGGGCGGGGCGGGGGACGCCCGGGCGGGACGGGGAGGCCCGGGCGG
>JBPOIX010000420.1:0-12955 GCA_052034175.1 Actinomycetota bacterium
CCCCATTCGGACACGGCAGCGAGCACCTCAGCCTGGCTGAACGCCATCTGTTCGGAGAGCTGAGCCGATGTACTCATGTGAGATAGAGTACACGTGTTCGATTAGATTGTCAACAGAGTCTTGAGTCGTGGCGTGGAAACTGCAGCCTCATCGCGCCCCAGCGGGTCTCTGCCACGAAGGGTCGTTGTCTGATGGTGGTCCGCACGCGAGGCTGAGCGGCGTGGATGATTGGGCTGCTGCCGGACTCGGCCTCGACTACGGCGTGGTGGCACTGCGCCGCACGATCGATGACTGGCTCGTGGTCGGGTTGGCGCTGCGTGACCATCTTGCGGCGCTGCTCGGGGCCGACGGCAGGATCGAGCAGATCGGATCGTCGTCGGTGGTCGGGCTGCTCGCGAAGCCGATCATCGACCTCGCCTTCGGAATGACCGCCGCTGACGACCTCGCGCGCATCACGTCGACGCTCGGAACAGTCGGCTGGATGTACCGCGGCGATGCGGGCGACTCGGGCGGGCATGTGTTCGTGCTCGACTCGCGACCACAGCATCGGGTGGCCCACCTGCACGCGGTGGACCTTGGCGGCACACAGTGGGTGAACTACCTGCGGCTGCGTGACCTCTTGCGTGCCGACCCATCGGCCCGCCAGGCCTACGAGGACGTGAAGGTCCGTCTTGCCGCCGAGTATCCGCAGGATCGAGAGGCGTACACCCAGGGCAAGACGGATGTGGTGAGATCGCTGCTGGCCGAAGCTGCACCATCGCCCGTCCACAAGTCCTTTGGGTCCGAACTATAGTGCCGGTCCATGTCGCAACTGAACGGCTTCACCTTCCCGCGAACCGAACTCGGGGGTGCGTCGATCCTGCCGCACATGCCGTGGCACTACAGCGGCGACCTGCTCACTGTGGAGTACCGCACCGACCCCGCCCGTGTGCGTGAGCTGCTCCCCGAGCCGCTCACCCTCGTGCCGGACGACATGGACCCCGGCGCGGTGGCGATGATCTTCGCCGACTGGCAGAGCTGCGGGAACGACTACAGCGAGCTGATGGACCCTGTGCGCAGCCAGTACAAGGAGGCGTTCATCGTCATCCGCTGCATGTACAAGGGCACCGTCTACAGCCGCTGCGCGTACATCTGGGTGGACAAGGACTTCGCGCTGGTGCGCGGCCACTTCCAGGGGTACCCGAAGAAGCTCGGCAGCATCTGGCAGACCCGGCCGGTCACCGTCGGCAAGGCGGGCCCCCGCCTGGCCCCCGGCGGCAGGTTCGCCGGCACGGTCGCCTACCACGACCGCCGCATCGTCGACATGCGCGTCACCCTGCGCGAGCCGAGCGACACCAACGGCTTCGTCAACGGCCACCCGATGATCCACTCCCGCTACATGCCGCGCATCGAAGGCGACCGCGACGCCTACAGCGAACTGCTGACGATGAGCGGCCGCGACGTCGAGCTCGGCCCGGCCTGGCGCGGCGACGGCGAGATCGAACTCCTCCCCAGCCCGGTGGAGGAGGTCAACCGCCTGGAGGTCCGCGAGGTCATCGGCGGCTACTTCCGCAGCGTCGGCACCACGTTCGCCGGCGGCACCACCCTCGAAACCCTGGAGGTTTGACGTGAGCAGCGCACCCGACCTGGACATGGACCGCGGCCCGGACGACCTCGACATCGTCGACCCGGACAGCTACCTGCGCGGCTTCCCGCACGCCACCTTCAAGCGGTTGCGCGACGAGGACCCCATCAGCTGGTGGGAGGAACACGACGGCGGCAAGGGCTTCTGGGCGGTCACCCGCTACGAAGACCTGCTCTACGTCAGCCAGCACGTCGAGCTGTTCAGCAGCGCCCAAGGTGTGACCCTGGAGGAGATCGAGGGGGAGGACTTCCACCTGCGTCGCAACATGCTGGAGTACGACCCGCCGGAGCACACCCGCTATCGCCGCCTGGTCAGCAAACCGTTCAGCCGGCGCGAGGTGTACGGCTACGAGGACGGCATCCGCGACCTTGCCCGCAGTGTGGTGCTGGAGGCCCGCGAGCTCGGCGACCGCTTCGACTACACGGAGAAGATCGCCAAGCAGCTGCCGATGCGCATGCTCGGCCGCATGCTCGGCGTGCCGGACAGCGACGGCGACTGGCTGGTGAAGCAGGGCGACGCCCTGCTCGGCAACCTCGACCCGGAGATGACCGACTGGCCGGTGGGCTTCACCGACACCGACCAGTTCAAGCACATCCCGTTCCGTTCCCCGGCCGCGCTGGAGCTCTACGAATACGCCGAGGCGCAGGCCGAGCAGCGTCGCACCTGCCCCGCGCACGACCTGATCACCGCCTTGATGCAGCCGACGATCGACGGCGAGGTGCTCACCGAGCTGCAGTTCAAGAACCTGTTCGTGCTGATGATCTCCGCCGGCAACGACACCAGCCGCTACACGATGGCAGCCGGCCTGAAGGCACTGGCCGAGCGCCCCGAAGCGTTCCAGCAGCTGCGCCAGGCATGCATCGACGGCGACGACGTGTTCGTCGACCGCGCTGTGGAGGAAGTGCTGCGCTGGGGCACCGTGACGATGCACTTCCGCCGCACCGCCACCCAGGACGTCGAGCTCGGCGGCAAGCTCATCAAGGAAGGCGACAAGGTGCTCACCTGGTTCGCCTCGGCCGACTACGACGAGCGCCAGTTCACCGACCCATTCACGTTCGACATGACCCGCTGGCCCAACGACCATGTGGCCTTCAACCTGCGCAGCCCTCACCTGTGCCTCGGTGCGCAGCTGGCCCGCATGGAGATCAAGCTGCTGTTCCAGGAGCTCCTCCCCCGGCTCAAGAGCGTGGAGCTCGACGGCCCCGTGGAGCGCCTGCGCAGCAACTTCATCTGCGGCATGAAGAAGCTCCCGATCAAGGTCGAGTGGGCGTGACGCCGCAGCAGGCGGCGCCGTTGATCGGGCTGTCCGGCCGGCGGCGGCGGGCCCGCGACCTGCCGGGGATGGACCTGCCCTCGCTGGAAGGCGAAGAGGTGGACGTGCACCTCAGCGAGTACCCGAAGGCCGTCACCAAGGCCGGTGGGCTGCCCGTGCAGCTCAGCCACGACAGCGACCCGGCAGCGATCGTGGCGCGGCTGGACGGCCTGGTGATGACCGGCGGCTCGGACCCCGACCCCGAGCTCTACGGCGAAGACCCCCACCCGCGCCTCGGCGCGGTGGAGCGGGGCCGCGACGACTGGGAGCTGGCGCTCATCCGTGCCGCGCTGGACGCCCGCATCCCCATGCTCTGCGTGTGCCGCGGCGCGCAATTGCTCAACGTGGCGCTGGGCGGCACGCTCATCCAGCACCTCGACGAAGCGGACACGCACGCCCTGTGGGACACGCCGCGCATCGAGCGCTGCCACACCGTGCGCGTGGCCCCCGGCTCACGCGCCGCAGAGCTGTACGGCGCGGAGATCGCCACGAACAGCCTGCACCACCAGGCGGTCGGCCAGCCGGGCGAGGGCGTGGTGGTCACCGGCACCGCCGAGGACGGCGTGGTGGAGGCGTTCGAGCTGGCCGGCCGCCCGGAGGTGTTCGCCGTGCAGTGGCACCCGGAGATGCTCAGCGACCAGGTCGACCCGGCCTTCGTCTGGCTGGTGCGTCAGGCCACCGAGACGGCCGGCGCCAGCGCGGACTGACCGGCTCTCCTCACCGCCGCTTGCTCGGGTTGAGTCGACTTGGTCGAACGCGCAGGGGAGATCTCCCCATCGCCGATCCTGGCGTGGAGAGATAGAACGTCCCCAGTGGTCCGCCGCGAACGAAGGGAAGCGCGATGCAGTGTCATGTCTGTGGGGTTCAGCTGCCGGCTGGGACTCGGTTCTGTGTGCAGTGTGGAGCGGCCCAGGACGGGCTCGGCGTCGCACCTGGATCGGTGGTGGGTCCAGGAGCGGCGGCGCCTCCGAGGCGCTCTCGTGCCCCCAAGGCAGTCGCCGGTGCCCTGGTGCTGGGAGGTTTCGCGGCTGTCGGAATTCTCGTGGTCTCCCGTGGCGAAGCGCCGACGTCCGGCCCCTGGCTGAAGGGCATTGGCAGGGAGCCGGTGCAGGTGGGTGAGTCGTTTGAACTGCGAGGTGAGTACGTCGACGTGGGTGGTGTGCTCGGCAACCTGGTGTTGGCGGGCCAGGACACGGACGACGACTACTACATCGATGAGATCGTGGCCATTGACGTGATGACCGGAGAGGAGCTCTGGCATGAGGACGGAACCTCCGTCGCCGTGCTCGCCGACCTGATCTACATCGCGGATGGCGACGATGTGCAGGGCTACGACAAGGATGGCAAGAAGATCGGCGACTCTGCGTCGGCGGAGTTCGGCTACGTCTCCGGCCTGAGAAATCGATTTCTGCAGGTGAGCTACGAAGGCGACGGCTACGGATTCGATCTCGTCGACCCCGCCACGATGGAAGTCTTCGAGGGCGTCGTCGCCTATAGCGCCAACCTCGAGTGGGCGTTGACCTTGTCCGACTGGCGCGCCGACGAAGTGAGTTTCACCGTCGTGTCGCTGACCACGGGTGAAGAGGCGCCGGACGAGATCGACGCTGCGTACTACCCGTCGATGGATGTTCTCGATTCGGGAGCTGTCGTCATGGTCGACGGTGACCGCCTGACGCTCTACGACCGTTTCGGTGTCGAGCTGACGGATATGCGAGTGGATGAGTACGCGGAGGTGTCAGCGGCCGGTGACGTGGTCCACGTGAGCGGTGACGGCGAGTACAGCCTGTATCGCCTCGCTGGCGACACGCTCGTGCAGTTGGGTCGCGATGAGCATCTCGGCAGCGGCGAGTGGAGCTACTTGGCTCCGACCAGCGATGGCGCGCGGGTCGTCGTCAACGACGATGGCGAGGTGACGATCTCTCGAGTCACGGACGATGGGGCACAGGAGCTGTTCTCCGCGTCCGGCTCCCTTGCATCCCCGCGCTCTGAAGGGCTGCTGTACGTCGTCGACGATGGCGATGTCGAGGGGTGGAGCACCTCCGGCGGCGACGCACCGCTCTGGAAGTTCAATGGTGGGAACAACACACAGGTGGTGATCGGTGACGGCTGGTTGGTCACCGTGGACGCCAACTCGGACGGGTCGACGAATGAAGTGACGCTGTACCGCTGAGCCGAGGCGCCTACAGGTCGATCGCGTCCACCGTGCGCAGGATGGCTCGCAGGCTGCGCGCCAGGTCGTCCTGCTCGGTCTCGGTCAGGGCCTGGGCCACCATCCGCTCGTGACGGTTGAAGGCGGGCATGATCTCGTCCACGGCTTTCTTCCCCTTGGCGGTGGCGGACACCAGCACCTTGCGCTTGTCGTCGCGGTCGCCGCGGCGGCGCAACATGCCGCGCGCCTCCAACGTCTTCATTACTCCGGTGAGCGTCGCGGCCGTGACCCCGGCCTCGGCGGCCAGCGAGCGGGCGTCCATCTCGCCCCAGACGCGCAGCACGAACAGGGTGGTGAAGGCGCTCCAGGAGAGCTCGTGCTCGGCCAGCACCCGGTTCTCCATGTGGTTCCGCACCGCGGTGGCCGCGCGGAAGATGTTGCTCACGGCGGTGAGCGCGCGCAGGTCGAGGTCGAGGCCGGTGAAGGTGGCGCGCACTTCGCGCTCGGCGCGCACGAGGTCGCGGTCGTCGTCGCTGGCGAACAGCCGGGGCATCGAGGTCACCCCTGGGCGCCGGACTTCATCTCGGCAACGGCGGCGCCGATGAGGTCGCGACAGCGCTCCCGCAGCAGCGGGATGTCGTCCTTCGTCATGCCGGCAGTGTCGATCGGCTCGAGCACTCGCACCTCCGCACTGGTGACGTTCATCCGCCAGTCGCCCTTGTTCAGCGCCTCACGCGTGCCCACGATCGCCAGCGGCAACACCGGGACGCCGACCTCGATGGCGGTGCGGAACGCGCCGTCCTTGAACTCGCGCATCACCCCGTCCACGCTGCGGGTGCCTTCGGGAAAGACCATCACGCTGACCTTCTTCGACAGGCGGTCCTCCATGCCGCGCACGGCGACCACGATGCTCTTCTTGTCGCCGCGCACCAGCTTGATGTCGCCGGCCATCCGCATCAGCCAGCCGACCAGCGGGTACTTGAAGAAGTCCTCCTTGGACAACCACTTCATCTCCCACGGCAGGTGGGACAGCAGCAGCATGTCGACGAAGCTCTCGTGGTTGGCCACCACCACGTAGGGGCGGCGCGGGTCGTGGATCTTCACGCCGCTGGTGCGGAACGTCCAGAGCGGGTTCAGCACCTGGTGCACCACGCACAGCTTGCGGAACAGCCAGCCCGGCCAGTAGCGACCCTTGTCGAACGGCACCGTGGCCAGGAACACGAGGAACACCAGCGGCACCCAGATGATCACGACGATGCCGAGCACCAGCCACGACCACGCCGAGAGGATGGTGCGGGCCACAGGGTTGCCGAGCAGACGTTGGCGGAAGGACGACACGCGCATGGGTTACATCGTGCCACGCGCCGGGCCCGGCCGCCTCGGTCTCGCCACCGAGCCGCCGCGTGACGCGCCTAACGTGACGCGGGATGGGTGTGGATGTGTGGAAGCAGGTCAGCGCGGTTCGAGGCATCGCCGACGTGGCGAGTGCCGAGCCGGGTCGGCCTCTGCTGGTGCGTGGGTTGCCCGGGTCGGGGACCGTGGACGTGGCTCGGGCCGTGGCGGCACTGCTCGACGCCCGCGGCCCTGAGGCCCTGTTGGAGGCGATGACGGACGGCGACCTGCTGGAGGTGCGCCGGGCGCGACGCCTGGCGCGCCAGGTGCTGGCGACCGAGACATGGCCGCTCCCGTCGGCGGCGAAGCGCTTGGTGGAGTACCTGCAGCCTGTGCAAGCCGAGGTGGCGGCCGCGGGCCTGGACGATGTGCGGCTCCTGATGGAGGAAGTGCAGCAGCGCGAGTGCACCGACGAGCGGGCGGCGACCGTGTTGTACGCCACCGCCGGCCGGCTGGCGGACGTCGTCGAGGTAGCGAGCTTTCTTCCCGTGGCGGATGCCGAGGCCGGCGCCACGGGCGCGGTGGCGCTGGCAGGGTTTCCAGCGTCCGCTCGCAGGGTCAGCAAACTCGACCCGACGGTGGTGCACCCGTGGGCGGTGGCTGTGGTGGAGCACCATCACCCACTGCTGGAGCGCCTTGCGGCACCGGACGGCGCCCGCCCGGTGGACGCCGCTGCGGTGGTCGCGGCGATGTCGCCGGAGGAACGGCGGGCGGCGCTGCAGCTCCTGTGCCGCGCCGCCGCGGAACTGCCGCCCGGTGCCAGTTCCCCGGCGGACAAGGTGTCGGTCGCTGCGTGGTGGTGCGAGGTGGTCGAGCTCTCGGACCCGCTGGAGCACGACGAGCTGGTGGCGTTGATGGCGGGCATCGTGGACTCCTTCACGCTGAGCCGGTGGCCGGAAGCACTGCGCATCGCCGACCGCCTGTGGCGCACCACGAAGGTGCCGATGGCCGGTGTGGCCGTGGCGGCGGCGTTGGCCCGTTCGGCCGAGCCGGACGACCGCCTGCGTGAGCTGGAGATCCACACGGACGGCAAGGTGCGCGGGGTGGCCGCGTTCACCCGAGCGTCGTGGCACTTCTTCCACGATCACGACCCGGCGGTGGCGAGGCAGGTGCTGCAGGCGGCGTCCGGCTCCGGCCCTGCCGAGAGCGGCCTGCTCGTCGATGGGCTGGCGATGATCGACGCCTACCTCGGCACGCCCGAGGAAGCCTTGCGACGCTTGGCCGCGCGCCCTCCGTCCGACGAGCCGGTCACACCGTTCGCCCACAGCGTGGCGGTGATGGCGATGCTCACCCAGGGCCGCCATCGGGAGGTGCTGGACGAACTGGACCACGAGTTGGAGCGCCTCGACCAGCCGGGCATGAACCTCACCGCCGAGCGCTACCGGTTCTTCCGGGCGATGGCCGCGTCGCAGGCCGGCACCGGCGGGGACGTGCTGAGCAGCGAGTTCCGCGACCTCTACGAGCAGGCCCTCCGCGTCGGCGACCCGTGGAGCCTCGGGTGGACCGCCTGGGGTGCAGGGCTGCATGCCGCGCGCCACGGCCGCGCCCGCGCGGCTCGCCGCCAGCTGGCCACTGCCGAGCGTGCGTTCCACCGCGCCGGGCGAGCCGGGTTCGCGATGTGGCCGGCGGCGGCCGCGGCGCAGGTGGCCGCGCTGGCCGGCGTGCCGGCCGACCTCACCGACCTGCTGCACCCGCGCCACGCCGTGCGCGCCGACCTCGCGGACGCGCACCTGGCGGTGGCGATGCAATGGCGCGCCGCCGGGCGGCCCGCGGCGGAGGTTGCGGCCCGCCTTCGGGAGGCCGCCCGCCTCGCCGCCGACCAGGGGGAACGGGTGAACGCGCTGCGCGTGGCGCACGAGCAGCTGCTGCAGGGCCTGGACGTCGACGACCCGCTGGCCGCGGGGGCAGCGCCCGACGGGGTGCTGGCCGAGACCTGGCCGGCGATCATCGACGCGGACGGTGCGGCCGAGCGGGCGGCGCAGGAGCTGGTCCAGGCTGGGTGGGTGGTGCTCGGTGTGCGTCACCTGGCGCGCCTGGCCGAGCGTGCCCGGCGGGACGACCCCCGCCGAGCCACGCGCCTGTTGCAGCAGGTCCGCGACGCGTCGGTGGCGTTCGATCAGCCGCTGGCGGCATGGGCCGTGCCCAGCGTGGCACTCCCCACGCTGTCAACCCGCGAGCGGGAGATCGCCGCCGCAGTGGCCGGCGGGGAGGGGCGCGACGAGCTCGCCGCGCGGTTGCACGTGTCCCGCCGGACGGTGGACTCCCACCTGCAACGCATCTACGCCAAGCTCGGCATCAGCAGCCGCAGCGAGCTGCGCGAGTGGCTGGCCCTGCACTGACGGCCGTTCCGTCGAGGTCTGGCCGGGCTCCCCGGCGGTCAGCAGCAGCACCCCGCCGAGGACCAGCCCGATGGCGGCCAGCCGGAACGGCGTGATCGGCTCGCCGAACAGCCAGCGGGCCAACCCCACCGCGAGCACGCTCTCCAGCCCGACCACGATGAGCACGGCCGAGGCGACCTCGCCGCCGCGCCGGACGAGCATGGTGTCGAGCACCAGCCCTACGGCGAAGGACGCGAACACGGCGAGCGTGGGCCACAGGCGTGTCAGGCCGGCGGCCGGCTGCATGAACATCGAGCCGGCCACGAAGCACAGCGATGCGCCGACGGCGAGAAGGAGTCGAACCACCATTGGTCGACCGTACGGCGGTGCCCCGCGCGGCCTGTACGCGTTGGACGCGCCAAACCACGACCAGCCCCCACCCCCGGGCCATCGGGGTTTGCGCGTTCGACGCGTACGCGCCGCGGACGGCCCTTTCGTACCGTCGCCTCCATGCGCCATCGCCTTCTGCTTCCCGCCGTCATCCTCCCCCTTCTCACCGTGGGCATGACCGCCTGTGCCGAGCGGCCTACTGGTTCGGGCTGCTGGTACTGGGTGCCCACCGGCGTGAAGGTGATCGGTGGGCAACGATGTGCGGCGTTCGTCGGCCACGATCCGGTGAACCCTCCGGACACGACCCCCGCACCGGACACGACCCCCGCACCGGACACGACCCCCGCGCCGGACACCACGCCGGTGCCGGACACCACGCCTTCCGGTGGCCTGACCGCCTCGGTGACCTGCCTGCCCGGCACCCCGTCGCGCCTGCGGTTCGCCGGCACTGCACCGGTGGGGGCGAACGTGCGCCTCGACGCCCCGACGCCGTACGTCTGGAACTACACCCTGCCGATGGCGCCCCTCCCCACCGACAGCGCCGGGGCATGGAGCACCGAGGTCAACTTCGAGAACGATGCGTCGCTCTTCCCGTTCAGCGTCAGCGTCACGGACAGCACCGGCGGCGCCACGAGCGTCTCGCTCGCCGAGGGTTGCTGAGGGGTTGCTGAGGGTTTGTTGGGGGTTGCCGAGTCGCACGCCCTAACGTCGCCCGGGTGAAGCGGTGGACCACGGCGACCCTCCTGCTGGCCGTGTGCCTGCCGGTGAGCACCGGTGCCTGTGGCAGCGACTCGCGCCCGGCGGCGACGGCATCACCCGCCGCCTCCGCACCGGGCACGGAGGCGTGGGATCGGTTGCTGGCGCTGGCGGCACCGGGCCAATGGCGGGGCCAGGGGGAGGAAACGGTGGAGGTGTGGGTGTGCCGGGTGCCGGCCGGCTCCACCGCCGCGGAGTACGGGCAGTTGCCGCTGCGGCTCGACCTCACCGCAGCCGCCGTGGCCGCTGCCGTGGCGCCCCTGACCTCCTACTTCGACCAGCTCTCCCTCGGTGCCTACCGCCCCATGTTCATGGCCGGTGGCGAGGTCGACCTCGGCCCTGCCGACGGGCCGTCCGCCTGTGTCGACGCCGTCCTCGCCGCGGCACAGGGCAGCAGCGCCGAGGTCGTGCTGGCCGTGGCAAACGCCGAACACGCGGAGGGCGTGTCAGGTGGGATGGGGAGCGGCGGCGACCCGTGCCCTTCCGCCCCTCCCTGCCCTGCGGCGCAGAGCCGGCGCTACGCCTACGTGGGGGGCAACGACTTCCACCCGGACTGGGGCGCGAACCCTCCGCTGGACCTGGTGGCGCACGAGTTGGGCCACACCGTTGGCCTGGTCCACAGCGGCTACGACCCGGTGGCGGCCCAGCCGTACCTCAGCGGCCTCGATGTGATGAGCAACAGCGCGGCGGCCCGGGAGGTACAACCGGAGCGGCGCGACGCGCCAGGCACGCTGGCCGTGCAGCGGCTGATCGCCGGCTGGATGGCCGCCGAGGATGCCGTCTGGGTCGCCGACGCGGCAGCGGGCGGCGAGATCGTGTTGGCGCCGTCGTCGGCGGTGGACGGCACGCGCCTGCTGCTCCTCGCAGACGGCGACGCCGTGCTCACCATCGAGGTCCTCACAGCCGACGGCCTGGACGCACACCTGCCCCACGACGGGGTAGCCGTCCACCGGGTGACCGTCAGCGGCGCGGACGTCGAGATCGAGCCACTGGTGGGCGTGCCGGCTGACGGGTTGGTGCAGCCCGGCGAACAGGCGACGACGGCCGGATGGCGGATCACCGTCGGCGACGGCTGGCACCTCACGATCGAGGCGGTGGCGGCGTAAGGTCGAGCCATGACTCCCGAGCAGCGTGAGATGTTCACAGCCGCGGTAGCCGCGCAGAAGCACTCCTACTCGCCGTACAGCAACTACCCCGTGGGTGCAGCGGTTCGTGGCGCCAGCGGGCGCGTCTACGCCGGCTGCAATGTGGAGAACGCCGCCTACCCGCAGGGCTGGTGCGCCGAGGCCAGCGCGTTGGCGGCGATGGTGAGCGCGGGGGAGCGCACGGTGGTGGCGGTGCTCACCGTGTGCGAGGGCGACCTCGTGGGCACCTGTTGCGGCGGCTGCCGGCAGAAGATCCGCGAGTTCGCCGACCTCGATGTGCCGATCTGGGCCTGCGGGCCGGAGGGCATCCGCGCCGAGTTCACCCTGGCCGACTTGTTGCCGCACAGCTTCGGGCCCGAACACCTGAGATGAGGCCGGGCGGCCGTCTGCCGTTCCTGCCGGCGCTGCTGATGGCGGCAGGCGTGGTCGCCGCCGGGTGTGGTGCCTCGGCGCCGGCCCCGGCCAGCGCCACGACGTCGCCCGGTGTCACCACCGTCGCGCCGGTCACCGCAGCCCCGGTCACCTCGCTACCGCCTGCGGTGACGGTGCACATGGACGACTTCACGTTCGCCATGCCCGAGCACGTGGTCGCTGGTCAGGTGATCATCGTGGTCAACGACGGCAACATCCCGCACACCTTCACCGACGAAGGCGGGTTGTTCGACATCGACCTCAAGTCCGGCAGGTCCGCCACGATCATCGCCCCGGCCCCGGGCACCTACGAGGTCGTCTGCCGCTTCCACGTCAACTCGATGTTCACCACCCTGGTGGTGGAGCCACCCGGCGACGGGTGAGCCCGCTGCCCTAACCTTGCACCTCGTGCCGTCCGCTCGTCAGCCACACCTCACCGCCAAGCTGCAGGGCTTCGGCACCACGATCTTCGCCGAGATGTCCGCGCTGGCCGTGGCCACCGGGAGCATCAACCTCGGCCAGGGCTTCCCCGATACCGACGCCCCGCGGGAGGTGCTCGATGCGGCGATCGCGGCCATCAACAGCGAGCTGAACCAGTACCCGCCCGGCCCTGGCATGCCGGTGCTGCGCCAGGCGATCAGCGCCCACCAGCAACGCTTCTACGGGCTCGCCTACGACCCCGACACCGAGGTCCTGGTGACCTGTGGTGCCACCGAGGCGCTGGCCGGCGCACTGCTCGGCCTGCTGGACACGGGCGACGAGGTGGTCGTCTTCGACCCCCTGTTCGACTGCTACGCGCCCTGCATCGCGATGGCCGGCGCGGTGGCCAAGCCGGTGCCCCTGCGCCCGCCGGAGTACACCTTCGACCCCGAGCAGTTGCGGGCCGCCGTCACCCCCAAGACCAAGTTGATCCTGCTGAACACGCCGCACAACCCGACGGGCCGTGTGTTCACCCGCGCCGAGATGCAGTGCATCGCCGACATCGCCATCGAGCGCGACATCATCGTGCTCACCGACGAGGTGTACGAACACCTCACCTTCGACGGTGCGGAGCACCTCGCCCTGGCGGCCTTCCCGGGCATGCGCGAGCGCACGCTCAGCATCTCCAGCGGTGGCAAGACGTTCAACACCACCGGCTGGAAGGTCGGCTGGCTGTGCGGCCCGGCGGCCCTCGTGCAGGCGGCGCGCACGGCCAAGCAGTTCCTCACCTATGTCAGCAGCGGCCCGTTCCAGCCCGCGATCGCCGTCGGCCTCGGCCTGCCGGACTCGTTCTTCCGCGGCATCGCCACCGACCTGCAAGCCAAGCGCGACCGGCTGGTGCCCGGGCTGCGCGCTGCGGGCTTCGACGTGATGGCCACCAGTGCCACCTACTTCGTCACCGCGGACATCCGCGGCCTGCGGGCGGACGGCGACGGGATGGCGTTCTGCCGCGAGCTGCCGGGCCGCTGTGGCGTGGTG
>JBPOIX010000285.1:0-3458 GCA_052034175.1 Actinomycetota bacterium
GACGTCATGGAACTGATCGACCTGGTCCCCAACTCGCTGTCGTTCCGCGTCATCACCACTGTCGATGTGGAGGACGAGAGCGAGATCCCCGCCGGCTTCACCGGCCGGGTGCGCCGCCATGCCGGCGGGTCGATCGCCTATGTGGCCTGGTATGCGGACGGGCAGTTGCACAACCCGGGCAAGACTCACCCCGCCTACCGCCGCTTCCGGCCCGACGGCCGCCTCAAGTACGAGCTGTTCTACCACCGCGGCCAGTTGCACGATCCGTCGGTCAAGACGCCGGCCGTGCGCGGCTACTACGCGGACGGCCGGGTGCACTACGAGGAGCGCTACCAGACGGGCAAGCGCAGCGACGGCAAGGACGGAGTGGCCGCCATCCGCAAGTGGCGCAACGACGGCACCCTGCGCCACGAGCTGCACTACACCGAAGGGCGCCGCGTCGAGGCTCCGGTCGGCGCCGTCGGCCACGGCTGACGCCCCACTGCCGACCATTCGGCCCGGCCCTCGCCGCGCGCCCCGCCCAGGGTCAGGTGCCGCTGACGTGACCGCGTAGCGGGTCGGTCCGCCCGTCCCACTCCGCGTGCGCCTGGCGCCAGCGAGCGAAGGTGGCCGCGATGCGCCCGGTCCACGAGTGCAGCTCGGTGAAGCAGCCGAGCACCGCCCTGGTGTCGAAGTAGCAGGCCACGATGTCGTTGGCGTGAAGTTCGCACGCCAGCTCATGGCCCTGGCCCAGCAGCCGCTGGCGCTCGCCCGCGTAGTCCTCCACCAGGTGCGCCACATGGTGGAACCCGCCACCCGTGGGGTACATGTCGCGGTAGATGGACGGCAGGTCGTCGTGTTGCTGGATCAGTTGGATCTGGGCGTCACCCGAGTAGCCGAACGCGTAGGACACGTCCGCCTCCACCTCGGTGCCGCGATAGGTGAAACGGTCCGCCCGGTGGTGCGCGGCCACGAAGAACGGGCCGGCGCCCGTGGTGGCCGCCCACTGGTGCGCGGCCGAGGCAAGGTCGGGCACGACGTAGGCGAACTGGAAGATCGGCGGCGGCACAGGCGCACCCTACGCGTCGGGTGCGCCCGCGCTCGCCTGGGCCGTTCAGGCCACGCGCAGGAAGGGCTCCCAGCCTGGCTGCAACCGGTTGGAGCCGAGGATGATCGAGGCGTGGCTGGGCACGTGCGGCTCGCGCCGCAGCGACCAGCCGTAGCGGTTGGTCATCTCGGAGAGGGTGCGGTCGCGCTTGTGGCCGTTGCACGTGGTGCACGCGGCCACGAGGTTGGTCCAGGTGGAGGGCCCGCCGAGCGAGCGCGGCACGAGGTGATCCACGGAGTCCCCCCGGCGGTGGCAGGGGTCGCCGGCGATCACGAACTGGCACTCGAAGCGGTCGCGGATCCGCACTCGGCGGTGCGAGCACGCCAGCCCACGCGACGGCCCGAGGACGCCACCGATGCGAGCCACAACCGACGGCACCTCGACCACGATCGAGGGCGAGCGGTACCAGGCAGCCACTTCTTCCGATGCGGCGACGGCACGACGGGCCACGAGCAGCTCCACCGCACGGTCCGATGTGATGACCCGGTCGATTCGCCACGCGGCATCGAGCAACAGGACCGGAACGTTCATGGGGCACCTCCTCGGTGAGGTAGGGGTTGACGGGCCTACCGACGCCCGCCTGCCAGCGACCCTAGCCCGAGCCCCCCACCGCCCCGAGTGAATTGTCCGTGCCGCGAGGGCCGTGCCGACGCGCCCCATGGCCTCGCGCCCTGGTCGGCCCGCCGCGGCGCCGCCCAGCTGCCGCAACCCGCTTCTGTGAAGCCACGGTTCGCTCCGTCGCCATCTGTGTGCACACATTTGCGACCACAACGATGTGCGGGGGACGGCACGGGGTGCCCTCTCGAAGTCGGCAGCGAGGCGATCGCGGGCCAGACCGCGGGAGCACGCTGCGGGCGGTGCGGGTTGTGTCGGAGCGGCCAGTCTCGGGGTGCGCTGGTGGGGTGTGGCGAGCCGGTCCGCAGCCTTTCCGAATGACCTTCAAGAACTCGACCGAGAACAAGACGAACGCTGCGGCGGTCCAGCCGATGAGCGCAACGACGATGAACGCCATTGCGGAGTGCGTCGAGAGGTCGCCGAACCCTGCGGGTGTCAGGGTGTGCCACCAGATGAGCGCCCACACGATCGGCCCAATGCCTGCGCCCACAGGATCTAGATCACGATCTGTGTCCAACGCCAACCGCAGTGTTCTTCGAGAAGAGTGAGCGGCCACAGGAGCAGCCCGATCGCACCGAAGTAGATCGCGAAGCAGAACACCGCTGTCGCTGTCGTGGCGACCGTGTTAGTGATCGTGTCCCACGAGTCTGTCTGGTTCATCAGGAGCACGGCGACAACTAACACCGTGATCGCTGTCCACTTGAGGAACTTCCAGAAGGTGTCGCTGCCGGCGAGCCACATGCCCGCAAGTTCAGGGATGCCGTTACGTCGATACCTACATGGCCGGGGCAGCTCATGCTCGGGTGCGGGCGGAGACGGGAGCGGTACTCGGCTTCGCCGTCAGCGGCTCGGTGTTTGGTACGCACTGCGGTAGCGCAGGGGCGTTCACGGGGTCACCTTCAATCGTTGAGAGGCACACTGGGCGTCTTGGTGGATAGGTGGGCCAAACCGAGGTGCCGCTCGGCGGCAGGTCCGCGGCAATCGAGACACGCGTTCGCGCTGCATAGCCAGGCGTCGGGGCGGATCGGCCTACCGTGTTCACGGCCCTGTGGCCCCCACGTAGGGCCACGTGTCCCCGCCGTGCGCAAGTGTGAGAACGAGCTCTCGGCTGACTCTGGTCGTGCCCTCGGGATCTGCCGTGCCCAGGGACCAGAAGTAGCCGTCGTTGTCGCATTCGCGGATGGTGTAACTGTCTCCAGACGGGAGGGTCTCGGTTGTTGTGGAGATTGGCGCCGCACCACAGAGCATTTGCATTGCTCGCGCTTGGTCAACGCTGAGAGGTGCGGTGAACGTAGCGGTCAGGTCGTTGGCGCCGAGACCGACGAGATTCCACGACGTAGAGAACCACCAGTCGTCTGCGGGAACGAATCCGGCAGCAGTCACATCGGCAAGCCGCCACTGGTCCGCGAGGAAGGGCGGCACCGGGATGCGAGCGGGTGGCGGTGTGGCCCACTCACCCGGAGTCAACACGTACACCAGAGCATCCGGACCGACGGCAACTTGCCCGGCACCGCCGAGTCGGACGTCAGCGAACCCGGTCTCGGAGTGGAACGTGGGCGCGTCCAATTGCGGCGGCGTCGCGAAGGGCAAGAAATTCTGGTTGACGAGACTGGTCGCAATCTTCGTCGCAAGGCGTTCTTGCCAGCCGGCGCTTCGGTCGCTGGCGAGCGCGCCGGCGTCACCAACCTGCCAGAACCACGGCGAGCTGTAGACCCAGACTCGTGCGACCCTGGTGTTGGCAATCCAAGGGGTGCCG
>JBPOIX010000348.1:0-24189 GCA_052034175.1 Actinomycetota bacterium
GTCGTCCAGCCCCAGCCCGCCCAGCCCTGCGGCGCGCTCCAGCCGCTGGGGCAGCCGTTGGGGGGTGGCCACGGCACCGTCGTGGGCGCGGTGGGTGGGCTTGTGACTGAGCCGGAAGCGAGCGGCCAGGGTGCTGAGGCGGCAGTCCGGCACCTCGTCGCGCACCAGGCGGCGGGCGAGCGGCAAGGTGTCCACCACCGTGTTGTGGAACGGCTCGCGCCCGCTGCGGCGCAGCGCGGTGTTGATGAACCCCATGTCGAAGCCGACGTTGTGGCCGACGATGACGGCGTCGCCGACGAACTCCTGCAGGGCCGGGAGCACCGTCTCGATGCGCGGCGCCGTGGCCACCATGCGGTCGGTGATCCCCGTGAGCATGACGACGGTGGGAGCGATGGCCCTGCCGGGGTTCACGAGAGTGCCCATCGTGCCCAGGCAGTGGCCGCCGCGCACCTTGACCACGCCGATCTCGGTGATCGAGTCCCCGCCGCGGTCGCTTCCGGTGGTCTCGATGTCCAGAACACAGAACGTGACGTCGCACAGCGGGGTCCCGAGGTCGTCGAACGTACGTTGCACAGCGCACCAGTTCACCACGAACACCCGTTCGTCGTCAAGAACGGATGTTCGATTGCCGGTTGGCTAGCCTGGCGGCGTGGAGATCCCGGACCGTGCGTTGCAGTCGGCGCTGGAGTTCGCGGTCGGCGTGGCGGCGGCCGGAGCGAAGTTGCGGCCCCCGCTGGATCATCCTCCGGGCCTGAAGCCGTACCTCAAGTTCCACAAGCTGCCCGCGGGTGCGTTGGCGCCCGTGCGGGCCGTCGTGGAGGCGGACGACGCCTTCCGTCGCCGCTTGGGCAAGGTGGCCACGCGGGAGCTGCTGGACGACGTGGGCATGCTCTGGCTTGCCCGCACCGAGGGCTGGGAGGCCCAGGTGGCCGGCCTGCTGGATGCCGCAGCACTGGCCGCCGCCGAGTCACCCGCCGACGTGCGGCGTGAACAGCGGCGGCGAGAGGCGGCGGAGGCGGTGGCGGCACGGGCACGGGTGGAGCTGGTGGCGGCGCAGGAGGCGCTGGAACGCGAACGGGCCACGGCGGCGGAGGCCGTGGCAGCCCGCGAGCGGTTGGAGGCCGACCTGGGTGCAGCCCGGCGCCAGGTGCGCGAACTGGAGCGCGCGGTGCAGCGGCGTACGGCCTCGGCGGACCGGGACGCCGATCGGGCCGGGGCGGACGTCGCCACCATGGCCGGCGAACTTGCCGTCGCCCGCGCGGAGCTGGGCGCGGCCATCGCCGCGCGCGACGCTGCGCTGGCCGGCCGTGCGGCGGCCGGCACCGACGGGGTGGTGGACACCGAGCGACTGCGGACCCTGCTGCACGAGGCCCTCGCGCTGGCCGGCGAGGGCCTGGCCGCCGCCCGCCGGGCCCGGCGTGCACCCCTGGCCATCCCCGGTGGGCTCTACGGCCACAGCGAAGCCGCAGCCGAGCACCTGCTGCGGGTGGAAGGCGTCACCGTGCTGGTGGACGGGTACAACGTCGCCAAGCTCGGCTGGCCGTCCCTGCCGCTGGAGGCCCAGCGCGCCGCAGCAGTCACGGCCTCGGAAGCGTTGGCCAAACGGTGGGGCACGATGATCCATCTGGTGTTCGACGGCGCTGATGTCGTGGGTGCGCATACGCGGGCCCGTCGCCTGGTGCGGGTCTCGTTCTCGGCGCAGGGGGTGCTGGCCGACGACGTGCTGCGCGCCGAGGTGGCAGCGCTGGACCCTGAGCGCCCCGTCGTGGTGGTCACCAACGACCAGGCCGTCATCAGCGACGTTCGGGCCGCCGGTGCCAACACGATCGCCAGCGACACCTTCCTGGCGCTCGCACGCCGTTGAACGAGCAGGAGCGCGCCGCGGCAGGGATCTCTGTCACACCCCTCGTGCACCATTCGACGTATGGAGAGCTTCGTCATCTCGTGCGATTCGTGCGTCATGGATCACACCGCCGCCTGCGCGGACTGCGTGGTCACCCACCTGCTGGCCCCGGCCCGGCGAGAGCCGTTGGCGTTCACCGAGGCCGAGCTGAAGGCGGTGGAGCTGCTGGCCGCCGCCGGCCTGGTGCCTACGCTGCGTCATCGTGAGGCCGCCTGATCCACCACCGCCTGTTGCGGACGCCGGCTATGTCGCGGAGCTGGCCGCGCTCACCGGGCCGTTCGGGGTCACGCACACGGGCATCGCACCGGCGGCGGTGATGGAGCGTGCACGCGTGGCATTGCACGAGCGTGTCGCCGCGGGGCTTGCGGACGGGATGCAGTTCACGTTCAAGAACCCGGAGCGCTCCACGGACCCGTCGCAGGCGGTGGCCGGCGCGCGCAGCATCTTCGTCGCCGCCCGGCCGTACCTCCTGGCATCGGAGCCTGCCCGGCCCGAGGAGCCCGCGGGGCGAGTGGCCCGCTACGCCTGGCAGGACCACTACGCGCCGCTCCGGGAGGCATTGTGGGCGGTGGCGCGCCGTCTGCGCGCCGATGGTTGGAACGCAGTGCCCTTCGCCGACGACAACTCGGTGGTGGACCGCGAAGCCGCGTACCTGGCTGGCCTCGGGTGGTACGGCAAGAACGCCAACCTGTTGGTGCCGGGCGCAGGCAGTTGGTTCGCGCTCGGCTGCGTGGTCACCACCGCACCGCTGCCGCCCTCGGCCGCGCCGCAGCCCGACGGGTGCGGCACGTGCCGCCGCTGCCTCGACGCCTGCCCGACGGGGGCCATCATCGCCCCCGGTGTCGTGGACGGCGCCCGCTGCCTGGCATGGGTGCTGCAGAAGCCGGGCAGCATCCCGGCGGATCTGAGGGCGGCGGTCGGCGATCGCCTGTACGGCTGCGACGACTGCCAGGAGGCCTGCCCGCCGGCGGTGCGGTTCGGCCCGCGTCACCTGGCAACCCCGGCGGGGGGCGCCGGCGAGGTGCAGGCCTGGTACTCGCTGTTGGCGCTCCTCGAAGGAAGCGACGACGAGGTGATGGGTCTGTGGGGTCGGCGCTACCTCGCCGACCGCGACCCACGGTGGGTGCGGCGCAACGCCCTGGTGGCGTTGGGGAACGGAGCGGCGGCCGATGCGGCCGGCAGCTCGGAACACGGCGCCCGCGTCCGAGCCGTCCTGGCCAGGTACCGTGTGCACCCAGACCCGGTGCTGCGCGAGCACGCCGACTGGGCGGCCCGTCGTCTCGGGCTGCCGGAGCCCATCACGCCGCAATGAAGCATCTCCTCGTCACCAACGACTTCCCTCCCAAGATCGGCGGCATCCAGTCGCTGCTGTGGGAATGGTGGCGTCGCCTGCCACCGGAGTCCTTCGCCGTGCTCACCAGCCCCTACGAGGGCACCGCCGAGTTCGACGCCGCGCAACCGTTCCACATCGAACGCACCCGCGAGCCCGTGCTGCTCCCGCACCCGTGGATGGTCCAGCGGATCAACTCGATGGCCAAGGAGGTCGGTGCCGACCTCATCGTGCTCGACCCGGCTGTGCCGCTCGGCCTGGTGGGTCCCTCGTTGCAGCTGCCGTACGACGTGGTGCTGCACGGTGCCGAGGTCACGGTGCCCGGCCGCATCCCGGGCAGCAAGCAGGCGTTGGGCTGGGTGCTGCGCCGGGCGCGCCACATCGTCGCCGCGGGTGGCTACCCGGCGGCCGAAGCGGAGCGCGCCGCCGGCCGGGCGCTGCCGATCACGATCGTGCCGCCGGGTGTGGACACGGAGCGCTTCCGCCCGCTCACGGCGGAGGAGCGCGCCGCAGCGCGGGGGCACTTCGGGTTCGATGCGCAGACGGAGCTCGTGGTGGGCATCAGCCGCCTGGTGCCGCGCAAGGGCTTCGACACCGCCATCCGCGCGGCGGCGCTGCTGAAGGCCAGCCGGCCGAACCTGGTGCTCGCCATCGCCGGCGGTGGCCGCGACGACGCCCGCCTGAAGGCGTTGGCGCAGGAGCTCGACGCGCCGGTGCAGTTCCTCGGTCGCATCCCGCACGACGACCTCCCCCTCCTGTACGGGTGTGCCGATGTGTCCACGATGCTGTGTCGCAACCGTTGGGGCGGGCTGGAACAAGAGGGTTTCGGGATCGTCTTCCTCGAGGCCGCAGCCTGCTCCGTGCCACAGGTGGCCGGCCGTTCGGGCGGCGCGCATGAAGCGGTGGAGCACGAGGTCACCGGCCTGGTGATCGACCACCCGGAGGACGCCGCCGCCGTCGCGTCCGCGTTCGCCCGCCTGCTGGACGACCCTGCGCTGGCCCGGGGGATGGGGGCCGCGGGCCGCGAGCGCGCCGTGCGCGAGTTCTCCTACGACGTGCTGGCCCATCGTCTGGGTGTCTCGCTCGGGGCGCTGGCACAATGAACCCGATGGATTCCAAGCTCGTGCGTGGCAACTTCGTCGGCACGGCCGTGTTCGTCGCTGCCGCGGCCCTCGCCACCCCGTTCAAGGAGGAGCGGTGGGCGCAGGTGGTGGCCATCGTGGTGTCCGTGGTTCTGTTCGCCATCGGGATCTTCACCTCTCTGCAGGCCTACGCCCGGGCGCTGGACCGCTCGCGTGTCCACGAGATCGGCGTCGCCAACCTGTACCTCCTCACCGGGCCCACCGCGCCCGCCACCGTGAAGCGCTCGATGTCGGGGGCCCTCGCCATCCAGGTCGTGGTCGCCATCGTGGCCGCCAGCTTCGGTGTCAGCGGCCTGGCGGACAGCGACCTCAACGCTCTGGCGTTCACCGTGCTGGTGCCGATGTTCGGCATTGGCATGAACGGGGCGTGGGCCGCGCGGTACGGTTCTTTCGGGCCACGGCTCGCCCCGACCACGAAACCCTCCAACCGCAGGATCGAGTAGAACACCGCCATGGCTGAAACGGCGTCGCAGACCACCATCATTGCGGCCGCACCCGAGCGGGTGTGGGCCATCGCCACGGACTTCGAGCGCTACCCGGAGTGGGCGAAGGACGTGAAGGACGTCATCGTGCGCGTGCGCGACGCGGAGGGCCGGCCGGTCGAGGTCGAGTTCCGTGCGTCGGCGCTCGGCCGCAGCACCCACTACACGCTCGGGTACGACTACTCACAGGCCCCGAACGTGCTGGCCTGGCGGATGCTGCGCGGCGACATCATGCGCACCATCGACGGTGCCTACAACTTCACCGCCACGTCCGAGGGCGGCACCGAAGTGCGCTACGACCTCGCCATCGAGTTGGTCGTGCCCCTGCCCGGCTTCGTGAAGCGCCGGGCGGAGGTGCGCATCCTGAACACGGTGCGTGAGCTCAAGACCCGCGCCGAGGGCTAGGTCGTGCGCCGCGTCGGAATCGATGTCGGCGGCACCAAATGTCTTGGGGTCGTCCTGGACGACGAGGGGAAGATCGCCGAACAGGCGCGCCGCCCCACCCCGAAGGGGCCGGACGCGATCATCGACACCCTGGTCGAGTTGGCGCACACCTTCGCCCCGTTCGACACGCTCGGTGTCGGCGTGCCAGGCCTGGTGACGCGTACCGGTACGTTGCGTGCCGCCCCGAACCTGGTGGACATCCGCGACTTCCATGTCGGTGAGCTGCTGCAGGCGCGCCTGGGCATGAGCGTCGAGGTGGACAACGACGGCACCTGTGCAACGGCCGCCGAATGGAAGACCGGCGCTGCTCGCGGCGCGGAGGACTTCGTGATGGTCACCCTCGGCACCGGCATCGGCGGGGGAGTGGTGGCCGGCGGTCGGCTGATCCGAGGAACCAACGGCTTCGCCGGCGAGATCGGCCACATGGTGGTGCACCCGGATGGCCCGCCATGCCCCTGCGGGCGCCGCGGCTGCTGGGAGCGCTACGCCTCCGGTTCCGGCCTCGGCCGCCTGGCCCGGGAAGCAGCCGCGGCCCGCCGCCTCGGGCGTGTCGTCGAACTTGCCGGCGACGTGGACCTCGTCCGCGGCGAACATCTTCAGCTTGCGGCCCGGGAGGGCGACGCCGAGGCGTTGGCGGTGGTCGACGACTTCGCCCGCTGGGTGGCGCTCGGCCTGGTGAACCTGACGAACGCGCTGGATCCCAGCGTGCTGGTGCTCGGCGGTGGGCTGGCCGCGTCGGCCGACCTCTATCACGGCCCGATCTCGGCGTGGTTCGCGCAACTGCTGTACGCCCCCGAGCTGCGCCCTCACCCGGCCCTCGTGTTCGCCCAGCTGGGTGAGCACGCCGGTGCCGTTGGTGCCGCGCTCCTGGCCGACGTCCACCGCTGACGCGTCGCTGCGCCGCCCCGGCTCGGAACACCCACGGGTCGCGTCACGTCACGTCATCGTCATCGCCGCGGTGGTCGCCGAGGTCGTTCTCCCGGTGCACCCGAGGGGCCACTCGCATCCCCGATGCGGGCCCGCCGGGGCAGGGTCAGTGGCCGCCGTGGCTGCGATAGTTGGCGCGGGCGGATTCGATCTCCTGCCAGGCGGCGTCGCGGCCGGCGAGGCCGGCGGTGCTGCTCTCCTTGCCCGGCTCGCGCGCCTTGTACACCTCGAAGAAGTGCTGGATCTCCTCGTCGAGCTGCGGGGTGAGGTCGCCGATGTCGTTGACGTTCGCCCACCGCGGTTCCTTCGGGGGGACACAGATCAGCTTGGCGTCCTCGCCCGCCTCATCGCGCATGAACAGCACGCCCACCGGCCGGGCGGACACCCACACACCGGGGTACACGGGGTCCTCCAGGAGCACCAGCGCGTCGAGCGGGTCGCCGTCGCCACCCAGCGTGTCGGGCACGAAGCCGTAGTCCGCCGGGTAGGTGGTGGCGGTGAAGAGCCGGCGGTCGAGGAACACTCGTCCGGTCTCGTGATCGATCTCGTACTTGTTGCGGCTGCCGCGGGGGATCTCGATGACCACCTGGATGCATCCGTCGGGGAGTTCGTGCGACATGACGCCATCGTGGCACAGTGCGACGACGTGCGGCACGTGCGGCACGAAGACCGGCGTTCCTGGAGCCGCGCGGCCGCTGAGGCGAGCGGCTGGTTCACACACCCGTCACGAATTCGTGACGCCGTGCGCACACTCTGTGGGTAGTTTCGCCGTCGATGGAATCCTTCGTCGTCCGAGTCTGGTTGCCCGACCGCCCGGGAGCCCTGGGCCAGGTGGCCAGCCGCATCGGCGCGGTCCACGGGGACGTGGTCGGCATCGAGATCCTGGAGCGCGGCGGCGGGTTCGCCATCGACGAGTTGCGCGTCGACCTGCCGGATGGCTCGTTGGTCGACCTGCTCGTCAGCGAGATCCGTCAGGTGGACGGGGTCGCCGTGGAGGACGTGCGCGCCGTCGCCAGCGACCGGCTCGACGGCGCCCTGGCCACGCTTGCCACCGCTGGTGCGATCGTGGCCGCAGCGCCTGCGCGCCGGCTGCACGTGGCGTGCGTCGAGTTGTGCAGCTTGCTGGACGGGGACTGGGCGGCCGCGGTCAGCCTGGACACGCGGGCTGCAGTCGCCTCCTGGGGGGCCGTGCCCGACCTGGCGTGGCTGTCGGCATTCCTGGCGGGCAGCGAGCATCTCGCCGAGGCCCACACCCACACCCCGGGCGACCTGGTGTGGTGCAAGGTGCCACGCCAGGGCGTGGCACTGGCCTGTGGCCGCGACGGCCGGGTGTTCCATGCCCGCGAGCGGGATGAGTTCCGCATGCTCGGCGGCATCGTCGACGCAATTGACCCGGCGCTGATGGAGGCCGCCTCGTAGGCTTTCCCTCGTGAAGCCCGTCGAGAAGTCCCACAAGCTCGCCAGTGTCTGCTACGACATCCGAGGCCCGGTGCTGGACCGAGCACGGGAGATGGAGGAAGAGGGCCACAAGATCATCAAGCTGAACATCGGCAACCTTGCCGTGTTCGGGTTGGAGCCGCCGGACGAGATCGTCCAGGACATGATCCGCAATCTGCCCCATGCCGCCGGCTACACGGACTCCAAGGGTCTGTTCGCGCCGCGCAAGTCGATCGTGCACTACACCCAGGAGAAGCAGATCGCCGGAGTCACGGTGGACGACGTGTACCTCGGCAACGGTGCCAGCGAGCTGATCGTGATGAGCCTCCAGGCCCTGCTCGACGATGGCGATGAGGTGCTCGTGCCGGCGCCGGACTACCCGCTCTGGACCGCTGCGGTGTCGCTGTCCGGCGGCCGCCCGGTGCACTACCTGTGCGATGAGCAGGCCGACTGGTATCCCGACATCGAGGACATCAAGGCCAAGGTCACTTCCGCCACCAAGGCCATCGTGGTCATCAACCCGAACAACCCGACCGGTGCGCTGTACCCGAAGGAAGTGCTGCTGGAGATCATCGAGATCGCCCGCCAGCACGAGCTGATCGTCATGTGCGACGAGATCTACGACAAGACGCTGTACGACGGCAACACCCACACCAGCATCGCCTCGCTGGCCGACGACGTGCTGTTCGTGACGTTCAACGGTCTGTCGAAGAACTACCGCTCGTGCGGTTACCGGGCGGGGTGGATGGTGGTCAGCGGTGAGAAGCGCCACGCCAAGGACTACATCGAAGGCCTGGACATGCTGGCCTCGATGCGGCTGTGCTCGAACACGCCCGGCCAGCTCGCCATCCAGACCGCGCTCGGCGGCTACCAGAGCATCAAGGAGCTCGTGGCCCCGAACGGCCGCCTCACCCGCCAGCGGGACATGGCGTACGACGCCTTGAGCTCCATCCCCGGCGTGAGCGTGGTGAAGCCGAAGGGGGCGCTGTACATGTTCCCGCGGCTGGACCCGAAGGTGTACCCGATCGTGGACGATCAGCAGTTCGCCTACGAGCTGTTGGCGGAGGAGAAGCTGCTCATCGTGCAGGGCACCGGTTTCAACTGGCCCGAGCACGACCACTTCCGCCTGGTGTTCCTCCCCGCTACGGACGACCTCAGCGAGGCGCTGCACCGTATCGATCGCTTCCTCGGCGGCTACCGCAAGCGCACCGCGTACTGAGTTCAGGTCCCGGTGGGCTGGATCTCCCGAGTCCTGACGTTCTTCGACGAGCGGAACCAACGCACGGCCGACGCAGAGATCGATCGCGTTCAGCCAACGGGCGCGGGGATCATCATCGACGTTCGCCCGTTGGACGGACGCGAGCCGAGGCTCGTCGGGCACGTCTGGCTATGGCTCGACGGTGCCAAGCAGCGCGTGCCGTGGGGAACCTCGTTCGTCGCCTCGGAGTGTGGTGATCACACGATTCGGCTGGCGTACAAGCACAGGTACGGTTGGCGAGCGCGGACAGAGCGAAGGGTCACCGTGCCCGCCGAGGGACACCTGCGTGTCGAGTTCCGATGCGGGCATTCGCTGTACAGCCCGAGGCCCGTCATCGACATTCGCTGACGCCGGACCGGAGTCGTCGTGGTCCGTGCCCGGCCGGGGCTACAGGTAGCCGAGCCGGCGAGCCTCGGCGGTGAGGTGGTCGCGGTGCATCGGGTGGGCGATGGCGATCAGTGCCGCTGCCCGTTCGCGCACCGTCCTCGACCTCAGTTCGGCCACGCCGTACTCGGTGACCACCTTGTCCACCGTGTTCTTGGAGTTGGTGACCACCTCACCGGCCGCGAACTGGGGCACGATGCGGCTGATGCTGCCGTCGCCGGCGGTGGAGTGCAGCACGATGAACCCCTGCCCACCCTCGCTGTACATCGCCCCCCGGGCGAAGTCCACCTGGCCGCCGCTGGAGGAGTAGTACTTGCCGGCCAGCGTCTCGCTGGCGCACTGGCCGAGGAAGTCCACCGACAGGGTGGCGTTGATCGACACGAAGTTCCGTTCGCGGCTCAGCAGCCGGGGGTCGTTCACGTAGCGGGCGCTCCACAGCTCGATGGCCGCGTTCTCGTGGACGAAGTCGTACAGCCTCTGCGTGCCGAGGCAGAACGTGCCGACGACCTTGGTGCGGTTGTGCATCTTGCGCACACCGTTCACCACGCCGCTCTCCACCAGATCGACCAGCCCGTCCGAGATCAGTTCGGTGTGCACGCCCAGGTCGCGGTGGTGGCCGAGCGCGGACATGATCGCGTTCGGGATGGCGCCGATTCCGGTCTGGAGGCACGCGCCGTTCGGGATTCGTTCGGCGACGTGAGCGGCGATGGTGTGATCGTGTTCGTCCATCAACGGCGGGGCCACTTCCGGCAACGGCCGGTCGTTCTGGATGAAGCCCTCCACCTGGCTGATGTGGATCTGGTTGCGGCCGAACGTGCGCGGCATGTGGCGGTTCACTTCGAGGAAGAAGCGCGCTCTGCCGATGAAGCTGCTCGTGTAGTCCGCGCTGACGCCGAGGCTGAAGTAGCCGTGGCGATCCGCGGGGGAGACGCACGCCACCACCAGCGGGTCGTGAGCCCGCCGCTGCATATGGCTGTAGACCTCGCTGAAGTGGTTGGGGACGAGGTCCACGGTGCCGGCGCGATAGCACGGCCTGGTGATGTGGGAGAGGAAGTAGCTGACATGGCGCAGCCGGTCGCCGTACTCGCCGTGCAGGTAGGGGCGGTCGTTGAGGGCGTGCATCTGGTGCACGGTGACACCCTCGAGCGAGCCGGCGGCGGCGGCGCCTTCGATGGCGTCCATCAGGGCCAGCGGCTCGCCGTTGCCGAGGGGAACGATCACGTGCCCGTGGGAGCGCACGTGCTCCAGCACGGCATCGGCGGAGGGGGACAGTGTCGGGTGAACGGGGTGCGGGCTCAGTGTGGGGTCCAGTCTCGAGAGCGTTCCACGGCGCGTTGCCAGCCGGCGTGGAGGAGGTCGGTGATCGTGCGGTCGGGCTCCGGGGCGAACTCGGCGTCCTGGGCCCACTCGGCGGAGAGCGCGTCGAGCGACGGCCAGACGCCTTCGGCCAGGCCGGCGAGGAACGCCGCGCCGAGCGCGGTGGTTTCCTGGTCCTGCGGGCGGCGCACGGTGACGCCCAACTGGTCGGCCTGCATCTGCAGCATGACGTCCATCACCGACGCGCCACCGTCCACGCGCAGGTCGCGGATGGTCACACCGGCGGCCCGGCACATCGCCTCCACGGCATCGCGGGTCTGGTAGGTCATGGCCTCCACGACGGCGCGTGCCAGGTGCGCCTTGGTGGTGCCGCGGGTGATGCCGACGATCGTGCCGCGCGCGTAAGGGTCCCACCACGGGCTACCGAGCCCGGCGAAGGCCGGCACCACATAGACGCCACCGTTGTCGGCGACGGACTCCGCGAGCGGGCCGATCTCGGCCGCGGACGTGATGACCCCCAACCCGTCGCGCAGCCACTGCACTGCGGCGCCGGTGACGAAGATCGCCCCCTCCAGCGCGTAGGCGGTGCTGCCGTCGGCCAGCGTCCAGGCCACCGTGGTGAGCATGCCCTCGGCGGGCGGCGGGCACTCCGCCCCCACGTTGAGGAGCACGAAACTGCCCGTGCCGTAGGTGTTCTTCGCCGAACCAGGGGCGAAGCACGCCTGCCCGAACAAGGCGGCCTGCTGGTCGCCGGCCACCCCGCTGATGGGAAGACCACCGGGTACGCCGCAGCGCTCGGAGGTGACACCGAACCGACCGCTGGAGGGCAGCACCGCGGGCAACGCTGCGGCGGGCACGCCGAACAGAGCGCACATCTCCGGGCTCCAGGCGAGCGTGCGAATGTCGAAGAGCATGGTCCGGCTGGCGTTGGAGGGGTCGGTGGCGTGCACCTCGCCGCCGGTGAGGTTCCAGATCAGCCAGGTATCGATGGTGCCGATGGCCAGGTCGTCGTCCACCGGGATGGCCCGGTTGGCAAGCAACCACTCCACCTTGGAGCCGGAGAAGTAGGGGTCCAGCACCAGGCCGGTGACCTCCCTCACCCGTGGCAACATGCCGTCGGCGGCCAGTTGGTCGCAGCGCCCGGCCGTGCGGCGATCCTGCCAGACGATGGCGGTGCCGTAGGGCTGCCCCGTGCGCCGATTCCAGGCCAGCACCGTCTCGCGCTGGTTGGTGATGCCGATCGCCGCGACGTTCGCCAAGCCGACGGTGGCGAGGACCTCGTGCAGGGTTTCCTTGACGGCCTCCCAGATCTCCAGCGCGTCGTGTTCCACCCACCCGGGCTGCGGGAAGTGCTGGGTGAACTCGCGGTACGCGGCCACGACGGGCCCTCCGCCGGGGCGGACCGCCCGGCTACGGACACCGGTGGTGCCGGCGTCGATGGCGATCACACAGGGCGTGTCAGGGCTCACCCCTGCAAAGGTAGCGAGTCGCTGGCTCCCCGGCGCGTGACAGCCGCCTCAGCGCTTCTTCTTGCGCGGGTGCTGGCTCGGCCCGGTGGAGGTGCGCTTTGTCGGCGCCGGCCGGGCGCGGTGAGCCGGCCCGCTCTGCGCTGCAGCCAGTTGCTGCGCCTGGGCGGCGGCGGTGGCGGCGCGGATCTGCTTCAACGTCTTGCGGGCGTAGCCGATCTTGGCCAGCAGGAACCCGAAGCCGAGGTAGATGGCCCCGCCGAGGACACTGGCCGCCACGGCATCCCGCAGGCTGCCCTGGGAGAACACCACGGTGATCAGGATGATGGCGGCCGCGACGATGACCCACTCGATCAGCAGCCGCTTCCACGGCACCACCCGCTTGGAATCCCACCTCATCCGTCTCCTCCTTGCCGGAACCTTCTCACTGCGAATACCTCTAGCCTGTACCTACGTGCGAGTCGGCATTCTGACAGGCGGCGGCGATTGCCCCGGCCTCAACGCAGTCATCCGGGCAGTGGTCCGCAAAGGCGAGACCGTCTTCGGCGACGAGCTGATCGGTTTCCACGATGCGTGGGACGGTGTGCGCGAACAGCGCTTCATGCCGTTGAACGTGTCGTCCCTGCGCGGCATGTTGCCGCGCGGTGGCACCTTGCTCGGCACACGCCGGGGCAGCCCCTACGACCATGTCGACGGGTTGGAGCAGGTCACCACGGCGTTCAAGGAGCTGGCGCTGGACGCACTGGTGGTCATCGGTGGCAACGGCTCGCTGTCGGTTGCCTCCAAGCTGTACGACGACCTCGGCCTCCCCGTCGTGGGCGTCCCCAAGACGATCGACAACGACGTGGTCGGCACGGACGTCACGTTCGGCTTCAACACCGCGGTGCAGATCGCCACCGACGCCATCGACCGCCTGCACACCACCGCGGAGAGCCACGACCGGGTGATGGTGGTGGAGGTCATGGGGCGCCACAGCGGCTGGATCGCCACTCACGCGGGCATCGCCGGTGGCGCCACCGCCGTGCTGATCCCCGAACAGCCCTTCGACATCGAGGCCGTGTGCGACCTGCTGCGCAAACGCCACGAGCGCGGCCGCTATGCCTCGATCGTGGTCGTGGCCGAAGGTGCCGAGCCGAAGGAAGGCACGATGCGCGGGCGGGACAAGGTGTACGACCAGTTCGGCCATGTGCGCCTCGGCGGGGTGGCCGAGACCATCGCCCACGCCATCGAGGAGCGCACCGGTTTCGAGACGCGCATGGTGCTGCTGGGGCACATCCAGCGCGGCGGCACGCCGACGGCGTTCGACCGCGTGCTCAGCACCCGCTACGGCATCGCGGCGATCGACGCCGTGCACGCCGGTGGGTTCGGGCAGATGGTGGCGCTGCGCGGCGGCGATATGGGAACCGTGCCGCTCACCGAGGCGGTCGGCAAGACCCGCACGGTGGACATGGATCTCTACGAGGTGGCGGAAGTCTTCTTCGGCTGACCTGTGTGGCCGGGGTCAGCCCCGGTCCTGCCAGGTGCACACGCACGCCTCGTTGCCGTCGGCGTCCGCCAACACCCACCACGAGCGGGCGAACTCAGCCGACACCAGGCGCCCTCCCGCGGCCAACGCCGCGGCCACACGGGCATCGGCCACATCGTGCGCCACGGTCACGTCCAGGTGAAAGCGGCCTCGCTCTCGCCGTGGCGGATCCATCTCCTGGAACCACATGGCGGGCCCCCATCCGGCTGGGTCGAAGAGCGCCCCGTCGGCGTCCTCCCGGTAGCCCAGCACCGCTGCCCAGAAGGGGCGGATGGCGTCGGCATCCGTGGTGTCGAGTGCCAGCTCCAACGCCTGGGCCGCAGTTGCCAGCGCCTCTGCGCCGGCCTCGGCGGCGAGCGTCGAGATCTCCCGGGCCAGGGCGGCATCGGTGTGGGTGAGCCCGCCGGTGGCGTGGGTCGTGATGTCCACATGAACCACGCCGGGGTAGCGCAGGTCGACGTTGGGGTGGTGGTCGGCGGCATCGGCCGCAGCGGCGATCCGGCCCACCAGTTCCGCGGCCGCTCGGAACGTCGGCAGCCGGAACGTGCCGTGGAGGTGGCGGAGCAGGAAGCGCCAGTCCGCCAGCGTGTGGTCGGCGGCGACAGCGGACGCGGTGAGCGGTTCGTACTGCATCGGGGGCCTCACGGTTGGGTCGGGGTCGGCACGGCGGGGTACTCGGGCTGCGCCGACGGCACCAGCCCGGGGTAGTCGTAGACGGACAGTGCGGTGCTCTGCAGTTCGCCGTTGCCCGCCGGCCACTGCTGGTCCTGCCCCTCGACGACGATCTTCACTGCCTGCACGCCATCCAGCTCGGAGGCCGTGAACACGATCTGGGCAATGGCCCCGACCAGGGTCTCGCCACTCAGCTGCAGCAGCTCCTCGGAGACGTCCACGCGCAGGGTGCCACCGCGGAGGACCGCTGATCGGAGCTCGGTGCCCGAGGGGAGCGCGGTGCGGAACTGGGCGCCCAGCTCCACGGCGTTCGGCCCGGCGAACAGGGCACCGAGCACCGCGTCCGGTGAGTCGTCCACGTCGCGGGCTACCGACGTCAGCTGTTGCGAGGTGCCGACGCCCGCCGGGAGCAACAGGTAGATCCGCTGGGTGCCGGTGGCTGCGCCGGCGTTGCGGTCGGTCTCGATGCCCAGCTCCTGCTGTTGCGCCACCGGGATGTCGCGTGGCGAGTCGTCGGCGGTGACACCGCAGCTCGCCGCGGTGAACGCGGCGAACGCGGCTGCCAGCAGGACACGGAGTCGAGGAGCGTTCACGGGGCGAGCTCCTCGGCCGGTAGTTCGAGCACGAAGCGGGCACCGGGTTCGCCGTCGAGACGATCCTCCACCCAGATCCGCCCGCCGTGCATGCGAATGTGTTCGTCCACCAGTGCGAGGCCGAGGCCGGCCCCGTCGCTGCTGCTCCGCCGCCCGGCCACCGCCCCACGGGCGAACCGTTCGAAGATCAGATGGCGTTCCTCCGGCGGCACGCCCGGGCCGTGGTCCTCGATCGCGATCCAGACGTGCCCCAAGGGCTCGCCCTCACCCTCGGGCTCGGTGACCGCGATCTCGGCGTCGCCGCCCCCGTGGAGGCGAGCGTTGTCGATGAGGTTGGCCACCACGCGGGCCAACCGCCTCCGGTCGCCCTGGATCAAGACCTGCTCGGCTCGCTCCGTGACGGCCACCGGCGTCGTGGGCACGCTGCTGACGGCCACCGCATGGCGGACGAACTCGGCCACCAGCAGTTCCTCCATGTTCAGCCGGATGGCGCCGGCGTCGAAGCGTGAGATC
This sequence comes from Actinomycetota bacterium, assembly GCA_052034175.1. Lineage (GTDB taxonomy): Bacteria > Actinomycetota > Acidimicrobiia > Acidimicrobiales > Ilumatobacteraceae > UBA668. The sequence goes on from JBPOIX010000348.1 coordinate 15,394, forward strand.
TCCAACAGGTCTTCCACCAGCCCCTGGAAGCGCGTCACGTCGCCGACCAGCAGGTCCAGCGCGGCTTGGGCCCGCTCGGGCATCTCGTCGCGGCGCGCCTTCATCACCTCCACGCTGGCGGCCAGCGTCATCAACGGTGACCTCAGCTCGTGGCTGACGTCGCTGGCGAAGCGGGCATCGCGTTCCACCCGCGCCTGGAGCGCGGAAGCCATGTCGTTGAAAGAGTTGGCGAGGATGCGCAGGTCGTGGTCGTCGGTGGGCTCGAGGCGAGTGTCGAGCCGCCCGCCGGCGATGGCCTTCGCCGCCTGCGCAGCATCGCCGAGCGGGCGCACGGCTCGGCTGGCGACGAGGGCGCCGAGCCCTGCGCCGGCGATCGTGCTGATGAAACCGGCGAAGAGCAGGCTGAGCAGGACGCTGTCCAGCGTTTCGGACGCGTCGTCGAGAGGGACGAACTCGAAGTACGCGGCATCCGTGACGGTGAGCGGGATGCCCACCACCAGCACCGGCTCTCCGTCCACGTTGGTGACCATCCGCGAGGCCACCGCGTCGACGACCACCCGGGTCTGCAACGCCGGCGGGACGTCGTCCGAGGTGTACTTGGCGGAACTGGCGCTCCAGGCACCGCGATAGTTGACGGCGAACAGGGCCACCCCGAGCGACTGCAGGCGTTGCACGGCAGCATCAGCAGACGGGTTGTTCGTGCTCAGTTCGTTCTGCGCCACCTGAGCATTGCGGTAGGCCTGCACGATCCCGGCCTTGTCCCGCTGGTTCACCACGCTGCTGCGGGTGAAGCTGTAGGCGGCGGCGGCGAGGAAGCCGGACAACAGGACCGCGCCCAGGGAGAACATCAGCAGGATGCGGGTCCGCAACCCGAGGCGGCGCGGCTGGAGCCGGCCGAGGGCCTCCGCCAGTCGGTCGCGGCGGCGCGGCACAGGCGGAGCGTCGGGCGGCGGGGCCTCCTCGGTGGCGGGCACACCGCCCGCGATGGTCACGACTGGAGACGGTAGCCGAGGCCGCGAACGGTGACCACGTGGCGCGGGTTGGCGGCGTCGACTTCGACCTTGGTCCGCAGGCGGCGCACATGGACGTCCACCAGCCTGCCGTCGCCGAAATAGTCGTAGCCCCACACCTTGTCCAGCAGGCTCTCGCGGCTGAACACGCGACCGGGGTTCTGGGCCAACTCGCACAACAGGCGGAACTCCGTCTTGGTGAGGTGGAGCTCCTGCCCTGCGCGCGTGACCTTGCCTTCGTCGGGCACGATCTCCAGGTCGCCGAAGACGAGCTTGGCGTGGCCGGGGCTGATGGGGCGGATACGCCGCAGCAACGCCCGGATGCGTGCCGAGAGCTCCTTCGGGGCGAACGGCTTGGTGAGGTAGTCGTCCGCACCGGCCTCCAGGCCGGCCACCACGTCGTGGGTGTCGTTGCGCGCGGTGACCATCACGATCGGGACGTCGCTCGTGCGGCGCAGGCTGCGGCACAGCTCGAAGCCGTCCATCCCCGGCAGCATGATGTCGATGAGCACGACATCCGGTGTGGCGCGGGCGAACAGCTCGATGGCCTCTTCGCCGCTACCGGCTTCGTCGACCGTCCAGCCTTCGTCCTCGAGGGCGAGCTTCACCGCAGTACGGATGCGCTCGTCGTCTTCCACCGTCAGGATGCGAGTTCCCACACCCCCATCTTGCCAGGCCACGGCCCCCGAGCGGTCAGCAGCCCGCCGGTTCGCACCGCGCGAGCAGGTCCTGCATCGGCCCGCGGAGCGCGGGATTGGCCACCAGCACCGACGCTGCGTGGATGGGGCCACCGTCGATCGAGCTCAGCTCGCAGCCGGCCTCGGCCGCGATCAGCTCGCCCGCAGCGAGGTCCCAGTCGTTCAGGCCATGCTCGAAGTAGACGTCCAGCCGGCCGTCCGCCACGTAGCACAGGTCGGCCGCGGCTGCCCCGAAGCGGCGCACGTCGCGGACCTGCGGGAGCAGCGCAGCGACCCGCTCGGCCTGCACGCGGCGGCGCTCGGCGTGGTAGCTGAAGCCAGTGCCGACGAGTGCCAGCGCCAGGTCGCTGGTGATGCCGCAGCGCACCGGGCGGCCGTTGCACCACGCGCCCCCGCCCTTTGTGGCGGTGAACAGCTCGTCCGTGGCGGGCAGGGCGACCGCCGCCGCGAGTGGCTGCCCGTGCAGCCGGGCGGCGATGCTGACGGCCCAGCCGGCCAGGCCGTAGAGGAAGTTCGTGGTGCCATCGATGGGGTCGATCACCCAGACGACGCCGCTGGTGCTCGGCCGATCGGTGCCCTCCTCGCCGACGATGCCGTCGTCCGGACGTGCGGCGAGGATGCCGGCCACGATGAACGCCTCACTCGCCTTGTCGAACTCGGTGACCACATCGGTGGCCGACGACTTGGTGCTGGCAGCTGCCACCCCGTGGGCGGCACGCCCGTCCCGCGCAATGCGGCCGGCTTCCGTGGCCAGCCGTGCCGCGAGGGCCACCAGCTCGTCGGCGAGTGCGGTGGTCACCCGCGGCCGTCCCGCTCGCGCTGTTCGATCTGGCGCCACTCGCCGAGGGCCCGCAACACGAGCACGCTGACGATGGCCATGCCCAGGGCCGCGAGGACTGCCCCGATCAGGGCGCCGAGGCCGCGTTCCACGCCGCATTCGCCGTCGCACTGCAACTTCACCAGCGTGTAGCCGATCAGGCCGCCGGCCAGGCCACCGAGCAGGATGGCGGCGAATGCGCCGGCGCGTGCGGCGGGCGAGGGGAGTGCGGAAAGGGGCCGTTCGTCGTCGGTCACGGCCGTCAGCGTAGGCTCCTGCGCCGTGCGTGCCACCGTGGTCGTCCCCACCTACGACGAGATCGCCAACATCGAACGGCTCCTGCGCGAGGTGCGCGACGCTGCGCCCGGCGCGCATGTGCTGATCGTCGACGACGGCAGCCCCGACGGCACGGCGGCGCGCGCCGAGGAGTTGGCGGCCGAACTCGGCCACATCGAGGTGTTGCGGCGCACGGAGAAGAGCGGCCTCGGCAACGCCTATCGCGCCGGCCTGCGACATGCCATCGATGCCGGCGCCGAGGTGTGCGTGCAGATGGACGCCGACCTCTCCCATCCGCCGGACGCACTGCCGGCCCTGATCGCCAATGTGGAGCACGGCGCCGACCTGTGCATCGGCAGCCGTTACGTGCCCGGTGGGCGGGTCGTGAACTGGCCGCGGCGTCGCCAGTGGCTCTCCCGGTGGGGGAACCGCTATGCGGCTGGCGTCCTCGGCTTGGCGGTGAACGACGCCACCGCCGGCTACCGCGCCTACAGCGCGGCCGCGCTGGAGCGGATGGAGTTCGAGACCGTCGGCGCCGACGGCTATGGGTTCCAGGTGGAGATGACACACCGGCTGGTGTGTCGCAGGGGGCGGATCGTCGAGTTCCCCATCACGTTCACCGACCGCACGGCCGGCACGTCGAAGCTGTCCGGTGGCATCGTCGGTGAGGCGTTCGGCCTGGTGCTGCGGCTCTGGGCGCGGGACTTCGGCGGCCGTCATCGCCGCCGTCGCGAGGGCTACTGACGCCGTTCGACGCCGGGCCTGCCAAACTGGGCCGATGCGGCGTTGGCTGGTCGGTGGTGCCCTCATCCGGCACGGAGACGGCCTGGTGCTCGTGTGCAACCGGCGCAAGGACCGCTCGATCGAGTGGACACCTCCTGGCGGGGTGATCGACCGCGGCGAAACGGTGCTGGCCGGGCTGGCCCGTGAGGTCCGCGAGGAAACAGGCTTGCGCGTCGTCGGCTGGAGCCAGCGCTGCTACACCGTCACGGTCGATGCGCCGGACATGGGGTGGCGGCTGCGTGTCGAGGCCTGGGAGGCCACGGCCACCGACGGCGACATCGAGATCGCCGACCCGGACGGAATCGTCGAGGAAGTGCGGTCGGCGTCACAAGCCGACGCTCCGGCGCTGCTGGCCGCCAGCCCGCCGTGGGTGCGGACACCAGTGGGGGATTGGCTGCTGGGTGTCGCCGCGGCCTCCTACGGGTTCGTGCTGCACGGCACCCAGCGCGGTGCGGCCAACGTCGAACGGGTGAGTTGAGTGCAACCCGCGGCCTTGGACGGCCGGCGGTCCATCCTCCATGTGGACATGGACGCGTTCTATGTCAGCGTCGAGTTGCTGCGCCGTCCCGAGTTGCGCGGCAAGCCGGTGGTGGTCGGCGGCACCGGTGCCCGCGGGGTGATCGCCGCCGCGTCCTACGAGGCACGCCGCTTCGGTGTGCATTCGGCCATGCCGAGCAGCACGGCGCGCCGTGTGTGCCCTCACGCCGTGTTCCTTCCGGGCGATCACGAGCGCTACGCAGAGGTGAGTGCACAGGTGCACGAGGTGTTCCGTTCCGTCACACCGTTCATCGAACCGCTGGCGCTCGACGAGGCGTTTCTCGACGTGTCGGGCGCCTTGCGCCTGCTGGGCGAGGCAGACGAGATCGCTCACCACCTGCGGCGTGAGGTCAAGGCGCGCACCGAACTGACGTGCAGCGTCGGCGTGGCCCCGAACAAGTTCCTCGCCAAGCTGGCGTCGGTGGCGGCCAAGCCGGTAGCCGCGCCCGACGGGGTGCGCGAGGGCAAGGGGGTGGTGGTGGTGCGCCCAGGGGAGGAGTTGGCGTTCCTGCACCCACTGCCGGTCACCGCCCTGTGGGGCGTGGGTCCGGCCACCCTGGAACGCTTGACGCGGCTCGGTGTCCGCACCGTTCGCGACCTGGCGGGGCTGGACGAACGCACCCTGGTGGCCGCCCTCGGAGCTGCGCACGGCCGTCACGTGTACCAGCTGGCCTGGGGCAAGGACGACCGGCCGGTGGAGGTGGACAGGGCGATCAAGTCGATCGGCCACGAGGAGACGTTCGCCACGGATCGCGACACCGTGGAGGAACTGCGTCGCGAACTGACTCGGCTGGCGGACGCGGTTGCCGCCCGGCTGCGCGCCCACCACACCGGGGCACGGACCCTCACGCTGAAGGTGCGTTTCGCCGGGTTTCACACCATCACCCGCTCGGTCACACTGCCGTCGCCGGTCGCCACGGCACACTCGATCGTCGAGGCGGTGATGCCCCTGTTGGCGGCGATCGACCCGTCGCCGGGGGTTCGCCTGCTCGGGGTGAGCGGGGCGAACTTCGGTGAACCCGCCGAGCAGCTGACGCTCACGGACCTACTGGCCGATGCGTCGGGTGAGCCCAACGAGGCACGGCCTGCCTCGGCGGCCGAGTGGCAGGCGGCCGAGCTGACGATGGATGCCATCCGCTCCCGCTTCGGTACCACGGCGATCGGGCCCGCCTCCGCGGTCGGGGCGGGAGGCCTCCGGCCGGTCCGCAAAGGGGGCCAGCAGTGGGGGCCGGATGCGCCCGGTGCCCCACCGTCGGGCGCCTGACAGGAGCGGAGCGCGTTGCCTGGGCGGCCGATCTCTGCGAAGATGAGCGCGACCCCTCGCCCGTGGGGCCGCCCGCAGGAGCCACTCCCATGCCGCTGTCGGAAGACGAACAACGCATCCTCCGCCAGATCGAGGAGCAACTCCAACGCGACCCCGGGTTCGGGCGCACCCTGCATCACGCTCGCCACGGCAGCCGCCGGGCGCTGTTCATGTCGGGGGCCGCAGCCGTAGCCCTGCTCGCGCTCACCGTGGGCCTGCTCTCCGTTCACCCGTTCCTGTCGTTCGCCGCGTTCGCCGGTGCGGTGGCGGTCACCCTCCTCGCGGAGCGCCATGCGCGTGCGCTCGGCGAGGCCGGGATGAACACACTGGCAGCCTCCGTGCGCGACCGCTTCAACCAGGGTGGGCCGGCCCGGCCCGGCACCCCCGGCTGACGGCGGCCCCGGCTCACGGCCGGGTGTCAGCCCGACACCGGGTCAGCCCGCCAGCGGGTCAGCCCGCCAGGCGGGTCAGCCCGGACAGCCGTTCAGCCGGTCGCCAGGCGCCGCATCACCCGCGGGTCGAGCCGCATGCGGGCCCGTACACCCCAGGGGGCCACGTCGTGGCAGAGCGTCATCACCAGGTTGCTCAACCGCTCGCTGTCCGCCGCCACGGCCGGGTCGACCTCACGTTCGGCGTAGACCACCGTCGTCACACGCTCGGCAAGGTCGCGCACGGGGCGTGCGTCGATCGGCACCGAGTACTCCGAGGCAATGGCGAACTCCGCCGGGGTCGCCCCGGCGGCTCGTGTGGCGCCGATCAACTCCATTGCCCCGCAGGCGCGGTACCAGGCGGTGATCACCCGGTCGCGTTCGTTGCCGGTGTGCCGCCCGTACCACCGGCGGAGTAGCCAGGGTGCCACCGCGGCCCAGATGGCGACCGCGGCGAGGGCGGCCGCCAGCCACCACATCCATGCCGGCACGCTGTCCGAGGTGCTGCGGCTTGCGGCGGCAGGGGCCGGGACGGTGGTGGCGGTCGGTCGCTGGCCGGTGCCGTTGCCGTTGCCGTCCACCGGGCGGGGGGCTACGGAGGTCGCCGGGGTCTGGGTGCCGGGCTGTTGCGGCGTCGGGGTGGAGGTGTCCTGCCCTGGGTCGACCCCCGTGTAGTCCTGGCTGTCGGAGCTGCCGCGGCCCGGGGTGGGTTCGAAGGGCACCCACCCGATGCCGTCGAACCAGACCTCCGGCCAGGCGTGCGCATGCCGCCCGAAGACATGGAACTTGCCGTCCGCACCGAGGTCGCCGGGGGTGAACCCCACTGCCACCCGGGCCGGGATGCCCAACGTGCGCGCCATCACGGCGAAGGTGCCGGAGAACTGCTGGCAGAACCCGCGGCGGTCGCGGAGGAACGCTTCGATGGCCGTGGTGCTGTTGCCGAGTTGCACGTTGGCGTCGTAGACGAACGACGATTGGAACCACTGCTGCAGTGCCATCACCTGGTCGTACGGTGTGGCGGCACCGGCGGTCACCTCCACTGCCGTGGCCACGACCACCGCCGGGATGTCCGACGGCAGTTCGTAGTAGAGCGGCACGGCGCCGCTGACGCCGGCGCTGCGCAACTCGTCGACCGACAGGTCCGGAACCATCGAACGCACCAGGATCTGGTCGCCTTCCTGGAGTGAATCGCCATCGGGCAGCACGAGGCTCTCGCTGTCCGCCGCCCAGTACACGGCGGACGGCGAGACCTGTGTGGCCCGGAACGTGGCCGGCACCAGCGGCCCGCGCATCCCGGTGATCGTGATCCGCTGTTCCACCGAGCGCGACGAGACCAGTACTTCGGATGAGCGATCGCCCATCTCCACGAGCGCTTCCTCCGGCGGGGTCCAGGCATTGCCGTCGAAGTTCGGCAACCCGATCAGGCGCATGTAGTGGCCCTGGCCGTCCGAGGGGGCCACGGTGAACATCTCCACCTTGCCGCGGTTCACCAGGGTGGCCCGAATGTCCACGAGCGGGCTGACGACCTCGGTGACCGTGCTGCGCCGGTTGCGGGTGTCCACCAGGCCCTTCTCGCCGGCACCGGGAAGGTACGGGCCGACGGCCGCGGCGGCGACGGCCCCCAGCCCGGCCGTGAGTGCGATGGCGGGGAATGCGGCGGCCAACCCGACGCGGCGGGCCCCCATCCACGACGCGTCGCCGTCCTGGGTGTCGAAGCGGAGCAGGGCGACGACCAGGACGGCCGCGGCCAGCCAGCAGGCGGTGTAGAGGACGCGGTCGCGGTCGACCCCGAGCGCAGCGGTGAGCACGAAGAGCACGCCTGAGGGCACGGTGGCCTCGACGCGGCCGAGCGCGCGGAAGGCGAAGGTGTCCGAGAGGATGACGGCCATCACGAGGGCGACGGCGGCTGCGGCGGCAAAGCTGCCCGTGCTGGGAACGGGGGCCACGGCCGTGGCGAACTGGTCCATCACCACGCTGGCGTCGACCCGCAGCGTGGCGATCGTGCGGCCGGTAGGGAGCGGCCACGCGAGGGTGTCGCGGTAGAACGTGAGCGCCAGCAACTCCCCGGCACCGATCGCCAGAAGGGGCAGAGCGGCCCATGCGGGGGTGCGCGCGACGCGCAACGCCCACGCCAGCGCGTGTGCCCCGAGCACCACCACGAGCACCGGGCGGAGGTAGCTCCAGTCGGCGAAGAGGCGGGACATCCCGATGGCGGTGGTGGCGGTGAGCGCGGCCAGCGCCAGGGTGGCGGCCGGGCGGGTGGCGGCCACGCGGGAAGAAGCCGCGGCGTTCATGCGTGCACCCCTCCCACCAGGTGGCGCCAGTTCCGCTCCAACTCCTGGAGCGACGATGCGTCGACGCCGAAGCGCCGCTGGCTCCGCTGGTCCGGCATGGCGGTGACGACCACCACGGTGTCCTCCGGCCCGGCGGCGCTGGTGGCAGCGAGTTCACTCGGTGCGCCGAGTGCGGAAGTGATGACCACGATCAGCGCCAGCCCGTCGGCGTGCGCGCCGGCGATCGCTGCTCGCTCCACGGTGCGATCGCCCGGCTGGACGAGGGCCAACCACCGCAGCGCCTCATGGACCATGTCCGGGCCGCGCAGGTCCAGGCCCGGCGCCACCATGCGGCACGGGGTGCCGTCGTTGGCGGCCGCGCTGACCACGCTGGCGGCCGCGCTGACGGCCCGTTCGAACCCGTCGGCGTCGTAGCCGGCAACCTCCGTGTCGAGGACCACCGTGCAGTGGCGGACGCCCTCCAGCGCCGGCTCGCGCACGATCAGGGTGCCCGATCGGGCGCTCGACTTCCAGTTGATCCGGCGCAGATCGTCGCCCGGCACGTACTCGCGCTGGGAGTGGAACTCCGTGCCGGAGCGCCCCATCGCCTTCATCCTCAGGTGTTGGCCGAGCGAGCCATTGCTGCCCAGCGACGGAAAGGCGAGGGGCAC
>JBPOIX010000243.1:0-12568 GCA_052034175.1 Actinomycetota bacterium
CAGGCACCCAGGTGCCCCAGCAGGTGATCGACCGGATGGTGGACTGCCTGGTGCGCACGAACGCCAACATGGGCGGCCAGTTCCGCACCACCATCGACGCCACCGAACTCGTGCACCAGGCCCACCTGGCGCTGGCGGACTTCTACCACGCCAACAACGAGCGGGAGATCGTGTTCGGCCCGAACATGACGAGCCTGACGTTCCAGCTGACCCGCTCGCTCGGCACCCTGTTCCAGCCGGGCGACGAAATGATCATCACCGCCATGGAGCACGACGGCAACAACACCCCGTGGCGGCTGATGGCGGCCGAGCGCGGCATGGTGGTGAAGACGCTGCCGTTCGACCCGCACACGTACGAGTTCGATCTCGCCGAGCTGGACGCGCTGATCACCGACCGCACCAAGTTCGCCGCGTTGAACATGGCGAGCAACCTGCTCGGCACGATCAACCCGATCCAGGAGATGTGCACCCGTCTGAGGGCGGCCGGCGCGCTCACCTACATCGACGCCGTGCAGTACGCGCCGCACGGCCCGGTGGACGTGCAGGCCCTCGGCTGCGACTTCCTCGTGTCCAGCGCCTACAAGTGGTACGGCCCGCACCAGGGCGTGCTGTGGGGCCGGGAGGAACTGCTGCAGACCCTGCCGGTGTGGAAGCTGGAGGCCGCCGGCAACGACAGCCCGAACCGCTGGGAGACCGGCACCCAGAGCCACGAAGGCCAGGCCGGCTGCATCGGCGCGATCGAGTACCTGCAGTGGGTGGGGCAGGAGTTCGGCGCGGACTTCCGCGACGCCGCACCTGAAGGGTGCAGTGAACGGACCGCAGACCTGCATGCCGCGATGAGGGCGATGGCGACGTACGAGGAGAGCTTGAGCGAGCGGCTGATCACCGGCCTGCGCGCCATCGACGGGGTGGAGGTGCGCGGCATCACGAACCTGGAGCGGCTGGCGCATCGGGTGCCCACCGTGTCGTTCACCAAGCCGGGGCTGGACAACGCGGCCGTGGCCGCCCACCTGGCAGCGCACAACGTGTACGTGTGGAACGGCCACAACTACGCCCTGCCGGTGGTGGACTTCCTCGGCATCCGCCAGCACGGCGCGGTCCGCGTCGGGCCCACGCACTACAACACCGTGGACGAGGTGGACATCCTGCTGACCCTGGTGGCGGACTTCGTCGCCGGCCGCTAGGCACTTCCGCGCACCGAACACTCATCGGCCAGCTGTCGACAGCGTGAATCGGCGCGAGACTGGGGGCATGCCTCAGGTCGAACCGCTCAGCCCCACCTACGCCGCGGCGCGTGCCGCATTCCTCCGGGCGGCCGATGCGGCAGGCGCGGGGGTGGCCTCCTACCCGCACCCGCTCGTCGGGCTGGAGCACGAGGACCTCACGGTGGACGTGGCGGAGCTCGGCCCGCGCCATGCGACGGACGTGATCGTGGTGATCTCCGCCACCCACGGAGTGGAGGGCTACTGCGGCTCGGCGCTGCAGCGGCACTGGTTGCAGCACCACGCCGCCGAACGGCCCGACCATGTGCGAGTGGTGATGGTGCACGCCCTCAACCCATACGGCATGAGCTGGGTTCGCCGGGTGAACGAGGACAACGTGGACCTCAATCGAAACTTCCCCGACTGGTCGCAGCCCGTGCCGCAGAACGCCGAATACGCCGCCATCGCCGACCTCGTGGTGCCGCGGGAGTGGACGGACGAGGAGCAGCAGCGGACCACGGGCGCGCTCATCGGCCTTGCCGCGGAGAAGGGCTTCCCCTGGCTGCAGCAGGTGGTGAGTGGCGGCCAGTACGAGCACCCGACCGGTGTGTTCTACGGCGGCAGCGGCCCCACCTGGAGCCACCACTGGCTGCGCACCTGGACCGCCGACCACCTTGGCGACGCGCAGCGGTTGGCGGTGATCGACCTGCACACCGGGCTGGGGCCATGGGGCCACGGCGAGTTGATCGGGTGCGAGCAGAAGGGCGGCCCGCTGTTCGAGCAGGCCAACGCGTTGTGGTTCGGTGAGGTCACCTCGATGGTGGACGGCGACAGCGTGTCCGCCGTGATCGCGGGCGACTGGCTGACGTCCGTGCAGCAACTCGCGCCGCAGGCGGAGATCGCTGCCATCTGCATCGAGTACGGCACGGTGGACACCGTCTCCGTCCTCCAGGCGCTGCGGGCCGACGCCTGGTTGCACGGCTACGGCGACCCCCGCGGCCCGGAGGGGCCTGCGGTGCGCGCAGCGGTGCGCGCGGCGTTCGCCGACGACGACCCGGCCTGGATCAACACGTGCTGGCCCCGCTTCCACGCGGTCATCGGCGCTGCCCTCGCGCGATGAGCACGAGCGGTACGCGCCGGGGGGTGACGCACTGCCTGCTGGCCGCCGTGCTGTTCGGCGTCTCCGCGCCCGCGGCGTCGCGACTGGCGCACGACCTCGGCGCGTTCGGGTTGGCCGGGCTGCTGTACCTCGGCGCAGCCCTGGCCACCGCGCCGATCACGATCCGCACACCACCCACGGGGGCCGCGCTGCGCCGCGGCGGACGCCGGCTCGCCATTGCCGTCGTGCTCGGTGGGGCCGTCGGGCCGGTGCTGCTGGCCGCCGGCCTCCGGCGAACCAGCGCCGGCAGCGCCTCGCTGCTCCTCAACCTGGAACTGGTGTTCACCACCCTCGTGGCCGGCCTCCTGCTGCGCGAACACATCGGGCGGCGGCTGGCGGCGGGCACCGCGCTGGTGGCCCTTGCCGGCGGCGTGTTGGCCTGGAGCCCTGGCGATGTGTCCGTGCGCTGGGGGGCGCTGTTGGTGGCCGGAGCATGCCTGGCCTGGGCCTTCGACAACACCGCCACCGCCGCCCTGGACGAACTGCTACCGGCGCACATCACCTTCGTCAAAGGGGTGTTGGCCGGCGGCTGCAACCTGCTGTTGGGCATGGCGCTGGGAGAGCAGTTCGGGACGCGAACCGTGCTGTGGGCGCTGGTGATCGGCGCGTTCGGATACGGCGCCTCGATCACCCTGTGGGTGTCGGGCGCACGCGACCTCGGCGCGGCCCGCGGCCAGCTCGTCTTCGCCACGGCACCGTTCATCGGGGCGATCGTGGCCTGGACGATCTTCGGTGAGGCCGCCTCGTGGCGGGAAGTCATCGCTCTCGGCGTGGCTGCGGCGGGAGTGAGCGTGGTGAACCGCACCGGGCACGAACACGTCCACCGACACACCGCGGTGGAGCACGAGCACGAACACATGCACGACGACGAGCATCACGACCACACCCACGCCGACGGCTTCACCGGCCGCCACAGCCACCGCCACCAACACGGCGACCTGGTGCACGCCCACACCCATGTGCCCGACCTGCACCATCGCCACGATCACGACGCCAGCTGAGTGCCGCGCCGACTGAGTGCCGCGCCGGCCGCGCCGGCCGCGACCGGGTCGAAAACAAGTGGTGGGGGGCGCCCCCGATGACGCCCCCCACCGGTTCCCACAGCACTCGGGCCCACGCAATCGGGGCCCTGGCGACGGGACCTGTGCGCTGCCATCACGGCAGGCAAACCTTGTGCACACCACCCTTCGTGTTGCCGGGGCGACACGCTCCGGCACCACCCTCTTACCTCGCGACCCACCGCACGCTGTAGGGCCGAACGTCCCCGGTCACACGAGGGCGCCGGACGCGCCTACCATCTCGCCACGGTGCCTGGGGCCGGCACTCGCGAACGGGATCAGGGGAAGCCGATGCACGCCACGCTGCCATCGCTCCTGCCGCTTCCACGGCAGGTGGAGTTGCTGCCCGGCTCGTGCGAGCTTCGGGCCGGCACCCGGGTGGTAGCCGGTGGCGGCATCGAGATGGCGCACGTGGCCGACCATCTGGTCGCAGACCTGCAGGCCCGGCTCGGCCTGCACGTCAGGCGCGGCGACCTGGCCGAGGCCGGCGACATCGAGCTGCGGTACGGGCCGACCCCTCACGGCGGTGCCGAGTCCTACGTCCTCCACCTCGACCATCGCGGCGTGCGCCTCACTGCACCGAGCGCCCCTGGCCTGTGGAACGGCACACGGACGTTGTTGCAGCTCCTTCCTGCCGCGCCCGCGCTGGCCGTGGAGCTGCCCGCCGTCCGCATCGTGGATGCGCCGCGCCTGGCCTGGCGCGGCGCGATGCTCGACGTGGCGCGCCACTTCTTCGGGGTGGACCATGTGAAGCGGTTCATCGAGCTCGTCGCCGGCTACAAGATGAACCGCCTGCACCTGCACCTCACCGACGACCAGGGCTGGCGGTTGGAGATCCCCCGGTACCCGGAGCTGACGGCCATTGGCGGCGCGGGGGCCGTCGGTGGGGCACCGGGCGGCTGGTACAGCCTGGACGATTGGTGGGAGATCTGCCAGCACGCTGCCCGGCATCACGTCACCGTCGTCCCCGAGGTCGACCTGCCCGGCCATGTGCATGCGGCCTTGGCGTCACTGCCCCAGCTGAGCGCCGACGGCGTGGCACCCGCGCCGTACACCGGGCAGCGTGTCATCTTCAGCAGCCTCGACCTGTCGTTGCCGGCCACGCACGAGTTCGCCGACGAGGTGGTGCGCACGTTGGCGCTGGCCACCCCCGGCCGCATCCTGCACATCGGCGGCGACGAAGCCACGTCCACGGCCAAGGAGGACTACCACGCGTTCATCGCCCGCATGCAGCGCGTCGTGCACAGCCACGACTGCACGATGATGGGCTGGGAGGAAGTGGCGACCGCGTCGCTCGGCGAGGGCTCGATCGTGCAGCACTGGCTCAGCGCGGAGACGGCGCTGGCCACACCGCCCGGTTGCACGTTCGTGATGTCCCCCGCGCCGCACACCTACCTGGACATGCGCCACGCCGACGGCGACGCGCTCGGGCGAGGGTGGGCCGGAGCGATCGACGTGGACAAGGCGTACCAGTGGAACCCGTCGGCGTTGGTACCCGGAGTGGACGACGACCGCATCGAGGGCGTCGAGGCACCACTGTGGACAGAGCGAGTGCAGGACTTCGGCGAGGTGGAGCAGTTGTGCTTCCCCCGCCTGCTGTGCCTGGCCGAGGTGGGTTGGACGCCGCAGCGCCTGCGGAGCTGGCCGGAGTTCAGCGACCGCCTCGCCGACCACACCGACGCGCTGGCACTTCGGGGCGTGCACGTGCACCGCTCCCGGCTGCTGCGGCCCTGACGACGGGGGGCCGGCCGCGCCTGCGGCCCTGACGAACGGCCGCGCCTCAGTCCAACGCCCCGGCCTCGCCGAGGATGGTGCATGCTGCCAGCGCCGTGGCGCGCATCGGCTCCTTGGCGTCGTCCGGCGGCTCCACCACGAGGGTCCGCTCCACCCCATCGCCGAGCTCGAGGCGCACGACGAAACGGAACGGCTGCTTCGCTTCGGCCACCGCGTGCGCGTCGCAACGGGCCTCGACGATGCGGACCGGCACGACACCGACGTCCGCGTCGGCCGGGAGGCGGAGCAGCGGCTCACCCTCGGACGCGGCGGTCTCGACGCGGAACGGGATCGTGTCGCCGACGTCCCGGATGACGATCTCCCCCTGCGCAGCCAGCCGGGTGACGTGCAGGTCGGCAAGTGTGACAGGGCGGCCGTCGTGGGTGCCCTCGCGCACGGCCGTCCATTCGATGTGCACGGCCGCTTCGACGAACTGGCGCTCGCAGTCGTCCACCCACATCGTGGTGGCCACCCCGTCGAGGTCGAAGACGGGCAGGTCGCGCACATCATCCCCGAGGCGGAGGCGCACGATCGCGGTGGCCGGGTCGGGCGGGTCGGGCGGCTCGGCCACTCCAGCCGCCTCACCCGGGCAGATCGCCCCGGTGAACGGCACCGGGAAGTCCACTCGTTGGCCGGCCACCACGGTGTCGTCCCGCGGGACCTCCGGAGTGGAGAAGCCCTCCCAGACAAACTGCACCCCGGTGAGGTGCAGTTCCTCGTCGGTGCCGTTGACGATGCGCACCTGGAACCGCGCCTCGACGACGTCGTCGCGCCCGCGTGCCAGCACCGCCACCAACAAGCCGGAGGGAAGCGTCGCGGTGGTGGCCGGTGCGGTGCTGTCCGGCATCGTGCTCGTCTCGGGCTCGCGGGCAGGTTGCGCATCGGCGCCGCAGGCGGCAGCCGCGAGCGACAGCGCCACCAGCATCACCAGGGGCGTACCGCGCCAGCTCACGGCGTCGAGGTTAGATGCCACCCGGCCCTTCCGCCGGCGGCGCGATGGGCGCATGATCAGGACATGAAGAACCGCATGGCGATTGCCGCGACCCTCGTGTTGCTGGCCGCCTGTTCGAGTTCGTCCTCGGACAGCGGCGCCACCACGACGGCCGCCACCACGTCCACGTCCGCGAGCAGTACCACCACTGACGCGGCCGCCACCACCACCGAAGGCTCGGCGGGAACCACCACGGCCCCGACGAGCGCGGCACCGACCACCACCGCCGCGACCGGGACGACCGCGGCGCCGTCCACCACGGCCCCGTGTGTGGTGCGCGGCAACCCGCTGCCCGACAGCAGCAGCGACCCGTTGCTGATGTCGTCGCTGATCGGCGCCGACATCGGCGTCGGCGACCATCCGTGCTTCGAGCGGGTGGTGATCGAACTCCAGGGCACGGGGGACTTCCCCGGCTGGGCCGTCGAGTATGTCGACGGGCCGGTGCGGTTGGGTGAGAGCGACGACTTCGTCGAGATCGAAGGCAGCCACACCCTGCTGCTGCGGATGGGCATGTGGATGCAGACGATGGAGGGCGACGGCTACGCCGGCCCGACGCAGATCTTCCCCACCACGGTGGACCACATCCTCGAGCTGCGGATGACGGAGAACTGGGAAGGCATGACCATCTGGGCGATCGGTGTGGACGATGAGTACTCGTTCACCACCGATGTGCTCAGCAGCCCGCCACGCCTGGTGATCGACATCCAGGTGGCCGAAAGCTGATTGCGCCCGAGCGTGACGCCCGGCCGACGCTGCAGTCACAGTTGGAAGAAATCTTGAGTCGCTTCGTAGCAACTTCGGCAGCACCGCGTTAGCGTTCCTCTCATGGCGTTCGACCCGAAGAAGTGGACCCTCAAGACCAACGAAGCAGTTGCCGCGGCCATCGATCAGGCGAAGGCTCTGAGCAACCCGGAGCTCACTCCGGACCATCTTCTCGCCGCGCTGATGCGGCAGGAGGACACGATCGTGCCCGCCGTGCTGGCCAAGCTCGGCCTGGCCCCGTTGATGGTGCGCAACAAGGCCGACGAGGCCGTTGCCAAGCTGCCCCGCGCGTACGGCGGCGCCGAGCCACGCATGAGCCGCGAGCTGGACAACGTGGTGCAGAACGCCACCACCTACCAGAAGGACCTGAAGGACGACTTCCTCTCGGTGGAGCACCTGCTGCTGGCGATGAACGCCCGCCTGGGCATCGGTAGCGAGGAGCTGTTGCAGGCGCTGAAGGAAGTGCGTGGCAGTCACCGCGTCACCTCGCAGACACCCGAGGAGAACTTCGCCGCACTCGAGAAGTACGGGCAGGACCTCACCCAGCGCGCCCGGGACGGCAAGATCGACCCCGTCATCGGCCGCGACGACGAGATCCGCCGCGTCATCCAGGTGCTCAGCCGGCGCACCAAGAACAACCCGGTGCTCATCGGTGAGCCCGGCGTGGGCAAGACGGCGATCGTCGAGGGTTTGGCCCGGCGCATCGCCGACGGCGACGTGCCCGAGGGCCTGAAGAACAAGCGCCTCATCAGCCTGGACATCGGCTCGATGCTCGCCGGCGCCAAGTACCGCGGCGAGTTAGAGGAGCGCCTCAAGGCCCTGCTAAAGGAGATAACCGACTCCGCTGCCGAGGTGGTCACGTTCGTCGACGAGATCCACACGATCGTCGGCGCGGGCGGGGCCGAAGGCGCGATGGACGCCGGCAACATGATCAAGCCGATGCTGGCTCGCGGTGAGTTGCGGATGATCGGCGCCACGACGCTGGACGAATACCGCAAGCATGTGGAGAAGGACCCTGCTCTGGAGCGCCGCTTCCAGCAGGTGTACGTCGGCGAGCCGACCGTGGAGGACACCATCGGCATCCTGCGCGGCCTGAAGGAGCGCTACGAGGTGCACCACGGCGTGCGGATTCAGGACTCTGCGCTCGTGGCCGCGGCGGTGCTGTCGAACCGCTACCTCACCAACCGCTTCCTGCCGGACAAGGCCATCGACCTGATGGACGAAGCGGCTTCCAAGCTGCGCATCGAGATCGATTCACTCCCCACGGAGATCGACGTCGTGCAGCGGCGCATCCTGCAGCTGGAGATCGAGCAGGTGGCACTGGAGAAGGAGACCGACACCGCGTCGCGCGAGCGGCTCGACGCTCTGGTGGACGAGCTCGCCACCCTCAACGTGCAGGTGCACGGGATGAAGGAGCACTGGGAGAACGAGAAGCAGGCCATCGACGCCATCCGCGCGTTGAAGGAGGAGCTCGAGCAGCTGCGCACCGCGGTGGAACGCGAGACCGACCTCGCCGTCGCCGCGGAGATCCGCTACGGCCGCATCCCCGAGCTGGAGCGGCGCATCGCCGACGCCACCGCTCACCTGGACACGCTGCAGGCCGGCGGCCAGCGGATGCTGAAGGAGGAGGTGGATAGCGAGGACATCGCCGAGGTGGTCTCGAAGTGGACGGGCGTGCCGCTCAGCCGGCTGATGGAGAGCGAGATGGCCAAGCTCGTGCACCTGGAGGCGCTGTTGCACCAGCGGGTCATCGGGCAGGACGACGCGGTCACCGCGGTGGCCAACGCCATCCGCCGCTCGCGAGCCGGGCTCAGCGACCCCAACCGGCCGATCGGGTCGTTCATGTTCCTCGGGCCCACCGGTGTCGGCAAGACCGAGCTGGCCCGCGCCGTGGCCGAGTACCTGTTCGACGACGAGAAGGCGATGGTCCGCATCGACATGGGCGAGTACATGGAGAAGCACACCGTGTCCCGCCTGATCGGCGCACCCCCCGGGTACGTCGGCTACGACGAGGGCGGCCAGCTCACCGAAGCCGTGCGCCGCCGCCCGTACAGCGTGGTGCTGCTGGACGAGATCGAGAAGGCCCACCCGGACGTGTTCAACGTGCTGCTGCAGGTGCTGGACGATGGCCGCCTCACGGACGGCCAAGGCCGCACGGTGGACTTCACCAACTGTGTGCTGATCATGACCTCGAACCTGCCGGGCGACCCGCTGGCCTTCTTCAAGCCGGAGTTCATCAACCGCATCGACGAGATCATCCGCTTCCGCGCCCTCACCGAGGCGGACCTCGGGCACATCGTCGGCATCCAGCTGGAGCGCCTGCGGGAACGCCTAGCCGGCCGGCGGATCACGCTGGAAATCACCGAGGCGGCGATGACCTGGTTGGCGCACGAGGGCTACGACCCGTCGTTCGGCGCCCGCCCGCTGAAGCGGGTGATCCAGAAGCTGATCAGCGACCCTGCCGCGGTGATGATCCTCGAAAGCAAGGTGGCCGAAGGCGACACCCTCACCGTCGACCTCGACGGCGACCACCTGGTGCTGACCACAACCTGACGGCGGCTGTCACGATTCGGGGCCCGTTGATGCTCTTGCTGATATGAGCTTCGAACAGTTCGTCGCCGAGCAAGGGCCGGCATTGCGAGCCGCCCTCGTGGCCGCGTACGGGCCTGAAGTCGGCCTCGACGCAGCCTCGGAGGCGTTGGCGTACGGCTGGGAGGAGTGGCCACGCCTCGCAGCGATGGACAACCCGGCCGGATACCTGTTCCGGGTCGGGCAGTCGGCCGCTCGCCGCCTTCGTCGATCACCCGCGCAACTGCCCGCGCCGCCACCGAACGAACTGCCCCACTTCGAGCCGGCTCTCCTGCCGGCTCTCGCAGCGCTCAGCGACGGGCAGCGAATCTGCGTCGCGCTTGTCCACGGCTACGGCTACCCCGTTGCCGAGGTGGCCCGTCTTCTCGACGTCAGCGACTCCACCGTCCGCACCCATCTGCTGCGCGCAATGCAGCGCCTACGCACCGCCCTGGAGGTACATCATGTCGACTGACCACCGGCTCGAAGACCAACTCGCCGACTACTTCACCTGGCTCGAAGCCCACCTCGGCACCACCATGAGCGGGCCGGCCCTGGGCGGGGCTCGCCCTCCGTCGTCCCACACTCGCCATCGCCGCCGCTGGATGATGGCTGGTGCTGTTGCGTCGATGCTCGTAGCTGCCGGAGTAGGCATCACACTGCGAGACCACACGGCCAACACATCGCTGGGACCTGCGGAAAGTGCGCCGGCAGCCTCCAACTCGGCCGACGGCAGCACCGGCACCGCCTCGCCTCCCTCGTCGACCACCGCGGACGAAGCTCTCGGCGAGCCGACCTGGGCACCGGTCAACCTTGCTGCGGGATGGCAGCTGCTCGACGCGTGGCGATACATCGAGCTCTCGGGGGGGTTTGCCACCCCCTATACCGCGCAAAGCCTGCGCTACACCGACGGATTCGGCACCGACGCTCGATTCGATCTTGCGATTGAACCGTCGCAACCCAGCGAGCGGGTGTTGGTGGCGCAGACCACGATCCACTCGCAGCCAGCGCAGCTCGACTATGTGTACGGCGACGACGACGACGAGTTCGTTGGGGTCTGGTTTGAAGCCGGGTACCGCATCGAAGTGTCGGGGTCGGGGCTTCCTCCCGACACCGTTGCTGCGGTGCTCGACGGTCTCCGCTGGCGCGCCGAGGACCCCGGCCTCGGCGCTGAGCCGGACGAGCAGAGCGGGCTCTCGCTGCTGGGGGAGGAAGTCGCCAATGTGGCGCCACGGCTTCTCCATGGGTTCGTTGTTCGTAGCCCAACGGGCCACCTCATCGTGGCGCATGTGAATACCGGGTGGCATCCACGCATGCTCGACTTGGCGGACAACGGCAGCCTGATGATGGACGATGGCACCTGGGTCCAGCTCAGTGGGCTGGGGCAGCAGGACGGACCACCGGCCGACGTGCCACCCGAGGAACTCCGACAGGCGACTGCTTCCTTCGCTCTGGTGACTGGGCCGGAGTTCGAGCAGCTGGCTGCAGACGCGTCGCGGCACATCGCTCTCCTGCCGGATGTGAGGACCGTCGCAGTCGGCTCGCACACGGTGCGGCTCAAGGGTGGCACCGCGACCGATCCCGAGGCCGTCTGCATCGAGACCGACGTCCGGAGTCCTCCGTGCTGGCCCATCTGGCTCTCGGTAGAGGGAATCGGACTTCACGCCTTCGCATTGGACGCTGACGACGGGTGGTTCGTGCTCCTCTGGGGCGCGCAGTCAGGCCCCGCTCTCTGTGCCGTAGATCCGGACGCCGGACTCGGCACCGTGCTCGAGGTGCCGCGGTTGACCTCCGAGGATGAGCAGTGGGCCCTGCAGGAGGTGCCGCCCGGTACCAACGTTGTCTCGCTCTGCAATCCCGAGGACCCGATGGTGATGGGTGGCCTGCTGCGTCCAGGGACATCCTGGCCGCTCACCGGCTCGAGCTGACCTCGACTCCATCTCTAGTTGACATTCGTACATACGTTCGCTACGATGAAGGCATGAACCAGGAACCCTTCTGCTTGGCGACCACCGTCGCCGCGGTGGAGGGGATGACGGCTGCCGAGCGCTTCGCCCATCTGCGGTCGCTGGAGCTGCAACTGCGGCGGCTGGAGGCGGAGGTTGCCGTCGCCGTGTCAGCGGTGCAGTCCTCGGAGGCCTTCCGGGAGGACGGGCACTCGTCGGTGCGTGGGTTGCTGCGGGCCGAGCTGCGCTGGTCCGACGCCGAGGTCACCCATCGGTTGCGCACCGGTTCACTTCTTTCCGATTTGGCACCAGCGATCGAGGCATTGGGGCAGGGTCACATCCCGGTGGCCCACATCCGCTCGTTGGCCCGGGCCCACGCCAACCCGCGCTGCGGTGGCCGGCTCCACGAACACGGCGAGCTCCTGCTCGGCTACGCCCGCGAGATGGAGTTCGACCACTTCCACCGCTGCGTGCGCCGTTGGGAGCTGCTCGCCGACAGCGAAGGCTCCCACCGCGACGCCGAAGCCGCGCACGAGAACCGCAACGCCACCCTCGTCGAGCAGGACGGCATCGGCTACCTCTCCGGCCACGGCGGCGCCGTGGACACCGCCGAGATGAAGGAGATCTGGGACCACTTCGCCCAAGCCGAGTTCCACAACGACCTGGATGTCGCCTCCGCCCAGACCAGCCATCAGCCCGGCAAGCCCGTGCCCCTGCCGCGCACCGAGCAGCAACGGCGGTGGGACGCCCTGCTCGCCATCTTCCGCACGGCCGCCGGCCAACCCGCCGATGCCAAGCTGCCCGAACCGACGCTCAACATCGTGATGGACCTGCAGACCTTCGAGCAGGCCCTCGCCGAGCTGGGCATCATCCCCCTGCCGGCGCACACCCTCGCCACACCTCCCGTCGTTCCGTTCGCGCTGCGCCGCAGCGAAACCGCCAACGGCGCCCTCCTCGACCCAGTCGAGGCCGTGAGGGCGGCACTCCACGGCCACGTCCGCCGGGTCATCGTCGACAGTGTCGGCAACATCATCGACCTCGGCCGCCGGCGGCGCCTGTTCACCGGCGCCGCCCGCGAAGCCGTCATGCTCCACTCTCCACGATGTATC
>JBPOIX010000334.1:0-8727 GCA_052034175.1 Actinomycetota bacterium
CGGCTGTGCACCTTGAGGATGGCCAGGCGCTCCTCGAACTCGGGCAGCGGCACCACGATCTGGCGGTCGAAGCGGCCCGGGCGCAGGAGCGCAGGGTCGAGGATGTCGGGGCGGTTGGTGGCCGCGAGGATGACGATGCCCTCGGTGGTCTCGAAGCCGTCCATCTCGGCGAGCATCTGGTTCAGCGTCTGCTCGCGCTCGTCGTGCCCGCCGCCGAGGCCGGCGCCGCGCTTGCGGCCGATGGAGTCGATCTCGTCGACGAAGATGATGGCCCGGCCCATCTTGCGGGCCTGGGTGAACAGGTCGCGCACGCGGCTGGCGCCGACGCCGACGAACATCTCCATGAAGTCCGAGCCGGTGACGCTGAGGAAGCCGACACCGGCCTCCCCGGCCACCGCACGGGCAAGCAGGGTCTTGCCGGTGCCGGGGGGCCCGACCAGGAGGATGCCCTTGGGGACCCGGGCGCCGATCTCGCGGAAGCGTTCCGGCATCCGCAGGAAGTCCACGACCTCGGTGATCTCCTGCTTCACGCCCTCGTAACCGGCGATGTCGGCGAACGTGGTGGAGGGCTTGTCCGCGTTGTAGGCCTTGGCCCGGCTGCGGCCGATGGACATGACGTTGCCCATCTGGCCCTGGGCCCGCTTGTTCATCCACACCAGGAAGCCGATGATCAGGATGAAGGGCAGCAACAGGCCCGCCCAGTTGAGCAACCAGTTGCTCTCCGGGTTCTTGTAGTTGACGTCGACGTTGTTGGCGGCGAGCAGGTTGCGCTCGGACTCCAGCGGGAAGTTCTCGCTGACCGAGGTGGTGAACTTGGTGTCGTTCCCGTCGTCGAGCACGCCGGACACGGTGTAGGAGCCCTTGGTGACGGTGATCTCTTTCACGTCGCCCGCTTCGACCAGCGCGATGAACTCGCTGTAGGTGCGTTCCTCGCCGTCGTTGCTGGGCCACACCTGATTGAGGACGAGCATGCCGACGAGCACGGCCAGGAGCACGGGGATGCTCCAGCGCGGCCAACCGGCTGCCGGACGGCGCCCGCCACCGGCCGGTGGCTGAGGACCCTGCTGCTGGCCGCGACCGGGGGGCGGCGGAGGCGGCGGCGGGGGAAGGTTGCTCATGCGCCAATCCTACGGTCCGTGCACGTGATTGGTTCGGCAGCCTGCGGCGTCGGACCACGTGCCCGTACGGCACCTGCGCGCGGATCGCGCGAGTGTTCGTGAGTATCCACCACTCGCCGCGCGCGGTTTCGTATGGTTCTGTTCATGAGTCGTCAGTGCTCCCGTACCGGCTGCGCCCTGCCCGCCACGGCCACACTCTCGTATCAGTACGCGCGTTCGCTGGTCTGGCTGGACGACCTCGCCGACGAGCGGGATCCGCACAACTACGACCTCTGCGAACGGCACACCGGCCGCCTGTCCGTGCCCAACGGTTGGCGCCTGGAGGACCGGCGCACCCGCCGCCAGCTCGTGTACGCCGGGGGCTCACGGCTGCTCGCCGGCTGAGCCCGTGGCACGCGGCGTCGGCGCCCGGCGCCGGCTGACCACTCGCACCCCGGGGTAGGCTCGTCACCCGTGCCCAACCCGTCGATCTCACCGTTGCGGTCCGTCGGTGAGCGGGCCCCCGTCCCTCTGTCCACCGCGGCGCTCGGCTGGCTCGGGGCCTGGCTGGCGGGGGGCCTCGTGGCGTCGGCCATCCTGGCGTCCTCCGGGCACGACTCCGTCGCCGCCGCCGGCCCATGGTGGCTGGCAGCGGCCCAGCTGGCCAACTGGTCGGCACTGGTGGCCGTGGTCGTCGTGCTCGGCCGCAGGTACGGCAGCGGGGGGCTGGGGCGCGACTTCGGGCTGAGCTTCCGTGCCATCGACCTCGTGGGGGTCCCGATCGGGGTGCTCGCCCAGTTGGTGTTGGTCCGCCTGCTCTATTGGCCGCTGGAGGAGATCTGGCCGACCACGTTCGGGCAGGAGCGCCTGGAGGAGCGAACCCGCGAGCTGTGGGACAGCGCGCACGGGGCGGGCTTGGCGCTGTTGGTCGTGGTGGTGGTGCTTGGCGCGCCGCTGGTGGAGGAACTCGTGTACCGAGGCCTCCTGCAAGGGGCCCTCACCCGCCGCCTCACCGATGTGCTCGGGCTGGGGCTGGCCGCCACCTGGTTCGCGCTGATCCACTTCCAACCGGTGGAGTACCCCGGCCTGTTCGTTGCCGGTCTGACCTTCGGCGTGTGCATGGTCTGGACCGACCGGCTGGGCATGGGCGTGCTGGCGCACATGGCGTTCAATGCCTCGGCGTTGGCGCTCGCTGCGGGGCGATGACTGCGCGCGGACAGCGGAGCATGGAACAATTCCCCCCGTCATGAACGACCTCCTTCCCGACGACGCCGACGCCGTTCCGTTCGGCGATCCGGGTGCCACGCTCGCCGCTCCGGGCGACGTGATGGCGCCCGCCACGCCACCCGACCTCCTCACACGGATCGGGCAGCGGATCATCCGTCGCCCGAGCGAGTGGCTCCACCGCCCGTGGCCGGCGGAGCGCGTGGTGCAGTTCCTCACGGCGGCGGTGGTGCTGACGGGCTGCGCGATTGCAGTGATGCAGGTCGTGCACCTGGACCTGCTGTTCGCGGACAACACGCCGACGGGCGGGGACATGGGTGCCCACGTGCTCGGGCCGGCCGAGCTTCGGGACAACCTGCTGCCTCACTTCCAGCTCACCGGCTGGAGCAACGCCTGGTACAACGGCTTCCCGCTCTACAAGTTCTACATGATCCCCCCGGCGCTGCTGATCGTGCTGTTCGACGTGGTGCTGCCGTACGGCGTGGCGTTCAAGCTCGTCACCGTGCTCGGCATCTTCGCCCTGCCGTTCTGCTGCTGGGCGTTCGGCCGGCTGGCTCGCTTCCGCTACCCGGTCCCCGAACTGATGGCCCTGGCCGGAGTGCTGTTCCTCTTCGACGAGAGCTTCAGCATCTACGGCGGCAACGTGAAGAGCACCATGGCGGGCGAGTTCTCCTTCTCCATCGCACTGTCGCTCGGGGTGCTCGGCCTGGGCATGTTCACCCGCGGCCTGGAGACCGGCAAGCACCGGTCGAAGACGGCCATCGTGATCGCCTTGGCCATGTTGTCCCATGGCCTGATCATGCTCGTGTGGCCGTTCCTGCTGATCCTGATGTGGCTGATCTGGATGGACCGCACGCGCTTCTGGTACGGCGTCACCACGCTCGGCACCGCCGCGCTGCTGATCATGTTCTGGTTCCTCCCGTTCTTCGCCAACACCCACTACATGACCGACATGAAGTACGGCGGCCGCCCGAGCGGGATCAACGACTCGTTCTGGGACATGTTCTTCGACTGGCCACCCTTCCTCGACTTCGTGGTGAACGTGCTGGCGTTGGTCGGGTTCGTCACCAGCGTCGTGAAACGCCAGCTCACGGGTGCCTTCCTGGGGATCGCGTGCATCGCCTTGATGGCGGCCACCTACGTCGCGCAGGACAGCATCCCGGGCATCGGGCTGCTGTGGAACCCGCGCCTACTGCCGTTCCTGTACCTGCTGCGCTTCCTGCTGATGATGGTCGGCATCGTCGATCTCGTCCATCTCGTCATCCGCGCGGTGCGCCTGCGGGACCTGGACGTTCGCCTCGAGTGGGTCAGCGGCCTGGCCACCTTCCTGGTGGTCGGCATGGTGGTGCTCGTGGGGCAGTTGTTCCAGTTCCGCGTCGTTCCGGGCGGCGGGCTTCGGCCGGACGGCCGCTATGCCTGGGGGATCGGCGACTGGTACCCGATCACGATGAACTCGACGGCGGGTGACGCCGCCAGCGACTCCTGGCCGGCGTACAACTTCCGCGGGTACGAGGGGAAGTGGCACTGGAACGAGTACCGCGAACTGCTGCTGACGATGAAGGAGATCGGCGCCGACCGCGGTTGTGGGCGGGCCCTGTGGGAGAACCACGAGGACAACGGTTCCTATGGCACGACGATGGCGCTGATGCTGCTGCCGTTCTGGACCGACGGCTGCATCAGCAGCTCCGAGGGTCTGTTCTTCGAGACGTCGGGCACCACGCCGTACCACTTCCTCACGGCGGCGGCGATGAGCGCGCAGGCCTCGGACCCCGTGCGCCAGTTGCGTTACACGGACAGGGACGCATCGGTCGGGGTGCCGATGATGCAGAAGATGGGCATCAACTACCTGATGGTGTTCACCGAGGTCGCCCGCGAGAATGCCGCGGCGCGTGGAGAGCTGACGCTGATCGCCGAGGTCGGCCCGTGGGACATCTACGAGGTCGCGGACAGCCCCCTCGTGCAGCCGCTGACGGTGCAGCCGGTGGTGGTGAACCCGCACGCCAGCGAAGGCGACGACCGGGAGATGTTCCTCGAGGTCGGTACGAGCTGGTTCCAGAACCCGGAGGAATGGGCGGCGCTGCCCGCACACGAAGGCCCGGCGGAATGGCAGCACATCGACATCGAGGTGGACCAGGCGCGCAGCATGGGCGGTGGGATGGAGGACCACAACCGCAAGGTCGACGTCGTGGTCCCGGTGGACCCGATCGAGGTCGAACAGCTGCCCGAGATCACCGTGAGCAATGTGGTGCTCGGCGAGCAGGACCTCAGCTTCGACGTGTCCGAGGTCGGCGTGCCGGTGCTGGTGAAGATCAGCTACTTCCCGAACTGGACCGTCGAGGGGGCCACGGGGCCCTACCACGTGGCCCCGAACTTCATGGTCGTCATCCCCACCTCCACCCATGTGCGGCTGTCCTACGGCGCGGCCACCGTCGACTACCTGGCGTACCTCCTCACGTTCATCGGGATCGGCCTGCTCGTCCTGTGGCGGGTGAAGGGCGATGTCGTGCACGTCGGTCCGCACCCATTCATGGCGCCGCTCTTCGGGGGGCGCAAGGACGACGAGTTCACCGGCGGCCCGGGGCAGGCCGCTCCCACCGGCGACGGGTACGGGGAGGGGCTCGAGCCCGACGCTGACGCGCACTGGCCCGACGACGGCGGGCCGTGGCCCGACGACACTCCCGCGAGCGGCCAGGGTGCGGTGGAGCGCCCGGCAGCCCACGACCCCTTCGCCCCCGACGCCGACCTTCCTCCGATCGGCGGGAACCTCGTGGCCCCGGCCCCGGACGGCGGGGACGGCGGGGCGGCCGACGAGGGCGAATCCGACCACCCCGGTAGCGTGTAGGGCCGCATGCCTTCCACCGATCCCAGCGTGCTCGACGCCATTGTCAAGGCGTACGACGTACGTGGCACAGTCCCCGAGCAGGTCAACACCGACGTGGCGTACGCGCTCGGTGTCGGCTTCGCCCGCTTCGTCAATTCCAGCCGAGTGCTCGTCGCCCGCGACATGCGGCCGTCCGGCCCCGAGCTGGTCGACGCGTTCGCTCGCGGCGTGATGGAACAGGGGCTGGACGTCGTCGAGCTCGGCCTCGCCAGCACCGACCTGATCTACTACGCGGCCGGCACGCTGGACTCGCCAGGGGCGATGTTCACGGCATCGCACAACCCGGCGCAGTACAACGGCGTCAAGTTCTGCCTCAGTGGCGCTCGCCCGGTCGGGCAGGACACCGGGCTCGACGTGGTGAAGGATGTGGCCGCCGAAGTGCTGGCCGGGCGCGGCCCGCTCCCGGCGAACACCCCGGGTTCGCTGTCCAGCCGCAATCTGCTCGAGGCCTTTGCCGACCATGTGGTGTCGTTCATCGACATCCCGTCCATTCGTCCGATGCGCGTGGTGGCGGACACCGCCAACGGCATGGGCGGGCTGGTGGTCCCCGCGGTGTTCGATCGGCTGCCGCAGATCACCCTGGAAGTGATGTTCGGCGAGCTCGACGGCACCTTCCCGAACCACCCTGCGGACCCTCTGCAACCGGCGAACCAGCGCGACCTGCAGGCTCGGGTCACCGCCGGCGGCTTCGACATCGGGCTGGCGTTCGACGGCGACGCCGACCGCGTGTTCGTGGTGGACGAGGCCGGCCGCGGGCTCAGCGGGTCGACGACGACGGCGCTCCTCGCGGCCGGCGTGCTGCGCCCGAACCCCGGCGCCACGATCCTGCACAACCTGATCTGCTCGCGCTCGGTTCCCGAGGTGGTGCGCGAGCACGGCGGCGTTCCGGTGCGGACCAAGGTGGGGCACAGCTTCATCAAGCAGCGGATGCTCGAGACTGGCGCCGTGTTCGGAGGCGAGCACTCGGCGCATTACTACTTCCTCAAGAACTTCCGCGCGGACAGCGGCCTGATCGCCAGCATGCTGGTGATCAACGAAGTCAGCCGGGCGCACACCGACCTTTCGGTCGTCCGCAAGCCGTTCGAGCGGTACTCGTCGAGCGGCGAGATCAACACCTCCGTCGCCGACCCGCAGACGGTCATCGAACATGTGGCGGGGGAGTTCCGCGGGTTCGAGCAGGACAGGTTGGACGGCCTGACCGTGGATTGCGGCCCGTGGTGGTTCAACCTGCGCCCGTCGAACACCGAGCCCCTGCTGCGGCTCAACCTCGAAGCCCCCGACCGCGACGAGTGCGATCAGCGTGTCGCCGAACTGCTCGCCCTCATCACCAGCCTCTGAGGAGGACCCATGGCACTCGATCCCCGCTTCCTGGCCGTCGTGGCATGCCCCGTCGACAAAGGCCCGCTGTACTACCTCGGCGACGAGGGGGGCCTGTACAACCCGCGTCTGCGGCGCCGCTACCTGGTGCAGGAGGGCATCCCGGTGATGTTGCCCGACGAGGCAGTGGAGGTTGAGGCCGCCGAGGCCGAGGCGCTCGATGCCCGCATTGCCACCGGCGAACTGACCCCGACGTCTGCCGCCTGAGCCGCGCCGGTACCGGCGCGGAGCAGGCTGATAACCTTCACGGCGAATGAATCGCTCAGGTCGTTTCCCGACCCTGCTCGTCGCAGGGCTGCTCACCGTGGGGGCTGTGGCTGTCGTGCCGCCGGCCACCGCGACGGCCGCCGACCCCTGCACCTACTGCGCTGGCGGGGAGTACCACCCGATCACCCCGACGCGCATCTTCGACTCGCGCGCCGCGGCCGAGAACGACCCCTTGCGGCCGATCAACGATGTTGCACCTCTGGGCGCGAAGCCGGCGGGCACGGCCAACCCGGCGTTCGACGTGCAGTTGCTGGGGATCGGCGACGAGAACTTCGCCAACCCGTGGCTGCCGGCGGATGTCACCTCGAACAATGTGCTGGCCGTGGTGGCCAGCATCACCGTCGTCACCCCGACGGTGCGCGGCTATCTCGGCGCCTACCCGGCCGGTTCACCGTCGAACACCTCGATCGTCAACTTCAGCGCGAACCAGAACGTCGCCAACCTCTCACTCGTGCGGCCCGGCGACGGGGACTTCCTCACCGTCTGGCTGCACGCGGACACCACCGGCAACGCCCATGTCATCGTCGACGTCTACGGCTGGTTCAGCACCACGGGCTACCTCGGCGCGGACGACACGGAGTCCGAGGACGAGCGTGGTGGCCGGTTGATCCCTGTCGCCCCTGGCCGCATCTACGACAGCCGTCCTGCCAGCGTCGGGCCGACCTCCGTCACCGAGGTCACGATTCGTGGCGCCGACACGCTGGGGGCCAGCCCGGTCACCGACATCGTTCCGAACAGCACGGATGTCGAGGGTGTCCTCATCAACCTCACCTCCACCGGGTCCACCGCCGGCACCTTCGTCAGCGTGCTCCCCGAGACACCCGTCGGCATGCCGTCCACGTCCAACCTCAACGTGCTCGCCGGGCAGACCAAAGCGAACCTGGTGCTCGTGCCCGTCGGGGCGGACGGCAAGATCCGCCTGTACAACCACAACGGCAGCACCAAGCTGATCGTGGACGTGCTTGGCTACATCGAGCGCCGGCTGGACGACACACGAGCCGGCCGCGTCATCCCGCTCACCAGCCCCTTCCGGGCGCTCGACACGCGCCAGGCGGCGTTCGGTGCCGTGCCGATCGGCCCCGGCATCGCGGAGGACTGGAGCTTCGCCGCGTTCTCCGCCAGCGTGAACATCGGCGGCGTGCCCGTGGGCAACCAGTTGGGGCTGCTCGGCAACCTCACCAACGCCAAGCTCACCCGCCAGTACCCGACCGTGGCCGTCAGCAGCTACCTCACGGTGTACCCCACGCCGCCCACGAACTCGTTGCCGCCGAACGTGTCCAGCCTGAACAGCGTCGAAAGCACCACCGCGGACGCCAAGGCCGTGCCGAACATGACCATGGTGATGTACGGCGCAGATCAGAAGGTGCGGGTGTTCAACTACCAGGGTTACGCCCACTACATCCTCGACGTCAGCGCAGTCATCCTGGCGGACTGAGGATCTGGGCCGTAGGCTGGTAGTACCTGGGCTGAGCAGAGAGTTGCCGGCTGGCACCGGCCCGGTTCCATCCACTCGACGTTCCCGGAGGAACCATCATGTCCATCGCCGCGCGCCGCGACTATCGCGTTGCCGACCTCTCCCTGGCCCCGTTCGGCCGCAAGGAGATCCACCTCGCCGAGCACGAGATGCCCGGCCTGCGAGCCCTCCGCAAGGAGTTCGGCCCGCTCAAGCCGTTGGCCGGTGCCCGCATCTCGGGCAGCCTGCACATGACCATCCAGACTGCGGTGCTGATCGAGACCCTGGTGGAGCTCGGCGCCGAGGTCCGCTGGGCCAGCTGCAACATCTTCTCCACCCAGGACCACGCCGCCGCCGTTATCGCTGCGGCCGGCATCCCGGTTTTCGCCTGGAAGGGTGAGACGCTCGAGGAGTACTGGTGGTGTACC
>JBPOIX010000081.1:0-40290 GCA_052034175.1 Actinomycetota bacterium
CTCACCCCGAGCGGCTGCCGCACCGGCACCCGCACCGGCACCCCGCGCCCGCCACCCACACGTGGCGGCGGGGGCCCGGGTGCTGGCCACGGGCCTCACCGCTTCCGCCGTGTTCGGCTTGACCACGGTGATCGCCGCGGCCAACCAGCCCAAGCCCGCCGCCGACCCGGCCACCCAGCCGAGCGTGGTGGACCCCGCCACCGGCGCAGCCACCGGGGTCACCCCGGCCACGGCAGCCACCACCGTCCCCACCACGGTGGCTCCGACGGTCACGCTGGCGGCCACCGGCACCCCCCAGGTGATCGTGCTCACCGTGCCACCCCTCGGCACGACGGCGCCGGTCATCGATCCCGCCGCAGTTCCCGCCGCACAGCCCGCCACCCCGGCGCCGTCCTCGGGCGGTTCGTCCGGCGGTTCCTCTGGAGGCTCCTCCGGCGGCGGCCAGACCCCCACACCCGCACCAGCCCCCGCCCCGACTCCGGCGCCGGCACCGGCCACTACGGCCGCTCCCGCACCGCCGCCCACCACTGCCCCGCCGCCGCCCGCCACGAGCGCACCGAGCGGATGAGTACCGCCCACCCGGCCGGCGCGGCGGACGCGGCCGAGGGGGGAACGGTCGAGCGCAGCCTGCGTGTCATGGGCTGTCGCGCCCACATCGTGGTTCATGGCGGTTCCGACGCCATGGCCGACGCGGCCGTGGCCCGGCTGCACGAGTTGGAGGGGTGGTGGAGCCGCTTCCGTGAGGACAGCGACATCACCCTCGCCAACCGTGCGGCCGGCACGGCAGTGGCGGTGCACGAGGACACCCTCGCCGTCGTGGCCAGGGCCCTGCTCGCCTGGCGGCAGACCAGCGGCCGCTTCGACGTCACCACCCTGCCCGCCCTCCTCGACGCCGGCTACACCCACAGCGTCATCGACCACGCCGCGGCCCCCGCGCTGGGCATCCGTCGCATCGGGATGAGCGCGATGGTCCAGGTGGACTACGCGGCCGGCACGCTCACCGTGCCACTCGGCGGCGCCGTCGACCTCGGCGGCATCGGCAAGGGGTTTGCCGCCGACCTCGTGGCCGAAGACCTCCTGGAAGCCGGGGCCAGCGGCGCCCTGGTGAACCTCGGCGGCGACCTGGCGGTGCTCGGCACCCCGGTGGATCAGCCATCGTGGTACCTCGGCATCGACGACCCCCGCCAACCCGGCACCCATGTGGCCACCCTGCGGGTGACGTGCGGTGGCCTCGCCACCTCGGGCACCACGGTGCGCCGCTGGGAAACCGCCGGCGGCGGAACCGCCCACCACCTGATCGACCCCACCACCGGCCTCCCGTCGGCGCACGGGGTGCGCACGGCCTCCGTGCTCGCCGCCGACGCCGCCACGGCCGAAGCCTTCGCCACCTCGACGATGATGCTCGACCCTGCCACCGCAATTGGCATGCTGGACGACGCCGGCCTTGCCGGGCTCGTCGTCACCGACGCCGGCGAGGTGCTGGCCACCCGAACCTTCGAGGACTTCCGAGTATGAACGAACACACCTTCTGGTACCTGTCCCGCGCCAGCGGCATCGTCGCCTGGCTGGTCCTGGCCGTCACCTGCCTGTGGGGCATCCTGCTGATCACCCGCATGCTCAAGCCCGCCGACCGGCCGGCCTGGCTGCTCGACCTGCACCGCTACCTCGGCGTGCTGGCGCTGGTCACCACCGGCGCCCACATGGCAGCCCTGGTGGGCGACAACTACGCCCACTTCGGCTGGCGCGAGCTGTTCGTCCCCAACGCCAGCACGTGGAAGCCGGGGGTCGTCACCTGGGGCCTGCTCGCCTTCTACGTGATGGTCGTGATCCAGCTCACCTCGTGGGCGATGAAGAAGCTCCCGAAGTGGC
The DNA here is from genome assembly GCA_052034175.1 of Actinomycetota bacterium. Lineage (GTDB taxonomy): Bacteria > Actinomycetota > Acidimicrobiia > Acidimicrobiales > Ilumatobacteraceae > UBA668. Next base: position 1,870 of record JBPOIX010000081.1, read on the forward strand.
TGTGGCGCAGTGTGCACCTGATGGCCTACCCGGCGTTCATCATGGCCACGGTGCACGGCTTCGACGGCACGGACGCCGACAACCAGGTGTTCGTGCTCGGCGCCACGGCGGTCATCGCCATCGTCGCATTCAGCCTGCTGGCCCGTGTGCTCCAGGGCCGAGCGAAGAAGGCGCTGCGCGCCGCCGGCCGCGCCACCTGAACGCCAGACGCGCCGATGGCGCACCCCGCGCGGCATGCCGCGTGGAAGTGCGCCACCGGATGCGACGGTCGGGTCAGCCTGCCGGGCTGGGGTAGTCGCCCCGTTCCTCGCCTGCCGGAGGTGTCTCGTAGATGGCCACCGCGCCCTCGGGGTCGAACAGCTGGTCCTCCGTCGGCCATTCGCCGGGCAGGTAGCGGGCGCCGCCGTTGACGTACTGGTACATGCCCACGCCGTCCTTGCGGATCTCGTCCGGCCCGGTGGCGGTTGCGTCCCACCAGAAGACCGTGGCGTCGTCCACGCCCTGATAGTCCGCCACGCCACCCCAGTAGCCCTTGTCGCCATAGCTCAGGTACGGCTGGCTGATGGCCTTGCGCGTGCCCTCGAAGGCGAACAGGGCGTCGCGGAAGTTGGCCGCCGTCAGGTTCGGCCCCACACCCTGGGCGATGGCGAAGAACAGCGACGGGTTGGGGGCGATGACGCCGATGCTGTCGTCGGCCGGCGGCGCCGACCCGGTGAACCACTCGTAGTTGGCGTAGGCGCCGGTGGTGGTCGGGTTGCCGCGGGTTGCCAGCTGGGTGACACCGAAGGCATGAGCCCACTGCTGCTGGTCGTAGGTCCGGGCGAACGCGGTCACGTCCACCAGCGTGCTGGCGGCGATGATCCACTCGGGGAAGTACTCCTGCGCGGTGGCCTCCTTGGTGAAGTCCCGCGGGGCCACCGGGTCGCCACTGAAGATGATGCTGGTGACGCCTGCGGCCTGCATCTTGGCGATCACCTGCGACGCCTGCGCCTGGATGGTGGCCGGGTCGAGCTCGTAGGCCACCACCTCGACCAACGGGGCACCCAACCCTTCCATCCCGGTAGCGAAGGTCTGCGCCAGCTCTGCCGAGGTGTCGCTGCTGTCCAGGTACACCAGGCCGAACGTGCGCGGCGTGCCCTGCACGGCCTCACCGCCGTGCTCGGCGTTCTTGCCCACCAGCTGCTTGCCGATGAACTCCAGCACATGCGTCTGCTTCTGGATCTGGCTGCCGTCCAGGCCCCACACGTACGGGTCGCGTTCGGTGTAGAACTCCGCCGGCTGCCCGGGCGTGCACCCGATGCACATGATCTCCCGCGACGCCTGCTCGTCGGCGAAGGCATTCGTGAGGGCCGGCCCGCCGAGCACGACGAACGGCTCGTAGGTCTCGGCGATCTCTGCCGCATCGGCACGGGCGGCCACGTCGTCGCTGGCCAGACCGCTGCCCTCGAACGTGACCAGGTTGACCTTCCTGCCGTACAGCTCGTAGTAAGCCTCGAAGTACTCGACCAGACCCCTCATCGTCTCGAACTGCTGGGCGTTGGTGTCGTCCACGGCGATGGCGTCGGTGATGTAGGAGATGATCGGATCGTTCTCCATCCCTTCGTAGTAGACGACCGTGATCTCGTCTGCTGTCACGCCCGGAGCGGTGGCGCCGCCGTTGTCGCCGGTGAACGGCGCGAAGCAGTCCGGCGCGAAATAGTCCGGCACGGCCAGGCGGCCGGTGGCGGTGTCGCAACGCTCGCCCCAGTCGATGGTGTCGGCGATGCCCTGCTCCGCGGCCATGGCGTACGTGAGCGGATAGGTCACCTCGCCCGGTGCGCCGGTGCCCGGCACCGTGGTGTCGCCCCCGGCCGCGGTGGTGTCCGGCCCTCCCGGGTCTGTTGAGGGCGCAGCGGTCGACGCGACGGTGGTGTCGGCGGCTTTCTCGTCGTCGCCCGTCGTGGCCACGACACCCACGCCGACGGCCGCCACGACGGCAAGGCCGGCGAGCGGCCCCCATCGCTTCAGCTGCCGGTTCCCGTTGGACGCCCCCGCGCCCGATGCACTTGCTGGTTGCATGGCTACCCCCTTGTGCCGCTGCGCGCCTGCGCAGCCTGATGATTGCCCAAATAGCTCTCGCGCACAACGGGGTCGTCGAGGACCTCCGCCGGCGTTCCCTCGGCCAGCACGGCGCCCTGGTCCAGCGCCACCAGCCGATCACTGATCGAGGCGATCAGTGGGATGTCGTGTTCGATCACCAACAGGCTGGCGCCCATCTCGTCGCGCAGGCGGCGCAGCACCGGTGCCAGCGCCTCCACCTCCCGCTGGGCGATGCCACTCGAGGGCTCGTCCAGCAGCACCAACACCGGCCGGTGCGCGGCCAGGCAGGCGAGGTCCACGATGCGCCTCGTGCCCGTGCTCAGCTCACGCACGAACGCGTTGCGATAGTCGCCGAGGTGCATCAACTCCACCAGTTCGTCGACGCGCAACCCGATCCGCTCCTCATCGTCGAACACCGCGGGCCAGCGGACCGCGGCGGCCAGTGCACTGCGGTTCTGCACCCACCGTTCCAGGGCGACGGCCAGCGTCTCGGCCACCGTGAGGTCGGGGAACAGCCGGGCGTCCTGGAAGCTGCGCCCCAAGCCTGCTGCGGCGCGGGCGCTGGCGCCGAGGTCGGTGACATCGCGGCCCGCCAGCTCGATGCGCCCGGCGTCGGCGGCGACGAAGCCGGAGATGAGGTCGAAGATCGTCGTCTTGCCCGCACCGTTGGGCCCGATCATCCCGACGATCTCGCCCTCGTCGACGGTGAACGTGGCCCCGTTCACGGCCCGGTTGCCACCGAACGCCACGGCCAACTCGGTGACCTGGAGCAGCGGCTGGGTGCTGTTGGACGCGCGGCCCGGCGCCGCTGCACTCCCCGGCGCGTCGGCCGGCGCGTCGGCCGGCTCGGCGGCACCAGCGAGGAACACCGAGCGCAACAGGTCGGTGCGGGCCAGCAGGTCTTCCGTGCGGCCGCTGAAGCGCACCTGGCCACGTTCCATGAAGTACGCCCGCTCGGCGATGGACAGGGCCACGTTCACGCTCTGCTCCACCAACACCACGGCAGTGCCTTCGGCAGCCACCCGCTGCACGACGGGCAGCAGTTGCCCCACCACGACCGGGGCCAGCCCGAGCGACAGCTCGTCGATCAACAGCACCCGCGGCTTGGCCACGAACGCCATGCCCAGCGCCAGCATCTGCTGCTGGCCACCGCTGAGGTCCGCGGCGGGGGCGTGCTGCCGGTCGCGCAGCACCGGGAACAGCGCCAGCACCTCCTCGATGGCCGCGGCCGTCGACGCGCGGCCCTCGTCGGTGTGCCGCGCCCAGCCGGCGAGCTGCAGGTTCTCCGCCACGGTCAGGCTGCCGAACACGCCCTGCCCGCCCGGCATCTGGCTGATGCCCATCGTGGCGATCTCGTTCGGCGGGGCATGAGTGATGTCCCGCCCGTCGAGCACGACGGCGCCGCGGTCCGCTTCCACCACACCGCTGATGGCCTTCAACAGGGTGGACTTGCCGGCACCGTTCGTGCCCAGCAGGGCCACGATCTCGCCTTCCTTGACGTCGATGTCCACACCGAACAGCACCTGGCGGCCGCCGTAGCCGGCGTCCACGCCGCGCACCAGCAGCAGGTCCGCGTGGCCGTGCTGGCGCTGGTAGAGGGCCTCGCTGCGCGCCGCCGACGCCTGCCACACCTGGGCGATGTCGGCGTTGATCGTGTGCCGCGCCATGCCGAGCACGAGGCTGCCGATGACGAACAGCGGCACCATCGTCAGCATCCCCCACCGGATGCCGACATGGCTGCTGATCCAGCCGATCAGCGGCAGGATCAGCAAGCCGGGGATGACCCACAGCGAGGCCACGCTGAACCCGGTGGCCCGCGCCCGCGCAGGGATGGCGAGGGAGAGCGCGACCAGGATGCCCGGCCCCAGCACTGCCAGGGTGGCCGACACGGCGCAGTTCAGCGCCACGGCCACCACCACGTTCGGCGCCAATGCGAAGCCGATGGACACGACGGACGTGACGATCGCAATGCGCGACAGGAAGCGGATCAGGCCCGCCATGTCAGCCATGAAGCGCTTCGTGATGTACCGAGTGCCGACGACGATGCCGACCAACTGGAACGGCTCGGCGACCGCCGCGGCGATGCCGCGCTCGCGTTCGTCCAGCCCGAACTGCTGCTCGTACAACAGCGAGGCCAGCACCACGAACCCGATCAGCGCGGTGGCCAGGAACGGCAGGCTCCACCACAGGCGCTGGAGGCTGGGGATCTTCTGCACGGTTCGCCAGCTCTCGGCGAAACTGGGCACCGTTTCCTCCGTGGCGGCCACGTCGCCGGTGGCACCCATGGCCTCGCGCTCCCACTTGCCGCGCACCGGTTCGCGCAGCCGCAGGGCGAGCACGGCGAAGATCACCGTCGGCACCACGAAGACGAGGAAGGGCACGCGCCACCCGAACGCGTAGGCCAGCATGCCCGCGGTGATCGGGCCGACGAAGCTGCCCACCGCATTCGCCGCCCGGTGCACGGAGAACACCTTGCTGCGAGTCTCGATCGGGTAGTAGTCGGCGATGAGCGAGTTGTGGGTCGGGTCGATCACGGCCTTGCCGAGCGCGCTGCCACTGCGAGCGAGCACCAGCCACACCACCCCCGTCGCGAGGCCGGTCATCCCGCTGAACACGGCCCACACCAGTGCCCCGACGATGGCCAGCGGCACCCGGCGGGAGCGGTCGGCGTACTGGGCGATCGGCACCTGCAGCGCCAGCGCGGCGATCGAGGCCAGCGCCACCAGCCCGAGCACGCCGGTGTTGTCGAGCCCGAAGTGGTCGCGGATGTTGGGCAGCAGGATGCCGAACGCGGTGCGGTCCAGCTCGTCGACGGCGTTGAGGCCGAACAGGATCACCAACGGGTACGCGCTCTCCCCGCCACACACCCCGCGCAGCCAGCGCATCGGATGGCGGGCATGGCCGAGAGCGGTGCGGGCGGTGCTCACGCCGGCACTCCGTCCGCCGTGGCGGCCGGCTCGGTGGCCGTGGCAGCCGGCTCGGTGGCCGTGGCGGCCGGGTCGGCAGCGGGCTCGGCAGGCGGCGTGTCCACCCGCTGCCCGGTCAACAGGCGCACGGTCACGTCGCGGAGCTTCACCCACAGGCTGCCCAGGCCGCCGGGCAGCACCAGCAGCACCAGCAGCACACCGAAGCCCGTGCTCAGCAGCTGCCAGGCCTGATCGTTGATGAACCACCTCGTGCCGCGCAGGTACAGCGCACCGAGCAGCGCACCGCCGAGCGAGCCCATTCCACCGATCACGGCGGACACGAACACCTCGAAGCTGTCGCCGGCGCCGAAGTCGCCACCGTCGAATGCACCCTGGGCGTGCACTAGCAGCGCCCCCGCCACGCCCGCCACGCAGCCGGAGATCACGAATGCCGTCAGCTTGGCGCGCACCGCGCCGATGGAATAGCTCTGCGCGGCACGTTCGTTCTCGCGCACGGCCAGGATGGCTCGGCCGGTCCGCGACCGGCGGATGCCGCGCAGCGCCAGGTACACCAGCCCCAACACCGCCAGCGAGTACCAGTAGAAGGCGTTGGTGGACTCCACCCCGACGCGGCCGAACAACGGCAGGCGATCCACCCCTTCGGAAGGGCGGGGGAACCAGTGGAAGAAGCGGCCGTTGAGCAGCCAGTACTCCGCCGCCAGGGCGAGGGCGAACGTGGTGACGGCGAGGTACAGGCCGCGCAGGCGCAACGCCGGGAGCCCCACCACCAGCGCCGCCAGGCCACCGGCGGCGCCACCGGCCAACAGCGCCAGCGTCAGGTCCACCTGCCACCGGGTGGTGAGCGTCGCGCCGACAGCGGCACCGAAGGCCACCAGCGCCATCTGCCCGAAGGAGATCTGCCCGCTCCAACCCGTCAACACCACGAGCGACATGCCGACGATGCCGAACGCGATCAGTGCCGTCGCCTTGATGACCACGCCCACCCCGAACAGCCGCGGCACCAGCAGCACGAACAGCGCCGCCAGGCCGAGCACGGTGACGCGCACCGTCGGCACCCAGCCGTAGTTGCGCAGATGGGCGGGCAGCGGGCGCACCTCTTCGGCACCGCGCCAACTGCTCGTGGTATCGGTCTCCCGCCGGGTGCTGCCGGCCCGCTGCGCCAACAGGGCCACGAAGATCGCGCCGGCCATCACCGCGTAGGCCAGGCCCGGTGCGTCGTCGTAGCGGTTGCGCACACCGAACTCGACGAGCGTCAGCACCACGGCGGCACACGCCACCGTGGGCAGGTGCTCCATCCGCCCGATCACCAGCGCCCCGAGCGCGAGAAGGAGGGTCGGCAGGCTCGACGCCAGCCCGTACGGCACCCCCTGCAGGCCGCTGCGCAGGAAGAGCGCGAGGAACGAGAGCGCCGCGCTCATCGCCCACACCACCGTGTGCAGGCGACCCACCGGGATGCCCAGCATGGACGCACGGTCGGCGCGCTCGGCCGCGGCGCGGATGGCGATGCCGAGGCGGCTGCGCCCGAGGAACCAGGCCACGCCCGCCATCGCCAGCGGGGCCACGACCAGCGCCAGCAGGTGATGCGCGTTGAGGATCATGCCGCCCGGCTCGGGCTTCCAGAACTGCAGTTGGAAGCTGGGCGTGAACTTCCAGCCGAGCGGCGGGTCGGGGCGCTCCCCCGCCAGGCTGCGCCCCCACCAGCGAGGCACGAGGATGCCCAGCACCACGAGCAGTTGGGTGATGCCCAGCGTGGCCACGGTGACCACCAGCCGCGGTGAATGGCGGAAGCGGCGGATCAACGCCAACTCGACGATGGCGCCGAGCACCACCGCGAGGACCAGGCCGGCACCCAGCCCGGCCAAATACGGCCAACCCCAGAACGTGATGAACGCCACCGCGAATGCCGCCGGCACCGTTCCCAGGTCCGCCTGCGCGAAGTTGACCACGCGGTTGGCACGATGGATCAGCGCCATCCCGACGGCCAACATCGCGGCCAGCAACCCCTTGGCCAGCGCGTCGACCCACCGGCCGAACGGCAACCCGAACGCGGCAAGCTGCAAGATCGCGAGCGCACCGATCACGGACCATGCAACGGCCCGAGCCGACATGCGTGAAGCCCCCCAGCGACGCATTGCGTCGGGACCGTAGCCGCGCTGACCGCCACGCTCGTGCACGGAGGGACGAGCTCGCCGTTTGGCAATGGTCCCGAGGCTTGGATTCTTCAGAGCCTTTGGTGTCACCACAGGCCGGGGTGCATCACCGCGAGGTTCGGGTCGGGCTGCACCCCGTCGGTGGCGCACCAGATGTCGTGGTCGAACCGGTCGAACCGATTCGACAGCAGCCAATCGCCGAGCGGCTGCCAGTCGGGCACGCACAAGGTCACCTCGGTGGAAGGAGGCAGCGCCGCCAGGACGGCCCGCACCGTTGCCACACCGTCCCCGCTGACGACCCGGTGGATCGCCACGCCACCCTCGGCCACACGCTGGACGACCGCGTCGGCGGTGACGACAGCGCCGCAATCCGCCCACATCGCCACCAGGTCCGCGCGGTCGTGCTGCCAGGCTGCCGGCCGCAGCGGCGGGCCGCCGCCGACCGCGTGCCCGCGGTAATAGCGCAGCTGGCCGCGAGGTCGCATCCCGTGCCGGGCATACACCGGCAGGGCTGCCGGGTGTTGCGAGCTGCACGTCATCCGCGCTGACGAACCATCGAGCAGGTGGCCCAACACCAGGGCCCCCAGGCCGGCGCCGCGGGCCGGCGGGTCCACGAACAGGTCGGTCACCATCACCACGTCGCCCACCCGCACCACGCCGCCGAAGGCCACGATGCTGTCGTTGCGGACGGCTGCCAGCATTGTGCCGGCAGCCCGCAGATGGGCCAGGTACTCGGGCGGAGTGTCAGCGCCGCCCGCGGCTGCGATGCGCGCGAGGGCGTCGTCGTCGGCCACCGTCGTGGGACGAATCGTGGGGCGGGCCATCGGCACCAGTACAGCTTGCCCTGTCATCGACCTGCAATCGGGCTGACTGGAAACCGATGCGCCGGGTCGGCAGGCTGTGGGCAACATGCGTACGCCCCCGGTTCGCCGTTCCCTCGCCCGCCGCTGCGCACTCGTGTGCGCCATCTCCTTGGTCGGTCTGGTTGCCGCGGCCTGCCGCAGCACGGGTTCCGATGCCGCCCCCACCACGTCGCCCACGACCACCTCGTCGACGACCTCCACCTCGTCGACCACCACGACGTCGTCGACCACCACCACACTGGCCCCCACCACCACGACCATCCCGATCATCACCGAGGGCGGGATCGTCAAGGTCGCCAACGCCTCCGGAGTGGACGGCGCGGCCGGCCGGTTGACCGACGAGTTCGCCGCGCTCGGCTTCGAGACACGCAAGGCCGTGAACGGAGCCGGGCCCGACGACGACCTGGACGTCAGCAAGATCTACGTCAAGCCCGGGGCGGAAGCGGTGGCAGAGTCCATCAGCCGCCTGATGGGCGGGCTGGAGATCTTCCCAATGCCGACACCTGCCTGGATCACGGGCGCCACCGAGGCCCTTGCCGACGCCAACGTGTTGGTCGTCCTCGGTCACGACCTGGCGAGCACCACCCTGGCGGACATGACGTAATGCCACGGCCGCCCGGCGGCCGCCTGCCCCGTGTGCACCTACCCCGCAGGCGGCGACGTGGGCGCTGCCGCCGGCAACACACCCGTCCACGGGTCGCGGGCGGTGAGGCAGTACGGCAGGCCGGCCGGGTCGCGCAATGTCGTCCAGCGCTCCTCCTCCCGCTCCACCACTGCCCCGCCGGCGACGTGTGCGGCAACCAGGCCGTCGACATCCGCTCCGCACGCGACGTCCAGGTGAGCGGTGGTCTCCCGGCGGCCGTCGCCGGCGCCCAGCCGGTGCAGCAGCACCCGCAACGGCAGCTCGGGTGGGCGGGCCAACACCTCGAACTCTGGGCGGCTCGCAGCATGACGTGCCCAGCCGGTGAGCCCCGCCCAGAACAGCGCCTCGGCCGGGAAGGCGGCGAACGGGATGTCCAGCGCCATCTGGTCCACGCGGCTCGTGCCGGCGGCAGAGGCGAACGGGGCGGGTCGTTCACACTCGCCGCGGTGCGGCACGAAGCAGAAGACGAACCCGGAGGGCGAGCGCATGATCCGGTACCCGAAGTCCGCCACCTCCGACGCGCCCAGGTGCACGGCAGCCTGGGCCGCGGCAGCGACGTCGTCGACATGCAGGTCGAGATGGATCTTCGCCGAGCCGTCCTGCGTCCGCTGCACCCGCAGGTACCCGTCGCCGTCCGCTGGTTGCAGGGTGGCGAACTGCTGGAACTCGCCCCGTGGCGCGGACCGCTCGCAGCCGGTGACACGTTCCCAGAACGCCACGCCGGCGTCGAACGCGTCCGACGGCATGTCGACGAACGCCGTCATCCAACGGATCATGCCGCGGACCATACGACCATCAGCCGTCGCCGTCCACCGGATTGCACACCGTTAGCCTGACGCCTCGTGGCCTGGACCGAGCACCCGCGCATCATGCCGTTGCGCCGCACGTCGGCGGCGGGCAACACCCTGTTGCGCGCGGTGGAGAACTTCCGCCTGCACCGCACCGGCCGCAACGCGGCGCTGGTGGCGCACTACGGCTTCCTCTCGGTCTTCCCGCTGATGCTCGTGTTCACCACCATCCTCGGGTTCGTGCTGGAGAACCGGCCGCGCCTGCGCGAGCGGATCATCGACTCCGCGTTCCGTCGCCTGCCGATCATCGGCCAGCAGATCCAGCAGGCGCCGGAACGGATCACCGGCAACACCGTGGTCCTCATCAGCGGTCTGCTGCTCGCGCTGTGGGCGGGCATGCGGGCCTTCAACATGCTCCAGTCCGCGCTGGACGACATCGCCGACGTCCCGCTGGACGGCCGCCCCAACCTGGTGCGCACTCGCGGGCGTTCTCTGCTGGGCATCACCATCGTCGGTGTCGCCCAGGTGGGCACGGCGGCGCTCACCACCCTGGCTGCCCTGGACGAGTTCGCCGTCGTCCACAAGGTGCTCCTCGCGCTCGGCGCCGTCGCGGTGAACTCACTCGTCCTCGCCGCCACCTTCCGCTGGCTGTGCATCGCCCCATCCACCTGGCGGCAGGTGGCCCCGGGCGCCCTCGTCGCCGGCCTGGTGTTCGCCGTGCTGCAGGTCGTCGGCACCGTCGTGGTGGGGCGGGCCATCGCCAACGCGTCACCCGTGTACGGCTCGTTCGCCGCCGTCATCGGGTTGATCAGCTGGCTCGGCCTGCACTCGATCGTGGCCCTCCTCGGCGCCGAGCTGAACCAGGTGCTCCCCGCCCGCCGCTGGACACCGCCACCGGTGGCCGACGACGGTTGCGCCGGCTGAGCAGCGACGGAACGGCGGGCAGACGCAGGGGTCTACGCTGCGCCGCGACGCGGAGGTGGCTGATGCCCGAACACGATGACGAAGTGGTGGCCATACGTCGCCTGATCGCCGAGGCGGAGCAACGCCTCGTCGCGCTCGAAGCCGACCGCGCGGCGACCACACGAACGGCCGCCAGCGAGAGCCACGGGCCATCCGTTGCCGGCCGGCGCCGCCTCCTCCGCCTCACCGGCGCGGCCGTCGTGGGAGGGGTCGCCGCACTCGCTACGGCATCCGGGCGCGCCGCCGCGGGCACGGGGCCGATGACCTACGGCGACACCAACAACTCCGGCGCCGACGAAACCCAGCTCAGTTCCAGCAGCCAGCTCTTCACCCTGCGCGTCAACAACTCCAGCCAGTTCGCCACGACGTTGGAGGCGGTGAACACGTCGTCGGGAACCGCGTTCAGCGCTCGGACCGAACCCGACACCGGCGCCCGCGCCGTCGACGCCAGTGTCAACGGGTCCAACGGCTACGCCGTGGCCGCGGTGGGCGGCAGGTCGCAGCTCTACCTCAGCCAGGGCTTCTCCGCAGGGCCGGAGGTGGCAGGCAGCCACTCCGAGGGGGAGCTGGCGGCGGCCGGCAACGGGCTGTGGTACTGCGCGGCCACCGGCAGCCCCGGCACCTGGCGCAAGCTGGCCTCCGCCACGACCGCGGGCGCGTTCCACCCCATCGCCACGGCGCGGGTGTACGACAGCCGCTGGACGGGCATCCTGCCGAACGTGATCAAGGGGCCGATGGTCGTCGGCGGCGCCTCCCGCCTCGTCTACTGCGACGACAAGCGCGCCCTGGCCACCGGCCTGGTCGAGACCGCCGACATCGTGCCCACCGGCGCCACCGCGATCGCCTACAACCTCACCGTCACCACCACGGCCGGGCAGGGCTACCTCGCGGTGGAACCGGGCGGTGCGGCCAGCTTCGGCGGGTCGGCCATCAACTGGTCGCCCGGCCCGGTGTCGCTGGCCAACGCCAGCGTGGCCAAGCTGGACACCCAACGCCGCGTCTCCGTGTTCGTCGGCGGCCAGCCTGCCAGCTCGACGCACTTCATCATCGACGTCGTCGGCTACTACCTCTAGCCGCGGGCGGGGCTACTTGGCAGTGACGATCTGCTCGATGCGTTCGAGCGTCTTGGTCATCGAATCGATCACCTTGGAGCGCATGTTGCGCACGGCGAACGGGACCGCCTCCTTGCGGATGTCCCAGCTCTCGCGCACCAGGGTTCCGCCGTCCTGTGGCACCAATTCGTAGCGCCAGATCCGCCCGCCGACCAACGGGCGCAACAGGCCGATCGTCGGGCGCGGCTGCCACGCGATCAGGCGGTTCTCCTCGAACTCGACCACCGTGTTGGCCATCGAGTACCCGATGCCCATCTTCATCGACATCCCGAACTTCGAACCCAGCGCCAGGCGCTGCGAGCCTTCCGGGGTGCCCTTGACGGTGCCGGAGCCGTCGATCTCCTGGTGCCGGGCCGGGTCGGCCAGCAGGTCGAAGATGGCCGCCGCGGGCGCGGGGATGAACCGTTCGACGGTGGCGACATCGCGGCTGGAAGTGGGGGTTTCGGGCATGCCGTGGCCAACCCCGCGACCCACGCACACATTCCCACGTGTCAAGATGTGGCGCGGACGGGCCGATATCCCTTCATGCATCGGGTTACCTACCGGCTCCTTTCGCTGGGCCTCGCCACGGCGATGGTCACCAGCGGTCTCGCCGTCACCACAGCCGTGGTGGTGGGGTCGTCGGTCGCGCCTGTGCAGGCTGCCGATGCCCCCTGGACGTTGCCCACCGTGCCCCCCAAGTGCACCCAGACGCAGATCAACAGCGGCAATGTGGCCAGTTGCGTCGTCCTCGCCTCCTCCAGCCTGCCCGAGAGCTACGGCTGGCCCACGCCGCCCTTCCCCGAGGCCGTGCCCGCCACGGTGATCCCGTGGGTGGACCTGGCGAAGGGCGCGAGTGGGATGGTCGTGACCCGAGTGCAGACCGCGCTCAACGCCAACGGCGCGGCCATCGAGGTCGACGGCCAGTTCGGCACGCTCACCGAGAACGCGGTGAAGGCGTTCCAGACCGGGCGCAGCCTGCCCGTGACCGGTGTGGTGAACCAGGCCACCGCCGATGCCCTCGGCGTGCAGAACACCACGTTCAGCTTCCCGCCCCCCGGCTGGAACTGGCTCGGGTGGGGGTACAACGGCAGCAGCGCGCTGGCGCCGTGGGAAGCCCAGTTGCAGGCCAACCCGACCGCAGTGGGGTCGGTGAAGAAGGGCCAGTTCAAGACGATGGCCGCGGCGATGCCGCTGTTCATGGGCTTCCTCGCCGAGGTGCAGGCGCGCGGCTACCTCATCCAGGGGGGCACCGGGGCGTACGTCTACCGCTGCACGGCCAGCACCCGCAAGGACTGCAGCGGCCTCACCAGGGCGGCGCTCTCCAACCACGCCTACGGGCTGGCCACCGACATCAACACGGTGCAGAACCCGATGAAGACCTACTACGGGATCAACGGCGCCACCGCCTGCCAGACCCCGATGCAGACGGACATGCCGCAGTGGATGATCCAGGTGGCCGAGAAGTGGGGCCTGTACTGGGGTGGCTACGGCTGGAGCAGCGGCTGCTCCTCGCCGTCGCAGGTGAAGTCGTCCGCGTCCCGCGATCCGATGCACTTCGAGTTCAACGGCACCCCGGCCCAGGCCGCGGCGATCCTGCGCTACAACGTCGGCGGCGGCGCGTGTTTCGACGTGGCCAGCACGACCGGCGTGGTCACCGAGCAGTGCCTCGGCCTTGGCGAGGTCCCCGCTGCGGGCACTCGCGTGGTGGTCACCACCGGGGCTCCCGCGGGCGCTACGGCCGCCTTGGTCAACATCACCACCACGTCCGCGGCGAACGGTGGCTACATCACGGCTGAAGGATGCGGCGCCGCCAGCGGCGTGCGCGCTTGGTCCAACGGCAACACCCGCGCCGGCCGGGCCACCGCGTCCGCGGCAGTGGTGCCGCTCGACGCGCAGGGCCGGTTCTGCATCTACCAGTCGTCGACGATGCACACCATCGTGGACGTGCAGGGCTTCTTCTCGCCCAGCGCCGCCGCACCGAACGGCAACCGCTTCACCCCCGTCTCCACCCAGCGCAGCGTGGACACGCGCACCCAGCCCTACTGCTCGCCGGACGGCAACTGCGCGCCGGCGCCCGGGCCCGTGCCGGCTGGCGTGGAAATCGTGAGCACCTCCGACGCGCCCGTGGACGCGGTGGCCACCCTGGCCAACCTCACCGCGGTCGCGCCCGTGGCGAACGGCTACATCACCGCGGATTCATGCGCCGGGTTGGTGCCCGGCCCGCAGACGCGCTCCAACATCAACTTCGCCGCCGGCGATGTGGTGAGCAACCTGTCCGTGGTGCCATCCTCCAGCAGCGACCAGGGTGTGCAGTTCTGCACCTGGGGGTCGGCCGGGCTGCAGGAGGTGGTGGACGTGCAGGGCTACTTCGCCCCCGCGGCCGAAGGCGGCCTCGGCCTCACGGTTGCCACGCCATCCCGAGTGGTGGACACGCGCCAGTGCTGGACCGACCCCCTCACCGAGGTGGAGCGCTGCAACCAGCGCACGGCGGCCACCACGATCATGCGCATCGCCGCGCCCGCGGGCGCGGAGGCGGTGTGGGTGAACATCACGACGGTGCAGGCGTTGGCGAACGGCTACGCCACGGCCGGCGCGTGCAGCGACATGGCGCCTGGCCCGCAGGCCACCTCCAACGTCAACGCCGTGGTCGGCGCGGCGGTGGCGAACACGGCCGTCGTCCCGGTCGACGACGACGGCACGTTCTGCATCTACGTGTCCAGCGCGATGCACATCGTGGTGGACCTTGCGGGCACGTTCGCCGCGGGCGGCGACCTGCGCTTCACGCCGGTCACCCCGGTTCGGGTGCACGACACACGCCAACCGGCGTGAGCCCTGCTGGGGCGCTGGAGAACCCCGCCAGCACCCGGTAGTCGCCGGGCGCTGTCACCCACCCGCGGCTGCCCTCGTTCCACTGTTGGAACGCCCGCGCCGGCAGAGTGATCGTGGCCGACGCCGTCTCGCCCGCGCCGGCCGCGAGGCGGGCGAAGCCGCGCAGGGTGCGCAGAGGGCGGCCATCGGCAGGGGCCGGCTCCTCCACATAGACCTGCACGACCGTGCTGCCGGGGCGACCGCCGGTGTTGTGTGCGGCGACGCTGATCGTGGCGCCGCCGGAAGAGCCCTCGAGCGCCACCTCACCAAGCTCCCACTCGGTGTAGCCGAGCCCGTGACCGAAGGGGAACAGCGGCTGGACCCCGGTGGCGTCGTACCACCGATGGCCGATCAGCAGGCGCTCGCCGTAGTGGGTGCGGCCCTCGCTGCCGGGGTAGTGGGCGAAGGCCGGCGTGTCCTCCAGGCGGCGCGGGAAGGTGATCGGCAGGCGACCACCCGGCTCGGCCACACCGAGCAGGACGTCGGCCAGGGCTTCGCCCATCTCCTCGCCCGGGAACCACACCTGCAGCACTGCGGCCACGTCGTCCAGCCACGGCATGCTCACCGGCGAGCCGGCGTTCACCACCACGACCGTGCGCGGGTTCACCGCGGCCACGCGGCGGATCAGTTCGTCCTGCGCGCCGGGCAGGCCGAGGAAGGTGCGGTCCTCGCCCTCGGTCTCCCAGTCCGCATTGGTGCCCACCACCACGACCGCGGTGTGCGCGGTCCGGGCAGCCTCCACCGCAGCGGCAATCGTGTCGCCGGCGTCGGCCGGCGCGGCACCGACGATCAGGCCGCGCAACTGGGCGCGTTCCTCCACCGCCACGGTCACGTCCACCTCCATCGGCACTCCGGCGCGGCACGCCACCGTCGCCCGGACCTCCGGGCTGCCGAGGCCGAAGAAGAACCCTCCGCTCTGCGGCGTGGAGAGGTCCACCAGGACCTGGCCGTCGAGGCGCAGCACTGCGGAACCGACGGCGGTCATCGAGACATGCCAGTCGCCATCGGTGTGCGGTACGAACTGGCCGGTGACGCGGGCACCCATCGATGCCTGGTCGATGCCATCCGCCGGGGAGTCCATCCACGTGAACCCGATGCGGTCCGCTTCGGCCAGCGCCACGCCTCCCTTGACGTCCGAGTACTCCACGGTGAACTCGCCGCGCATGGCCGGCAGGCGCTTCTCGATGCGGCAGCCGGGCTCGTGCACGAGCGCGATGCCACGTGCCTGCAGCGCGGCGAGCGGCATGATCGCCTGGTTCGGTCGCACCCGCGCGCTGCCACCGCCCTGCACCTGCCCACGGTCGCTGTTCGGGCCGAGCAACGCGATCGTGGCGTCGGCAGCCAGCGGCAGCACTCCGTCGTTCTTCAGCAGCACGGTGGCCGCGATGGCTGCGCGGCGGATGACCGCCCGGGTCTGCGGCGAGTCCTCGGTGCCCTCACTGCCGTCGCCATCGCCCACCCCGGCCCAGTTCATCAACTGCAGCAGGCGGCGCACGCTCTCGTCCACGCGGGCCTCGGTGGTGCGGCCTTCTTGCACCGCCGCCAGCAGGGCCGCCCCACGGGCGCGCGGCGGGCCGGGCATCTCCAGGTCGAGGCTGGCTTCCAGGCTCTCCGCCGCGGTGTGTGTGCCGAACCAGTCGCTGACCACTGCCCCGTCGAAACCCCAGTCCTCGCGCAGGACGCGGCGCAGCAGCTCGGGGTGCTCGCTGGCGTGGGTGCCGTTGATGCGGTTGTACGACGACATCAGCGAACGCACGTTGGCACCGCCCTCGGCCACCGGCGCGACGGCACGCTCGAACGGCACGAGGTAGGCCTCGCGCAGGGTGACGGCGTCCACCTCGCTGGAGATCGTGTGGCGTTCGAACTCGGTGTCGTTGGCGACGAAGTGCTTGATGCAGCAGGCGACGCGCTCCGCCTGCACCCCGCGCACATACGCCGTGGCGATCGTGGCCGTCAGCTCGGGGTCCTCGCTCATGCACTCGAAGTTGCGGCCGCCGATCGGGGTGCGATGCAGGTTCACCGTGGGGGCCAGTAACAGATGCGCGCCCTTGCTGCGGGCTTCCCGCCCGAGCGCCCGCCCCACGTCCTCCACCAACGCCGGGTCGAAGGTGGCGCCGAGCGCGGTGCCGCACGGGAACGAGGCGCTGGCCGGGCCGGTCCAGCTGGTGCCGCGCACCCCGGCGGGGCCGTCGCTGCAGCGCAGGCGGGGCACGCCCGGCAGTTCGTGGGTGTGCCAGTTGTCGTGCCCGGCGAGCAGGGTGACCTTCTGCTCCAGCGTGAGCGCGGCGAGGACGGCGTCGACGTCGATCATGCCCCGCAGCTTGCCACGCCCACCGTCCCCCGACTTTACGTAAAGGCTGTCGAACCAGAGGCCCTGGTCAGCAGGTATGCATACCCCGACAGCGTTTACGTAAAGCCGGGTGGATGGGGCCCGGGCGAGGCGGGGCGGGCCGCTCAGGCGGGGGGTGGGACGGAGCGGTCGCTGACCCAGTTGCCGTGGAAACCGAACGGCACCCGCTGGGGCAGCAGCACGCGGGCCACTTCCCCACGCGCGAAGTCCTGCGCGTCGAGCACCACCAACTCGGCCTTCTCCCGCGGCACGTCGTGCACCAGGGTGACCAGCCAGCCGTCGTCCTCCGCGGTGGCGTCCGGCCGGCTGACGAACACGGGCTCGCCCGCACTGCGGCCCGGGCCGTGATCGAACGCCTGGCGCAGTCCGGTCTGCACATCGAACTTCAGCGTCTGCCACGGCTTGTCCGGGGTTGGCGAGGTGGCGTATCCGAAGCGGTACGGCTTGCCGGTGACCGAGCCGCGGTGGCGCGGGAACTCCACCGGCTGATCGTCGATCACGTCCACCCGGCAGGTGCGCGCCGTGGGGCTCAGCGTCCAGCGTTCCAGCCGTGACAGGGTGTCGCCGAACGGGCCGAGGATGTCCGAGCTGAACATGCGGTCGTACACGCAGAGGTCGATGACGACATTGCCGTCGGCGTCGTCGTAGGCGTTCAACGGGTGGAAGACGTAGGACTCGGGGACCTCGACCCAGACGATGTCCGCCGCCTCGCCGTCGCGCGGCAGCAGGCCGAGGCGGGCGCCGTACCCGTCGTTCCAGCGGAACGGGAAGCGACCGGCGAAGGCGAGGTCGAAGTCCACAGTGATCGTCATGTCGTAGATCACCGCATAGCGCTCGGTGAGCGACATGTCGTGCACCATCACCATCCCGGGCACCGGCACGTCCACCACCTTGCGCACCCGGCCGTCGGGTGCCACCACGACGTACTGCAGATGGTCCATCAGGTGCGGCCAGGCGTAACAGACAGCGTGCATCTCACCCGTGTCCGGGCACACCTTGGGGTGGGCGGTGAACCCGTTCGGCAGGGTGCCGAAGAAGTCGTTGCGCGCCACGGTGTCCAGCTCGTAGGTCATCTCCACCGGGCAGCCGCCGGCCTCGACCATGGCCCACGTGGTGCCGGCGAACCCGCCGACATTGGTGTTCGGGCCGAGCCCGGAGTCGTTCCAGTTGCGGCCCGCGATGTCCGGCTGCCCTCTCCGCGCGGCCAGCGCACTGCCACCGACGTAGCGGTTGCGGTACCACTCGGCCCGGCCCCCGTTGAGGCGCACGCCGTGCACCATGCCGTCGCCCATGAACCAGTGGTGGTGTGCCGTCTCGGTGCCCGGCAGCGGGTTCGGCCCGTTGCGCAGGTAGCGGCCGAAGAGGTCCGCCGGCAGCTCGCCGACGACGGGCAGATCGAACGCCGTCACCTCCTCGGCGACGGGCCCATAGTTCCCCTGCAGGTACACGTTCGCGGTGTCGGTCATCACGGCCTCCCCTGTGGCATTGACGTTGATAACAACGTTACAACAGGTCGAGGTCGCTGTCGACCGGTCACACGGTGGGGACCGTGAACCCGATCTCGGCGCCGCCGCCAGGGGCGTTGCCAGCGAAGACCGTGCCGCCGTGGCCGTCGACGACGGACTTGACGATCGACAGGCCCAGCCCCGAACCCGGCTTGCTGCGCATGTCCACCGAACGGAAGAAGCGGTCGAACAGATGGGGGATGTCCGCCTCCGTCAGCCCGGGGCCGTGATCGCGGACCGCAAGCCGGCCCTTCGCCACCGACACCTCGACCGCGCCGGCCGCGGAGAACTTGCACGCGTTGTCCACCAGGTTCTGCACTGCACGCTCGAGGGCATTCGGGCGGCCGTCCAGCAGGGAGTCGTCCGCGGCCACCACCACGTCGCGCCCGAAGCGGCGCCGGGCCCGGGCCGCGGCGCGCTCGGCCACGTCGGCCAGGCGAACCGGCTGCACCGGCTCGTCGTCGCGACGGTCGGTGGCCAACTCCACCAGCTCGTTCACCAGATCCGTGAGCTCTCTGGTCTCGCTGTCCAGGTCGGCCAGCAGCTGGCTGCGCTGCTCAGGGGTGAGTGCGTCGATCCGCCGCTGCAGCACCGACACATTCGTTCGCAGGCTGGTGAGCGGGGTGCGCAGCTCGTGGCCGGCGTCCTGCACCAGCTGCTGCTGTTCGTGCTTGCTGCGCAAGAGCGCGTCGAGCATGCCGCGGAACGCCCGGCCGAGCTGGCCGGTCTCGTCCGCCCCAGCCACCGGCACGTCCACGTCGAGGCGGCCGGTGGAGGCCACCGTGCCGGCAGCGACGGTGAGCCGTTCCAGCCGGCGGGTGACCTGGCGGGCCATCAGCCACCCGAGCAGCAGGGCCACCAGCACCACCAACCCCACCCAGGTCAGCGTCGTGCCCAGGATGCGTTCGGTGATCCGCTCGCTCTCGGCCAACGACCGGGCCAGCATCACCGCGCCGCCCTCGTACGGCACCGTCAACACGCGGTAGGGCTCGCCGCCGACCTCGGTGTCGTGACGCTCCTCGGCGTGCTGGCCGGCAGCCACTTCCAGGTCGTCGTTCGTGACGGGCATCGCCGTGTCGCCGGAGGCATACACCACGTTGCCGGCGGCATCGATGACCTGCCAGCGGACCTGCTCGAAGCTCGGGGGGCGCCGGTTGAAGTCGCCGGCCCGGCCGTCGCCATCGGCATCGAAATCGAACCCTCCCTCGTCGCCCGCATGGGGGCCGGTGAAGCGGTCCGCGGCATCGCTGAGCGAGCGATCGATCGTCTCCTCCAACTCATGGCTGGCGGAGCGGTACGACACGACGCCGATGGCCGCGGTGGCCGCCGCGGCCAGCGCGGCCAGCAGGAGGACGATCTTCAGGCGCAGGCTCATCGTGCCCTCACGCCGGCCGCACGGTGTAGCCCACGCCGCGCACGGTGTGGATCAGCTTGCCGTCGCCCGGGCCTTCGAGCTTGCGGCGCAGGTAGGAGATGTAGACCGCGAGGTTCTTGGAATCCGGCCCGAAGTCGTACCCCCAGATGCGGTCGTAGATCGTCGAGTGTTCGAGCACGATGCCCTGGTTGCGCACCAGCAGCTCCAACAGGTCGAACTCGGTCTTGGAGAGCTCCACCTCGCGCTGGCCGCGCCACACGCGCCGCGCAGTGGGGTCGAGGCGCAGGTCGGTGACCTGCAGGGGGGCTGTGCCGTCGGCGACCTCGTCGTCCGGCCGGGCCCGGCGCAGCAGTGCCCGCAGGCGGGCCAGCAGCTCGTCGAGGTCGAACGGCTTGGGCAGGTAGTCGTCCGCGCCGGCATCGAGGCCGGCCACACGGTCGGCGGTCTCGGTGCGTGCGGTGAGCATCAGGATCGGCAGGCGGTTGCGTTCCGCCCGCAGCACACGGCACACGGTGAGCCCGTCCACGTTGGGCATCATCACGTCGAGCACCGCAGCGTCCGGCTGGCTGGACTCCACCAAGGACAACGCCTGCGCGCCATCGGAGGCCTGCACCACCTCGTAGCCCTCAAGGGTGAGGGCCCGGGTGAGGGCCTCGCGAATCGCTCGATCATCGTCGGCGAGAAGAATCCGTCCGCTCATGTGTCCGCTGCTTCGTGTGTGGTGGTGGGTCTGGGTCTGGGTGACCCTGCGACCGGCCGGGGCGTGGGGGGAGGTCGCCCCGGCCGATCGTAGAGGGTGGGAGGAGGTGTTCGCGGGGGCTGCCGTTCAGCCTCCGCCGGGCGGCTCAGCCGTTGGTGTCGCTCGGGCCGGCGTCGATCGTGCCGGTCCCCGTGCTTGCCGTGTCGGTGGCGGTGTCGGTGCCGGCCTCGCCGTGGTGGCCGCGGCCGCCGGGGCCGCCGTCGCCCATGCCGCCACCCATGCCGCCACCCATGGGGGCGGTGGAGGTGTTGTTGACGAACTCGGTGATCCGCGTGGTGGCGTCGGCCAGCTTGGCGTCGGCCTCTTCCTGGGTGTGCTCACCGGCGGCCACTTCCTCGGCCAGATGGGCGGTGATGTCGGCCAGCAGGGCATCGATCACGGCCTGCGCGGACGAACCGTTGGCTGCCGCCAGGTCGGCGATGGTCTGGCCACCCTGGATGGCAGCGCGCACCTCGTCGGCGGTCAGGCCGAGGGTCTCGGCCACCACGTCGAGGCCGAAGCCACCGCGGCCGCCGCCATGCCCGCCGCCCATGGGGCCTGCGGCCTCGAGGGCCGCGACCACCGCGTCGAGCTGGGCCTGGGTGAGGGTGCCATCGTCGACGAGCGGCTGCAGGATCTCGGTGATCCGGGCACCATGGTCCGGGGCGGCGTCGGAGGTTCCGCTGTCGTCGTTGGCAGTGGAGTCATCCGTCGTGGTGTCCTCGCTGGCCGTCGTGTCGCCGGTGGCGGACACGCTGGCGCCGGAAGCGCCGGCCGTGCCGGAGAGCTCCAGGATGAGGCCGGCACCGGCGCCGGCGATCAGGCCGGCGGTCAGGCCGATGGCAGTCATCTTCTTCTTCATGGGTTGGTCCTTTCGGGGATCCGGGGGGTGATGCACACGATGCGCCCCGGAGGTAAAGCGCCAACCGACGGAAGGTGAGAAGCGGGTGAGAGCCTCCTGCTGTCAGGCGTCGAACGCGGCCATCAGCTTCAGCAGCGCCTGCTCCACCACTTCGCTGAGTGCAGGGTGGATCCACACCTGCCCTGTGGCCATCTGGTCAGCGGTCAGGCCGAGGTGCATGCCCTGCACCAGCAGCTGCACGAGGATCGAGGCCTCGTGGCCGATGATGTGCGCGCCGATGACCTGGCGCGTGCGCGGGTCGCCGATCAGCTTGCAGAAGCCGTCGGTGTCCTCCATCGCCCAGCCGTAGGCGGCGTCGCCGTAGGGGTGGACGATGCTGCAGTACGGCTGCCCGGTGGCCTTCGCCTGCTGCTCGGTCAGGCCGACCGCGCCGATCTGCGGGTTGGTGAACACGGCGTGCGGCGCCGGCCGTTGGTCGAAGGCGCGCAGTTCGCCGGGGTGCAGCAGGTTGTGGCGCACGGCCTTCGCCTCACCGTTCGCCATGTGCTTGAGCTGGTGCCGGCCGTTGATGTCGCCCAATGCCCACACACCCTGGCTGGAGGTGCGACCGTAGGCATCCACCACCACATTGCCGCGGTCGTCGGTGGCGATGCCGCCGTTCGCCACCTGCAGTTGGTCGCTGTTGGGAATGCGGCCCGCCGCCACCAGCAGGGTGTCCCCCTCGATCACGCGCTCGCCGTCGTCGGCCGCCACGTGCACCGCGACGCCGCGGGCCGTGCGGTACACGCGTTCCACATGGGCGCCGAGCGCGAGGTCGAACCGTCGGGCTGCGATCGAGGTGAAACGTAGTGACACGTCGTGATCCTCCGCACCGAGGAGGCGATGGCTGCGGTTGATGATCGTGACCTTGGAGCCGAGCGCTTGGAAGACATGCCCCAGCTCGGTGGCGATGAAGCCGCCGCCGATGATCACGAGATGGCTCGGTTGCTTGGCGATGCGCAGGATGCTGTCGCTGGTGTGGAACGGCACATCGTCGATCCCCGGGATGTCGGGGATGTAGGACCGTGCCCCGGCCGCCAACACCACCATGGCGCCACGCACCCGCTGCCCGTGCACCTCCAGGGTGCGTTCGGCGACGAAGTGCGCGCTGCCCTCGAACACGTCCACGTTCGGAAGGCTGTGACGGTACGCCCGCCCACCCTCGGCGATCGGGTCGATGCGGCCGAACACCCGGCGCACGATCGACGACCAGTCCGCACTGTGGAACTCGGTGTGGATGCCGAACCGTTCGCCATGCTTGGCGTACTCCGCCAGGTCTGCCGGGTAGACGAGCATCTTCGTCGGGATGCAGCCGCGGTTCAGGCACGTGCCGCCGAACAGGCTGCGCTCGATCATCGCGATCCGCCACCCGTCCATCTCCGGGCCGATGATCGAGTTGCCCGAACCGGCCCCGACGATCACCAGGTCGTAGTCCGTGATGCCCTGCTCCTCTGCCATCGCCCCAGTCTGCCCCCATTCCTCCCCGTCCCCGTCACCCCCTGGCGCGCCGCTTCGACGCGAAACGGGGTGACATGGTCGTCGAACGCGGGGCTTGTTGGGACGAGTGGGTGGGGGTGCGGGGTGGGCGACGGGTGGTGCGGGCCCGCGGGGTGGGCGACGGGTGGGGCGGGCGGTATGGGGGTACGGTGGACCTCCCGTGTGAAAGGAGTTGGCGATGCCCGCCTACACCCTGCCCGAACTGCCCTACTCGCCCGGTGCGCTGGAGCCGCACTACAGCGGTGAGATCGTGGCGCTGCACCACGACAAACACCACGCGGCGTACGTGAAGGGCGCCAACGACAGCCTGGCGCAGTTGGCCGCCGCACGTGAAGCCGGCGACTTCAGCGCGATCAACATGCTCACGCGCAGCTTCGCCTTCCACCTCAGCGGCCACGTCCTGCACAGCATCTTCTGGACGAACATGAGCCCGCACGGCGGCGGCCGCCCGGAAGGCGATCTGGCCGCGGCGATCGACGAGTGCTTCGGCGGCTTCGACGTGATGCAGGCCCAACTCACCGCGGCCACCGTGAACGTGCAGGGCATCGGTTGGGGCGCCCTGGCGTGGGAGCCGATGACGAAGCGACTGGTGGTGGAGCAGATCCACGACCACCAGGGCAACGTCGGTGCCGGGACCGTGCCACTGCTGGTGATCGACTCCTGGGAGCACGCCTACTACCTCCAGTACAAGAACGTGAAGGCCGACTTCGTGAAGGCGTTCTGGGAGATCGCCAACTGGGCGGACGTCGCTGCCCGCTTCGAGGTCGCGCGTTCCGTACCATCCTCCGTGTGAGCGAACCCTTCATCGAGGTAGCGGACGGCGACACCCTGTGGCGCTTCGAGCCGACGTTCCTGCGGTCGAACTGGGCGTGCATCTGGGGCCGGGGCTGCAAGGGCATCCTCGAGCAACCGGCGGAGCACCTCCAGCAGGGCTGCTGCAGCGTCGGCGCGGAGCTGGCGGACATGGACGAAGCGATGACCGTGGCCGCGTACTCCGCCACGCTCGACGCCGCCCACTGGCAGTTCCACGACCGGGTGGACGAGCACGACATCTTCAGCGACCCGTCCGCCACGAACACCAAGGTGGTGGAGGGTGCCTGCATCTTCCTCAACCGTCCGGGGTTCGAAGGCGGCGCCGGGTGCGCGCTGCACCTCGCGGCAGAGGCGTGCGGCGAACCGCCGTCGGACTGGAAGCCGTCGGTGTGCTGGCAGTTGCCGGTGAGGGTGGAATGGGCCATGCAGCCGGACGGCGTGGAACACGCCACCGTGCGCCGCTGGAGCCGGGCGGACTGGGGCGACGAGGGCCGCACGATGGCCTGGTGCTGCACCGAGGAACCCGAGCCGTACGTCGGTGAGCGGCCGGTGATCGACAGCCTGGAGACCGAACTGCGGGGCATCGCCGGCGACGCCGTGTACGTCCAACTGCGCCGGCGGCTCACCGCGGCCGACGCACCGCACCGTGCCACCGGCACGGGCCCCATCGAGGAGGGCATCTGATGACCGAGCTCCACTGGCTGAGCGCCCACGAGGTGCTGGCCCAGTTCAGAACCAAGTCGCTGTCCCCTGTGGAGTACCTCGACGCGCTGCTCGCCCGGGCCGAGGCACTGGAGCCAGCGCTGGGCGCGGTGGCCGAGTGGCGGGCGGAGGAGGCGCGGGCCGAGGCACGCACCGCCGCCGACCGCTATGCGGGCACCGGGCAGGCCGCGCGCCCCCTGGAAGGCCTGGCCGTGGCCGCCAAGGAGGAGCACCCGATGGCCGGCCGCTCCTGGCGGCAGGGCTCGTTCTCACAGGCCGACGTGGTGGCCGACGTGGACCACCCGATCATCGATCGCATCCAGGCCGCGGGCGGGATCATCCACCTGCGCACCACGACGCCGGAGTTCTGCTGCACGCCCTACTGCCACAGCCGCATGTGGGGCGTGACGCGCAACCCGTGGAACACGGACTACTCCCCCGGCGGCTCCTCGGGGGGTTCGGGTGCGGCGTTGGCCGCCGGCTATGCCCCACTGGCCACCGGCAGCGACATCGGCGGGTCGATCCGCATCCCCGCGTCGCTCTCCGGCGTGGTCGGGTACAAGCCGCCGTGGGCACGCGTGCCCGCGCTGGCGCCATACAACCTGGACCAGTACTGCCACGACGGGCCGATGGCGCGCACCGTGGCCGACACCGCCCTGCTGGAGGACGTGATCGCCGGGCGCCACTGGTGCGACACCGCGTCGCTGGCCGACCCGCCCCAGGTGGCTGGAGCCGGCTCGGACGTGCGCGGCCTGCGCATCGCCCTCTGCGTGCGGCTGGGCGACTGGCCGCTGGACGACGGCATCGAGGCCAACACGCGTGCCGTGGCGGCCCACCTCGCCGCGGCGGGGGCGACGGTGACGGAGGTGACCTTGCCATGGAGCGCCGACCACATCTGGGAGGTCGCCAATGCCCACTTCAACACGATCATGGGTGCGGGCATCGCCGCGATCGTGGAGGAGCACGCCGCCGAGCTGAACGACTACACCCATGCCTTCGCCGCCTCGGTCACCGCGCCCGGCCTGAGCTTCTACGAGGGCATGGAGGCCGAGGGTGACCTGTGGCTGCCGCTCGGCCGGCTGTTCGAGGCGCACGACGTGGTGCTGTGCCCCACGATGGCCACCGCCGGCTATGTGGCCGGCCAGGCCTACCTCGGCGACTCGTTCGCCATCGGCGGGTCCACCGTCAGCCACCACATCCTCGGGGCGATGACCCTCCCGTTCAACATGTTCAGCCGCTGCCCGGTGCTGTCCGTGCCGTCCGGCCGCGCCGGGAACGGGGTGCCGACCGGAGTGCAGATCGTCGGCCGGCCGTACGACGACGTGACGGCGTTCCGTGTGGCCGCGGCGGCAGAAGGCGCCGGCGCGGGCTTCACCCAGCCGGGCTGGCGGCCAGCCGGGCTGCCCTGGCCCGCCGGGCTGCCCTCCGTGACCCGCTGAACCCTGTCGCACCGTGGTGATTTCATGACCTCTGTGGCGTCGAGCATCCGTTCGTGATCATGTTGACATACGTACTGGTGTTCGTTACACTATGCACATGGAGCCCCTCCTGCACGACTGCGACAGCGCCATCGCTGCGCTCGCGGGCGTCCAGCCGGGTGCGCTGCCAGCCCCGCATCTCACCGACGGGGTGCTGCGCATCCAAGGCTTCCTCGACCGGTTGACGTTGGTCCACGGCCAGTGGATCGCTGCAGCAGACGCCGCCGGCGCATGGCACGGCTCCGGGGCGCGGTCGATGGCGGACTGGCTTGCCACCCAGACGAAGACGTCGCTCGGCGATGCCACGGAGAAGCTGCAGCTCGGCGAGTCGGCGAAGAAGGCGCCAGAGCTTGCAGATGCGGTCGCCTCGGGCCAGATGTCGGCGAAGGCGGCGGCCAAGCTGCACAAGGCCATCAAGAACGCCCCTCAGGGTACGGATGTGAAGGGCCTGGTGGACGCGGTCAAGGGCTCGTCACCGAGCGATGCACAGGCCGCGGCGGAGAAGTGGGAAGAGCTGAACAGGCCACGCCCCGAGACGCCCGAGGAGGCCGCCGAGCGTCGTTACCAGCGGCGCTCCGTCACGTCCGGGTTGCCGGAGGACGGGTTGGTCACCTCCATCGTCGTGCTGCCCGTGCTGGAGTCTCGCCAGTTCATGCACGCCATCTCGTCCATCGCCGGCAAGCCCGGCGACGGCGACAGCCGCACCACCGCCCAGCGCCTGGCCGATGGGCTCGTCCAGCTCGCAGATGCCTGGGCACGTGGGGAGGTCAAGGGTGGCCGCGAGCGGGCCACCATCCTGCTGACGATGGACCTGGCCACCTACACCGGCGCCACCGACACCGACGCGCGCACCGCAAGCAGCGACCGCATCCCGGCACATGTGGCGCGACGGCTGGCGGAGGACGCGTGGCTGCAACGGGTCGTGCACGAGGGGTCGAAGATCCTCAACCTGGGTCACTCGGTGCGCTGGCCCACGGATGCCCAGTACCGGGCGCTGATGGTGCGCGACGGCGGGTGCCGCTGGGCGGGCTGTTCAATCCCGGCAACCTGGTGCCAGATCGACCACCTCGTCCAGCACCCACTCGGCGGCCCCACCGACCTGAGCAACCTGTGGCTGCTGTGCGCCCACCATCACACCGAGAAGCACCGCCCCGGGGTCACGTTCACCATGGGCGGCGAGGGCACGGACGGCGCAGTCGTCCTCACCACCGCCAACGGCACCGTGGTCACGTGCCCACCTCGTGGGGAGGTCGGCGCACGGCCCACCCACCGACGACCTACACCGGCGGCGGCCTGACGCCCGACCCGAGATCGGCCACCCGCGGGCACACCGCCCGCACCGAGGTGTTGCGCCGGCACATCGAGGAGACGCCCCGCGACCCGGCACTTGCCGGCCATCGCGGGGCACGGGCGCGTCACCACCGGAGCGGCTGGGTCCGGGCTGGGCTCCGGGCTGGGGGCTGGGGTCCGGGCTGGAGTCCGGGACGGAGTCAGGAACCTGCGCTGGCGGCCCGTGGGGCAACGGGCGGGAAGGTGACCGTGGCTTCGGCCAGCCGGCGGCAGGCGCGGCGCTCGCGGCGGATCGGCCACCACTCGTAGAGGAAGATGTCGATCGGCTTCCACATGCTGACCCAGCCGAGCACCGACAGCCCCTCGTGCAGGATCTCCACCGCCTGGTTCTCACTGCTCCCGATGGCGCGCGACGCGGCATTGAACCCGGCCAGCGCCGCCAACCCGACCAGCAGGCTGATCCGCCCCTCGCGCCACAGCTTGCTGAGCTGACGATCGCTCTGCCACTCCCGGTACTCGAAGTGGTTGTGCAGCCCGGAGGTGATGGCACCCTCCCTCCCGTCCAGGCGACGGTCGCCGATGTGGAACTCCACCGTGATCGGCTGGTCGCGGTCGAGGTCCTCCGCCCACTCCTCGATCCAGTCCGCGACCTCGGTGTTCAGCGTCCGTTCCTCCAGCGGGGTCGGGTCCATCGGGTTGAAGATGTGCTCCACCGAGGCCACCCGCACCTGGATGTGCTGCTGGTTCAGCTCTTCATGCGTGCGCGGCCAGTGGCGTTGTTCCATCCGCCCAGTCTCGCGGGCGGCGGGCCTCTCGCCGGGCGATCAGCCGTTCTTGGGCAGTTCGGCCCAGCTCTTCACCCGCTCCTCGCTGGGCTCCTTGGGGAGCCCGAGGGCACGCTCGCCGAGGATGTTCCTCTGCACCTGGTCTGTGCCGCCGTAGATGGGCGGCGCCTGGGCGAAGAGGGCCATCTCGGTGACGTAGGCCATCGCCGGGTTACCGGTGGCGGCGTCGAGCACCTTGCGGGCATCGCTTTCGTAGGCGTGCAGGGTGCCGGCGGGGCCGGCCACACGCAGGGCCAGATCGCGGGTCTGGCGGACGATCTCGCTCATGCTCAGCTTGGCGATGTTCGGCGCGCCTGCGATGTCCCGCCCGGCCGCCTTCTCGGCCTTCAGCCGCAGGGCCAGCATCCGGCCGACCTCGCTCATCGAGTGCAGCTTCATGTACGCCTGACGGAACGTCGGGTCGTTGCTCATCCCGTTGGCCTTGGCCATCGCACCGATCATCTTCTGCACACCCGTCGCCATCGCCCCGCCACCCGCGCCCGACGGGCCGGCGGTGCGCACGAAGTCCCCCACCCGCATCGGCAGGTGGCCGGCGATCGTGCCCGGCGTGGCCAGCGCGGCCGCGGCGTGCCCACCCGCGCCGAGGCTGGAGCGCTCGAACATCAGGGTGGTGTTGGCCACGGCCCAGCCGTTGTTCAGCCCACCGATGACGGCTGCGTCGTCGACGCGGGCATCGCTCATGAACACCTCGTTGAACAGCGCCCGGCCGGTCATCTCGCGCAGCGGGCGCACCTCGACGGCGCTGCCCTGATGCATGTCCATCGCGAACCAGGTGATGCCCTGGTGCTTGGGCACATCGGGGTTGGTGCGGGCGATCAGCATGCCCATGTCGGCCACATGGCCGCCGCTGGTCCAGACCTTCTGGCCGTTGACCACCCACTCCTCGCCGTCCTTCACCGCGCGGGCGCCGAGGCCGGCGAGGTCGCTGCCGGCACCTGGCTCGCTGAACAGCTGGCACCACGCCCGCTGCCCGGTGAGGATGGGCAGGACGTACTGCTCGATCTGCTCCTGCGTGCCGTGCGCGGCGATGGTCGGTGCGGCCAGCATCATGCCCAGGCCACCCGGTGCGGGCACTGCGCCACGCTTGACGATGCGCTGGCCGACGGCGATGGCGTCGTTGCGCGGCACGCCCTTGCCGTAGGCGTTCACGGGCAACGAGGGAGACGCCCAACCGCTGCGGCCGAGACGGTCCCACCACTCGGCCACGGTCAGCTCCGGGTCCCAGTTGGCGTCGAGCCAGGCGTCGAGTTCGTCGAGGATGTCGCTCATTTCGCCAGTGTCGTGCGCGCCGCCGGGTGCCCACGAATCGGACGGCACCTGCCGCCGAGCCGCCGACCTGGCTGAGGTGCCGTCGCGGTAGCGTGCGGGCGTGGCTGGTCGTCAACTCGGTCGGATGGCAGGGCGGCTGGCTCGCGCCGCGCAACCGCTGGCAGCCAAGGCCCGCGGCAGCGACTTCGTCCGCGAGCTGAGGGCCGCCTACGACGAGGGCCGCGCCGGCGACGATGGTGCGAGCGACCAGAACAGCAACGAGACCGGCGGCGGGATCGGGAGCGACCAGAACAGCGACGAGGCGGCGGTCAGCGAGGCGCTGCAGTCGGTGGACTGGGCAGCAGTGCGCGCCGCCACCGCGGAGAAATCCTCCGAGGCCGCGCTGCGGATGAAAGCGATGGCGGCGGAGGTGGACTGGGCGAAGGTGCAGGCCGGCGCGGCCAGGGTCAGCAGCGCGCTGATCGCCGCCGTGGCCAGCGGGCAGCTCCCGGTCGGCGGCCGGCTGGCGGGCCCGGTGGCCCGGGCGATCATCAACGAGGGCGGCTTGGCCCAGCGGGTGCACCACTCGCTGCGCAGCTCGCGCGACACCGAGGGCGCCGACGACACCCAGGGCGCCCAGGGCGCCGACGACACCCACGACATCGACAGCATCACCACGGCCGAGCCGCCTGATTTCTCCGGCGCCATCGAGGCCGCCTCGCGGGAGTAGGCGGGTTCAGGCGGTCGCGATCAACAGCCGTCAGGCCGGTGCGCCCACGTCCGCAAGGTCGCCGCACCGCTGCGCCCACCACTGGTGGAAGTGCGCCACCCCCGCCTCCAGCGCCGTGCCACCAAGGTTGGGCACGTAGCGCTCGATGCCCAACCCGAGTGCGGCAGCCGCGGCAACCCCGTCCGAGCGGGCCTCGACGAGGGTCTTGTCCTCCACGACGGTCTCGTCGTAGGCGTCGATGATCGCTACCGGCAGCCCCGGCACCAGTGCTTCCATGTCGCTGGGCACGCAGTAGTGCACCCGATTGACGTACTCCTGCGGCCCGACGGGCACGATCACCGAGATCACGCGCAGGCCGTTGTAGGCCTCGATCATCAGGTTCGGGTAGATCCCTGCCCAGGCAACCGCCATCGGCGGCGTGGCCTCACCCCGCGCACCGTAGTAGCGGTCCAGCCCGTCGGCCCAGGCGGTGTAGCGCTGCGACTTGGCGCCGCGCTCGGCGGAGCGTTCCAGGAACTGCACATGGAAGCCATCGCCGAACGTCCACTCGATCGACGCGCAGTCCACGAACGACGCCAGGCCGGGATGGTAGGGCGGGACGTGGTAGCAGTCGCCGAAGACCTCGAGGAAGGCCTTCCAGTCACCGTGGTACGGGTCGTCGCGGCTGAGCGCCACCGTCCAGTCGCTGAAGTCCAGCCAGCTGCCCACGTCGCGCGCCACGAAGTCGGCGTCGACCCGCTCCAGGTCGGCGCGGAACGAAGGCTCCCGGGCGGGGTCGACGGCGAAGTGGAAGCCGTGCCAGGACACCAGGCCGAAGCGCGGTAGCGCCAGCCGACGCCGTGCCTCTGCCCCGCGCTCGCCCTCCCCGAACTCGAAGCTGGCCCCACCGATCAGCGAACCGTCGCACCGGAACGACCAGTCGTGGAACTCGCAGCGCAGGTAAGTGCGTTCCACGGGTTCGTCGTGGAGCACGATCGGCCGGCAGGCGTGGGTGCACACGTTGG
The DNA here is from genome assembly GCA_052034175.1 of Actinomycetota bacterium. GTDB lineage: Bacteria > Actinomycetota > Acidimicrobiia > Acidimicrobiales > Ilumatobacteraceae > UBA668. The sequence goes on from JBPOIX010000081.1 coordinate 32,722, forward strand.
CCACGGCACGAACCACACCGTCGGTGTCCCGGGTGAGCAGGATGCGCGGGTCGGCGTCGGCGCGGCGGTAGCCCCTCGCCGGCAGCATGAGGTCGTGCCCGAGGTAGACGGCACCGGCCCCGGGGGTGAACAGTCGCTGCATCTCCTCGGCGTGGACAGCCGGTTGCAGGTAGGCACCGGGCGGAAGGGGGCGCACCGTCTCGGCGTCGAAGCGATGACCCGGACGGCTCCAGGTGGCAGGCACGTCTGGGAGCGTAACGACCGCGGCCCGACCGACCGCGATCGCGGCGAACCCGGTTCAGACGGTGGGGGCCAGCCCGGCGTGATCCAAGGCCTGGATCGTGGCCGCACGGCCGACGGCGATCATCTCGTCGGCGCGGTGGAAGTCCAGGCTGCGGCAGGCATCGCGGCTGATGGCGATCAGCACGTCCGGCGGGTAGCTGGCCAGGCGATAGCGGGTGAGCACGCTCTGCATCACCTCGATCGACTGGGTCAGCACGTCCGCCTTGCGCAGGCCGTCCGGGAGGTCCTCGCTGTCGTCGAGGCCCTCGTCGTCGTCCGGGCCGAGCCCGTCGCGGAAGCGGTCGAAGCGGGCCATCAGCGACTTCATCGACTCGCGGTCCATCCAGTTGGCGGTCATCCGGCGGAAGCGATCCGCCCATTCCTCCACCGGGCGCAGCGCCGCGGACTCCTTGTCCGGGGTGCCGCTGAAGCCGCTCCGCTCGCCGCCGAGCGACACCGCGATCGTGGCATCGGCCCTGGCCGCCGCCAGCGGGGCGATGGGCACCGGGTTCAGCAGGCCCCCGTCGGCCAGGAGGCGACCGTTGTGCATCACCGGGGTGATCACGCTGGGGATGGCGATCGAGGCGCGAATGGCCACGTCGGCGGGGCCGTTCTGGAACCAGACCTCGCGCCCGGCGAACAGGTCGGTGGCCACGGCGGTGAACGGGATGGGGAGGTCCTCGATCTGCACGCCGCGCAACAGGTCGCGCACCTTCACGAACACCTTCTCCGCCTTGATGGCACCCGGCTGTGACAGCGACGGGTCGAGCAAGCGCAGGACATCCAGCTGGCCGAGCGAGGTTGCCCACTCGGTGTAGGGCTCCAAGGAACCGGCGGCGTACAACCCGCCGACCAGGGCACCCATCGATGAGCCGGCAATCGTGACGATGTCGTAGCCGCGCTCGGTGAGCACCTGGAGCACGCCCACGTGCGCGTACCCGCGGGCACCACCGCTGCCGAGGGCAAGGGCGACCCGGGTCGGCCGGCCCACGGGAGCCTCGGTGGGGCTCAGAGCACGTACCCCTTGGGGATGACCACGATGCCGCGCTCGCTGACGGTGAACCGCTGCCGGTCCGCGTCGAGGTCGTAGCCGATGCGTGCGCCGGCCGGGATGACGACGTTCTTGTCCACGATGCAACGGTGGATGCGCGCACCGGGCCCGACCTTCACACCGGGGAAGAGGATGCTGTCGGTGACATGGGAGTCGTGGTGGATGATGACGTCCGGGGCGACGATGGACCCTTCCACGTGGGCGCCGGACACGATCGAGCCGTTGCTCAACAGGCTGCCGTCCACATACGACGGCTCCCCGCCCGCACCGCGGGACACCTTCGCCGGCGGGTGGCTCTCGTGGCTGGTGAACACCGGCCAGCGATCGTTGTAGAGGTTGAACACGGGCACCGGTGCCAGCAGGTCCATGTTCGCCTCGTAGTAGGAGTCGATGGTGCCGACGTCGCGCCAGTAGCCCTTCTCGCGATCGTCCTGACCCGGCACGAGGTTGGTGCTGAAGTCGTAGACGTGCGCCACGCCGGCGGCGGTGAGCGCAGGGATGACGTGCCCGCCGATGTCGGTGGCGACATCGTCGTTCCCTGTGGGCGTGACGATGTCGATGAGCGTCTGGGTGTCGAACACATAGTTGCCCATGCTGGCGAGGCAGCGGGAGGGGTCGCCGGGCATCGTGGGCGGGTTGGGCGACTTCTCGTGGAAGGCGACGATCCTGCCGCTGGCGTCGCTCTCGATCACGCCGAACGACTTCGCCTCCTCGTACCCCACGGGGATCGCGGCCACGGTGACACCCGCGCCGGAGGCCACATGGTGCTCCACCATCTGCCGCGGGTCCATCCGGTAGATGTGGTCCGCGCCGAACACGGCCACGACGTCCGGGTTCTCGTCCGTGATCAGGTTGAGGTTCTGGTAGATGGCGTCGGCGGAACCGGCGAACCAGTGCGGCCCGCGGCGCATCTGCGCCGGGACCGGGGTGACGTAGTTGCCCAACAGGCCGCTGAATCGCCATGTCTGGCTGATGTGCCGGTCCAGGCTGTGGCTCATGTACTGGGTGAGCACGACGATCTTCAGGTAGCGCGCGTTGGCGAAGTTCGACAGGGCGAAGTCGATGATCCGGTAGCCGCCCCCGAACGGGACGGCGGGCTTCGCCCGGTCCTGGGTGAGGGGGAGCATTCGCTTGCCCTCGCCACCTGCCAGCACCATCACGAGCACCTTGGGATCGGCCATAAACGGAATGTACCCCTATGCCGGACAGCGTGCCGCGATGGGTTACCTTCGGCCTTAGTGAAAGTGCTGTTGGTCACCCCCGAGTGCTATCCGCTGGTCAAGACGGGTGGCTTGGCGGATGTCGCCGGCGCCCTGCCCGGGGCCCTCGCGCCGTTCGGGGTGGAGGCTCGTGTCCTCCTGCCGGCGTACCCGGGGGTGCGCGAACGGTTGGTCCAGGCGCGCAAGGTCACGGCGTTGCCCGGGCTGTTCGGCGGCGATGGGGCACTGGTGGCCGGCACCACCGCCGGCGGGGTCCAGGTGTGGCTGGTGGACGCACCCCACCTGTTCCACCGCACGGGTGGGGGCCCGTACCTCGGCCCGGACGGGGCGGCCTGGCCGGACAACCACCTGCGGTTCGCCGCGTTGTCCTGGGTGGGTGCGCAGCTCGCGCTCGGCCGGCTCGGCCTGAAGTGGGAGCCCGACCTCGTGCACCTGCACGACTGGCAAGCCGCGCTCACCTCCGCCTACCTCCACTACGACCCCGCCGTCGCCGCGGGCACCGCCACACGGCCGGCCACGGTGCTGACGATCCACAACCTGGCGTTCCAGGGGCTGTTCGACGGCGCCGTCACCACGGCGCTCGGCCTGCCCGCCACGGCGATGGACGTCAACGGGCTGGAGTACTGGGGGCACCTGTCGTTCCTCAAGGCCGGCGTGCTGTGGGCGGACCACCTGTCCACCGTGTCGCCCACCTACGCCAGGGAGATCGTCACCCCCGCACACGGGATGGGCTTCGACGGCCTGTTGCGCGCCCGCGCCCATCAACTCACCGGCATCGTCAACGGCATCGACGACACCGTGTGGGACCCTGCCACCGACACCCAACTGGCGCCGCCGTACTCCACCTTCTCCACCCGCCGTCTGCATGCCAAGGCGTCCTCCAAGGCGGCGCTGCAGCGCGAGCTCGGGCTGGAAGAACGCGCCGACCTGCCCCTGCTGTGCGTGGTCAGCCGGCTGTCCCACCAGAAGGGGCTGGACCTGCTGCTGCAGGCCTGGCCGCGGGTGGCGCGGCGGGCGCAGTTGGCGGTGCTGGGCACGGGCGAGCCCGGCCTGGAGGACGGCTTCCGCCATCTGGCGGTCCACCACCCGGGTTCGGTGGCCACGGTCATCGGGTTCGACGAAGGCCTCTCGCACCGGCTGCAGGGCGGCTCGGACGGCATCGTCGTGCCCTCGCGCTTCGAGCCGTGCGGGCTCACCCAGCTCTACGGGCTGCGCTACGGCACCCTGCCCGTGGTGGCCCGCGTCGGCGGGTTGGCGGACACCGTCATCGACGCCAACGAGGCTGCGCTGCGCGACGGTGTGGCCACGGGGTTCCAGTTCAGCCCGGTGGAGGCGGGGCCGCTCGGGGTGGCACTGGAGCGCCTGTGCGACCTGTTCGCCGACCAGCCGGCATGGCAGAAGGTGCAGAAGCGGGCAATGACCCGCGAGGTCGGCTGGCCCGTCGCTGCCGCCCAGTACCACGCCCTGTTCGAACGCCTCGTCGCTGCCCGGCCCTCGGCCGACGGCGGGCCGCACAACCGGTAGCGTCGGCGGGCATGGCGTACTGGTTGATGAAGAGCGAGCCCGACGTGTTCGGCTACGACGACCTGGTCACGAACAAGCGCGAGGGGTGGGACGGCATCCGCAACTACCAGGCGCGCAACTTCCTGCGCGAGATGCGCAAGGGCGACCAGTTCGTCTTCTACCACTCCAACGCCACTCCCCCGGGCGTGGCCGGCATCGGCAAGATCGTCGGCGAGGCCGAACCCGACCCGAAGCAGTTCGACCCGAGCTCGAAGTACTTCGACGGCGCCTCCAAGCCCACCGACCCCCGGTGGGACTGGGTCACCGTGGCGCCGGTGAAGAGGCTGCGCTTCATCCCGCTCGAGGAGTTGCGCACCATGCCCGAACTGGCCGAGTGCCGCCTGCTGGCTCGCGGGAACCGCCTGTCCGTGATGCCGCTGTCGGCCGACGAGTTCGCGGCCATCGTGGCTGCCGGCTCGGCGAAGCGCTAGGAAGCCGGCCGCCCGACCGGGCACCGCACTGCGCGCAGGGGTAGGGTCGCGCTCGACAATTGAATCCCCCTGCGGGGTTGGGTGGAAGTCCCAACCGGCGGTCACAGCCCGCGAACCCCAGGCACGTCGCCACTCGGTGGCGGCAGCGTGGGGCCGACCCGGTGAAACTCCGGGGCCGACGGTCACAGTCCGGATGGGAGCAGGGCCTTCGTCGCGCGATCCGGTCGCGCCTCGTTCACGTCGTGCTGCCACGCCCTCGCTCGGCGTGCCATGCGGGTGCGCCGTGCCTCGGTGTGGTGGTTCGATGTCGCCGTGGCGTGCCCGAGTCGTCGGCTTTGCCGTGTGCCCGTCGGCCCGCACCGAACGAAGGACGGACACACATGTTCACCGGCATCGTCGAAGAACTGGGCACCATCGAGGCCCTCACGCCGACCCCCGACGGGGTGCGCGTGCGCATCGCCGCCCGCACGGTGCTGGAGGACGTGCGGCTCGGCGACTCGATCGCCGTCAGCGGCTGCTGCCTCACGGTGGTCGAGATGGCACCACCGAGGACTGACGGCGAGGCGACCGACGAGGCCGGCTGGTGGGTGGCCGACGTGAGCGGCGAGACGCTGGCCCGCACCACGCTCGCCTCCCTGCACACCGGCGACCCGGTGAACCTGGAGCGCGCCGTGCGCATGGCCGACCGCCTCGGCGGCCACCTCGTGCAGGGCCATGTGGACGGGGTGGGCGAGGTGGTGACGCCCGTGCCCGACCTGCGCGTCCGCATCCCTCGCCCACTGCTGCGCTACATCGTGGAGAAGGGTTCGGTCACCGTGGACGGGGTCAGCCTCACCGTCGTGGAACCGCTCGACGACGGCTTCACCGTGGCCATCATCCCCCACACGTCGGCCGTCACCACCCTGGGCACGAAGGCGCCCGGCGACCCGGTGAACATCGAGGTCGACGTGATGGCGAAATACGTCGAGCGCCTCCTCACCGGTCACCTGCCCGCCACGTCGACGGCAGGGGGTGCGGCGTGAGCCTGCTGGACCCGATCACCGACGCCATCGACGTCATCGCCCGCGGCGGCATCGTGGTGGTGGCGGACGACGAAGACCGCGAGAACGAGGGCGACCTGATCATGGCCGCCGACGCCGCCACCCCCGAGGCCATCGCCTTCTTCGTGCGCCACACGAGTGGCGTCATCTGCGCCGCGCTGCCGCCGGCCCGCTGCACCGAGCTGGAACTGCCGCTGATGGTGCCGCCGGCGGCCAACGGCGACCCCTTCCGCACTGCGTTCACCGTCACCGTCGACCTGGCGCACGGCACCACCACGGGCATCTCCGCGGCCGATCGCGCGGCCACGCTGAGAGCGCTGGCCGCGCCTGCCAGCCGTCCGCACGACTTCAACCGGCCGGGCCACATCTTCCCCCTGCGCGCCCGTGGCGGCGGGGTGCTGGAACGGCCGGGGCACACCGAAGCCGCGGTCGACCTTGCCCGGCTCGCCGGCCGCCGGGCCGCCGGGGTGTTGAGCGAGGTGGTGCTCGACGACGGGCGCATGGCCCGCCTTCCCGACCTGCGCCGCTTCGCCGACGACCACGGCCTGCCACTCGTGAGCATCGCCGACCTGATCACCCACCGCCGCCGCGCCGCCGAACTGGTGCTGGCCGGCGCCACCCTTCACGGAGCATTCGAATGACCACCTCTCACGGCACCATTTCCGCCACCGGCCTGCGAGTCGCGCTCGTGTGCAGCCGCTTCAACGACCTCGTCGTCGACCGCTTGGCCGAGGGCGCCAGGGCCACTCTCCTGCGCCACGGTGCGGCCGAGGACGACGTCGACACCGTGTGGGTGCCCGGCGCGTGGGAGATCCCGATGGCCGCCGCGGCGCTGGCGAAGAGCGGTCGCTACGACGCGATCGTCGGCATCGGCGCCGTGCTGCGTGGGGCCACGTACCACTTCGAGGTGATCGCCAACCAGAGTGCGGCCGGCCTGGCGCGGGTGGCGCACGACACCGGCGTGGTGGTGACGAACGGGATCATCACCGTGGACACGATGGAGCAGGCACTGGACCGTGCCGGCGGCAAAGCCGGCAACAAGGGTGCCGAGGCAGCCGTCGCCGCCGTCGAAACCGTCACCGCCCTCCGCGCCGCCCTCGCCGAAGCCTGAACCCTCGGCGCCCCGGCCCCCAACACGCTTTACGTAAAGGCTGTCGACCGCTGACCTGGGCAGACAGCTCGAGTTTCTTGACACAAACCTCGACCCGCGGGCTGAGGCCCACCGCTTTGTGTCAAGAACTCCAGGACGAACGGCCTGGTCACAGGCCGACAGCGTTTACGTAAAGGTGGAGGGGGTGCGTAGCATCGCGGGCATGCTTGACCCGCAGATTCGCGACCTCGCCCAGGCCAAGAACTTCGCCGCACTGACGGTCATCCCGGCCAACGGGCACCCGATGACCCATGTGATGTGGATCGACGCCGACGACGACCACCTTCTCATCAACACCGACCTCGGCCGCGCCAAAGCCACCGCGATCGATGCCGACCCGCGCGTCACCCTGGCCATCTGGGATCAGGAGAACCCGTACCACTACGCCGAGGTGCGCGGCCGCGTCGTCGGCCGCGTCACCGGCCAGGAAGCCGCCGACCACATCAACAAGCTCAGCGGCAAGTACGTCGGCGGGCCGTACGGCTTCGGCCCCACCGACAGCCGGGTGATCTACAAGGTCGAGCCGCTGCGCCAGCGCACGATGTGAGCCGGCCGATCGTGCCGATCGTGCCGACGGCGCCGATGGCCCCGATGGAGCCGCTGTTGTCCGTCGTCCGGGCGGACATCACCACCCGGGACGTGGACGCCATCGTCAACGCGGCGAACACCTCGCTCCTCGGCGGCGGTGGGGTCGACGGCGCCATTCACCGCGCCGCGGGCCCCGAACTGGTGGCGGCGTGTCGTCTGCTGCACGGCTGCCCGGTGGGCCAGGCGAAGGCCACGGCCGGGTTCCGGCTCCCGGCCCGCCACGTCATCCACACCGTCGGGCCGG
>JBPOIX010000048.1:0-6290 GCA_052034175.1 Actinomycetota bacterium
AGGCCATCGCCGCAGGAGAGGTGCCCGCGCCCACCAGCCCGCCCGCCGCCAACCCTCCGGTGTTCATGGCCCCCACGCCGCTGTTCCACGTGACGGCCTGCAACTGCATCCTCCACCCCGCCACCGCCAGCGGCGCCACGATCGTGCTGATGTACAAGTGGGACGCCGGCCGGGCGCTGGAACTGATCGAGCGCGAGCGGGTCACCAACTTCTCGGGTGTGCCCACCATGGGCCGCGAACTGCTGATGCACCCGGACTGGGCCAGCCGGGACACCAGCACGCTCGTGGGCATCAGCGGCGGCGGCTCCGCCGTGCAGCCGGACCTCGTGCGCAAGATCGACAGCGCGCTGGAGAAGGGTGCCCCCACCACCGGCTACGGCATGACCGAGACCCACGGCATCATCACCGCCAACGCCGCCCGCTTCTACCTGGCCAAGCCGTCGTCGTGCGGCCCGGTCGTGCCCACGCTCGACTACAAGCTGGTGGACGAGGACGGCAACGACCTGCCGATGACCCCGGACACCACTGGTGTGCTGTGCGTGCGCGGTTCGATCGTGATCAAGGGCTACATCAACCGCCCCGAGGCCACGGCGGACAGCATCCGCGACGGCTGGCTGAACACCGGCGACATCGCCCGCATCGACGACGACGGCTGGGTGTTCATCGTCGACCGCGCCAAGGACATGGTGATCCGCGGCGGCGAGAACGTGTACTGCAGCGAGGTCGAGGCCGCGATCTACCACCACGACGCCGTGCAGGAGGCCATCGTCTTCGGCGTGCCCGACGACCGGCTCGGTGAGGAAGTGGCGGCGTGCATCGTCTGCAAGCCCGGCGAGAGCGTCTCCCTCGAAGAGCTGCAAGCCTTCCTGAAGAAGGACCTTGCCGCCTACAAGGTGCCCTCCAAGATCTGGTTCCGCGACGAGCCCATCCCCCGCAACGCCTCGGGTAAGTTCCTCAAGCGCGAAGTGCGCAAGGAGATCCTGGGAGGCTGACGTGCCCTACGCCCGCAACGGCGAGTGCGAGCTGTACTACGACACGTTCGGCACGCCGAGCGACCCGACGCTGCTGTTGGTGAACGGCCTCGGCAGTCAGTGCATCAACTACGCCACCCAATGGTGCGAGATGTTCGCCGCCGAGGGCCTGCAGGTGGTGCGCTTCGACAACCGCGACGTCGGCCTGTCCACCCGCTACGCCGGCGCACCGGTGGACGAACACGGCGCGGCCTACACCCTGCAGGACATGGCCGCCGACGCGTTCGCCGTGCTCGACGCGGTCGGCGTGCAGCAAGCCCACATCATGGGGCTCTCGATGGGCGGGATGATCGTGCAGACGATGGCCATCGCGCAGCCGGCGCGCGTCCTCACGATGACCAGCGTGATGAGCCACACGGGCGAGCGCGAGTACACCAAGAGCTCGCCGCGGGCATTCGAGCTACTCACTGCCCCTGCGGCCGCCAACCGCGAGGAGTACGTGCAGAACACCATCCTCGGCCTGCACGAGTGGGGCAGCCCGGAGTTCGCCGACGAAGCCCGCTGGCGGGCCACCGCCGAAGCCGCCTGGGACCGGGCGGCACCGACGGACGGGGGCACCGGCAGGCAGTTCATGGCGGTCGGCACCAGCGGCCACCGGGCGGAAGCGCTCCGCAGGCTGCAGGTGCCGACCCTGGTGATCCACGGCGATCGAGACACCCTGATCGACCAGATCGGTGGCCGCCGCACGGCAGAGCTGGTGCCCGGCGCTCGCTTCGAGCTGATCGACGGCATGGGGCACGACTATCCGCCCCAGCTGTGGCGCCGCTGGACGGACCTCGTAATCGGCCACATTCGCCAGGCGCCCGTATGAACCCGGCCGAGTTCGCCGAACTCGTTCGGGCCCGGCGCACGGCGATGGTGGTCCGCAAGGACGAGCCGGTACCTCGCCACTTGGTGGCGGAGCTCTGCGAGATGGCCCAGTGGGCGCCCAATCACAAGCGCCCCTGGCCGTGGCGGTTTGCGCTGTGCGAGGGCGACGGGCGGGCACGCCTGGGCGAGGCCATCGCCGCGGCGATGGAGGCCCTCGGCGACCCGCCCGAAAAGGTCGTCAAGGCGCGTACCAAGTACCTGCGCACGCCGGCCACGCTGGTGGTTGGCTCGGCCGCCGGCGACACTCCCCTGCGCACTGCGGAGAACCGTGACGCCGCCGCCGCCGGGGTGCAGAACATCCTGCTGGCCGCCACCGCACACGGGCTGGCCAGCTATTGGGGCTCGTGCCCGAAGGGCGCCAACGACGTGGTGGCCGAACTGTGCGGCTTCGAGCCGGGCACGTTCGTGGTGGCCATCATCTACCTCGGCTGGGCGGCCGACCGGCCGGAGGCACCGGAGCGCCCGCCGGTGGACCTGCACATCGTCGAGTAGCGGCGCTTGCCCTCACCGCGGGTCAGCGGTAGTAGCCGAGCACGTCGACCGCCACGTTGCACGACGTGGCCGCGCCACCGAGGCGGACGGCGATGTCGCTGCCGCTGCAACGGCTGAGGCACATCGTGGCGATGGCCGTGTTGGCCTGGAAGTTGAGGTTCGAGTGCCCTCCGTACGCCGCGCCGTCGGCGCGCACGGACAACCATCCGGAGCCGTTCTGGTTCACCGCCGTCAGGCTGAGCATCACCGCCGTGGCGTCGGACGGCACACCGCTGAAGTTGCCGGAGGTGTCCACCACCCGGTCCACGCCGTTGGCCAGTGGCGTCTTCGGGCCGATGGCGGTCGGTGCCTGGCCGGTGCGGCTGTCGTAGACGCGCACGGGCGCGCTGAGCACGGTGAGGCTGCCGGCGCCGGTGGAGCCGGTGAGGCGCCGCCACACGCCAGGGGTGCCGGTCTGCACGCACGCCCAGAACTCCCCCGAACTGCTGAGGCCGTTGACGAAGACGATCTCGCCGCGCACATGGCCGACAGCGTCGCCGGGCGGGGCGGCCACACGGGTGTTCCCCAACCGGACGTCGGCCGCCGCGCCGTAGAACCACCCGCCGAGCCCTGCGGACGAGCTGCCGAGCACCCCCTCCGTGGCGCCGATTCCCTGGACGCCGGCGCCACCCAGCGTGCTGAGGTTCCACACCTGCAGGACCGCCGTGTTCGGTGCGCTCACATCGGCACTGAGCCGGGTCCAGGTGTCGGCGTCGTTGTTCTGGTTCATGGTGATCGGCCCCGTCGCGGCCTCCACCGGGCCGACGCCACCGAGGCCACCGACACCACCGGCGACACTGCCCACGACGGCGCCCGCTGCCACGGTGGCACCACGCGCCAGCCAGTCCCGGCGGGACACCGGAGCAACGACGCCCGGGGGCTCCGGGGCGGCGGCAGCCCGCAGGCGAGCGTTCTCGGCCTCCAGGGCCTCGACTCTGGCCGCGAGGGAGCGGAGGGTGGCTTCCAGTTCGTTGTCGTCCATGTCGCCTCCCGCCGGGCGACGTTACCCCTGCGCGGCGCGCGGGGTGGCTCGCCGGGCCAGGGCCAAGGCGCTGGAACGATCGGCGCTGCGCACCGAGAACCACCCGTTGTCCACCTTCACGTAGACCTCGTATCCGTTCTCCCGCTCCACACCGCGCGCGGCCTCGCCGATGCCGTCGATCTCGTCGATCGCTGCCGGGTCGTCGGAGGGCCGGGCGAAGTCCGCCTGCGACCGCGCCGTCACGGTGACCGCCACCTGCTCGTCGGCGACGTCCACCGTGTACGCGCAGCCGTCGGTGGCGATGAAGGGGTCTCCGACCACCGTGCCCCTGCCGAGGCCGGCGAACGTGACCGCTTCGAGGTCGGCCGTGGTGAGCGCGGCGCACAGATCACCGCCGAAGAGTGCACCCGGCGGAGCGGTGATCTCCTCGGGCAGGAACGTGGCCTCCACCTCCACCAGCACGGGCAGCAAGGTGTCGGGTGCGTCCACCGCCAGGGTGCCCACCGTTCCCGGGACGGGCACGGAGTCCGGCGGGTCGCACGCCGCGACGAGCGCCACCGCGACCAGTGCCCCGGCGAGCAGGCTGCAACGGCGGACGAAGGGCACGTCGAGACGCTACCCCGCGGGCTGCCAGCCGGACACGGCAAGGAGGGGCACGTCGAAGCACCAGGCGTCGAAGGTCAACCCGATCGACGGGTCGCCGTCCCACGGGTACTTGGCGCCCATCAGCTCGCCGACCCGGCGTCGCTCCACCCGATCGGCGACGACCCGAGCCAGACCGGCTCGGGTCTCGCCTGCCACCCGAATCGTCACGTGGGGATCCGCCGACGCGTTGAGGAACCAGTGCGCGCCAGGGCCGTTCCCGCTGATCAGGTACAGCGTGTCGCCGACCACCCCGAACCAGATCTCCACCTCGTGGGGACGTCCGCTACGGCGACCCGTGGTGGTGAGGTAACAGCACTCCACCTCAGCGTGTGGAGCGAGCCAGGACCGGCTGATCGGCGTCACCGCGGCTGGTACACGCCGAACACGTCGCGCAGGGCGTCGCTGACTTCGCCGAGGGTCGCGCCGGCGCGGATGGCTTCCTTCATCGGGTACAGGAGGTTCTGGGTGCCGCGGCCGGCCGCACGCACGTCCTCCAGGCGGGCGGCCAACGCCGCGGTGTCCCGCGCTGCCTTGTACGCCTTGAGCCGCTCCTTCTGGCCCACCTCCAACGTCGGGTCGATGGGGAACAGGTCGGGGTCCGATTCGTTGGCGATCTGGAACTTGTTCACCCCGACGATGACCCGCTCGTCGTCGTCGATGCTCTTGGCGTAGGCGTACGCCGCTTCCATGATCTCGTCCTGCTGGAAGCCGGCCTCGATGCCTTCCACCGCGCCGCCCATCTCGTCGATGCGCAGGATGTACTCCCAGGCAAGGCGCTCGATCTCGTCGGTCAGCGTTTCCACGAAGTAGCTGCCGGCCAGCGGGTCGGGCGTGTCGGCGATGCCGCTCTCGTAGCCGATGACCTGCTGGGTGCGCAGGGCGATCCGCGCCGCCCGCTCGGTGGGCAGGCTGAGCGCCTCGTCGAAGCCGTTGGTGTGCAGGCTCTGCGTGCCACCCATCACCGCGGCCATGCTCTGCACGGCCACGCGGACGATGTTGTTCTCCGGCTGCTGCGCCGTGAGCGTGGAGCCGCCGGTCTGGGTGTGGAAGCGCAGCAGCTTGCTGCTCTCCTTCTTCGCCCCGAAGCGCTCCGTCATCAGGCGGTACCAGATGCGGCGCGACGCACGGAACTTGGCGACTTCCTCGAAGAAGTTGTTGTGCGCGTTCCAGAAGAAGCTGAGGCGCGGGGCGAAGGCATCCACGTCCAGGCCGGCGGCGATGGCGGCTTCCACGTAGGCGATGCCGTTGGCGATCGTGAACGCGATCTCCTGCACCGCCGTGCTGCCGGCCTCGCGGATGTGGTAGCCGGAGATGCTGATCGTGTTCCACTTCGGCACGTGCTGGGCGCAGTACTCGAAGATGTTGGTGATGATCCGCATGCTCGGCTTCGGCGGGTAGACGTACGTGCCGCGGGCGATGTACTCCTTCAGCAGGTCGTTCTGGATCGTGCCGCTGATGGCACTGGCAGGCACACCCTGCTCCTCAGCCACCAGCTCGTACATCAGCAGCAACACGGCCGCTGTGGAGTTGATGGTCATGCTGGTGCTCACCTTGTCCAGCGGCAGGCCGCCGAGCAGGGTGCGCATGTCGTCCAGGCTGTCGATGGCCACGCCGACCTTGCCGACCTCGCCCTCCGCACGGGCATGGTCGCTGTCGTAGCCCATCTGTGTGGGCAGGTCGAAGGCACAGCTGAGGCCGGTCTGGCCGGCGTTGAGCAGGAACTTGAAGCGCTCGTTGGTGGAGGCCGCGCTGCCGAAGCCGGCGTACTGGCGCATCGTCCACAACTTGCCGCGGTACATCGTGGGGTACACGCCGCGGGTGTAGGGCGGCGTGCCGGGCTCACCGAGCTGGGCGGCGGCGTCCCACCCGTCCAGGTCGGCCGGGCCGTACAGGGCCTTGACTTCGATGCCGCTGTCGGTGCGCTTCAGGTCGTCACTCATCGCGGGCCAGCGTATTCACCCCACCCCGCTTTACGTAAACGCTGTCGATCCGTGACCTGGAGCGATGCCGCCGAACTCTTGACACAAACCGGGGGCGCGCATGTGCTGCCGGTCGAGCTCGCCGACGACGAAGACCCATGGGGGCATGCAGGTGTTGAGCGAAGACGGCGCTCTGGCGTACGTCTGGTCCGCGGTCGGCCAATAGGTCGAACGCGCTCGACCACGAGCAGCGCTACGTCCGCATCCACCGCCGTCGGGCCTCGACCCAACGTTCCCCGACCTGCCGTTCCC
>JBPOIX010000382.1:0-18890 GCA_052034175.1 Actinomycetota bacterium
CTTCGTCGTCGTGGCCGACCGGCTCTCCGACCCGGGCAACGCGGGCACCATCATCCGGTCGGCCGAGGCGGCCGGGGCACAGGCGGTGGTCCTCACCCCCGGCTCGGTCGACCCGTTCAACCCCAAGGTGGTGCGCTCCGCCGCAGGCTCCCTGTTCAGGGTGCCGGTGGTGTCGTGCACGCTGGAGGTGCTGCGCGGCGTGGGCCTGCGCGTGCTGGCGACGTCGTCGCATCACGGGCAGGTGTACACGGACGCCGACCTCACCGGGCCGGTGGCAGTGGTGGTCGGCAACGAGGCCCACGGTGTGGCCGGCGACGAGCCGGTGGACGGTTGGCTCACCATCCCCCAGGCCGGGCGGGCCGAGAGCCTGAACGTGGCGATGGCCGCCACGGTGCTGGCCTTCGAGGCCGCCCGTCAGCGCCGTGCCGCACCCCGTACATAGAGCCGCGTTGTTCGGGTCGGAAGGAAAAGCCGAGGGCGGTTGGTGGTGGTCGGAGTAGGCTTGAACGTGATGATGTCGCAGCGATTTCGGTGCCCCCGGGCGGTGCTCGGGGTGGCGCGCTGAACCTGCCGGTCGCGCACGCCTGTTGATCGCTCGGGGGAGCTCCCCGGAAGACGTGAATCGAAGGTGGAAGAAGGAACGATGATCGAGGAGATCTTGGCTGCCCGCGACGGTGCGCTCGCGCGGCTGGCGGCCGTCAGCAGCTTGGCAGATGCGGATGCCGTGTCGGCCGACGTGCTCGGCAAGAAGGGCCCGTTCGCCCTGTTCAAGACTCGGCTCGGCGCCCTGGCGACGGTCGAGGAGAAGAAGGTCGCCGGGCAGACGGTGAACGAGGCCACCCTGGCCGTGCAGGCTGCCGCCGACGCACGGCGAGCGGAACTGAAGCGGGCCGAACGTGCCAGCCAGCTGGTTGCCGAGCGCCTCGACCTCACCGAGACGATGGCCACGCCGGCCCGCGGCCACGCGCATGTGGTCACCCAGGCATGGCAGCGGTTGGAGGACGTGTTCATCGGCATGGGCTTTCAGATCGCCGAGGGGCCGGAGGTGGAGACCGACTGGTACAACTTCGAGGCGCTCAACATGCCGCCCCAGCACCCGGCGCGCAGCATGCACGACACGTTCTACGTGGACCACGGTGCCCCCGGGAGCACCGTGTTGCGCACCCACACCTCGCCGGTGCAGATCCGGGTGATGCAGACGCAGAAGCCCCCGATCTACTCGGTGATGCCGGGTCGGGTGTTCCGCAACGAGACCACCGATGCCACCCACCTGGCGGTGTTCCACCAGATCGAAGGACTGGTCGTCGATCGTGGCATCACGCTGGCGGACCTGGCCGGCACGATCGAGAAGTTCACCCAGGCGTTCTTCGGCCCGGGCTTCACCAGTCGCCTGCGGCCCAGCTTCTTCCCCTTCACCGAGCCCTCCGCCGAATTCGACATCCGCACGCCGAAGGGCGACTGGCTGGAGCTCGGCGGGTGCGGCATGGTCCACCCCAACGTGTTGCGGGCAGGGGGCATCGACCCGGAGGAGTTCAGCGGCTTCGCCTTCGGGTTCGGTATCGACCGCATGGCCAAAGAGCGCCATGGCATCGGCGACGTCCGCGAGATGTACACCAACGACCTGCGCTTCGTGACGCAGTTCTGAGAAGGGCGCATCGACCATGAAGATCGTTCACTCCTGGCTGCTCGACCTGTGCCCCGGCCTGCCCGACGACCCCGACGCCATCTCCTATGCCCTCAGCGACCTCGGGCTGGCAGTGGAATCCGTCGACCGGGTGGGCTCCACTGTGGCCGGGGTCATCACCGCCCGCGTGCTGCGCACCGAGCGCCATCCCGACGCGGCGAAGGTGCACCGCGTGTTCGTCGACGCCGGCGATGGCGTGGAGCGCCATGTCTGGTGCGGCGCGTTCAACATGAGCGCGGGCGACGTGATCCCCCTCGCCACGGGCGGCACCCAGATGCCGGACGGCCGCCTCATCGAGCCCAAACCGATCCTCGGGATCCCCAGCCAGGGCATGCTGTGCAGCGCTCGTGAACTGGGCCTCGGCGATGACCACAGCGGCATCCTGCTGCTTGCGCACGACACCCCTCTCGGTGTGCCGTACGGCGAGGCCCTCGGGTTGAAGGAGGAACTCGTCTACGACATCGACGTGCTCCGCAACCGGCCGGACGCCTACGGCCATGTCGGTGTGGCCCGCGACTTGGCCGCGCGCTTCGGCGTGCCGTTCGCCTACGAGCCTCCGGCCATCGATGCCAGCGGCAGCCCCCTCACCGCCACCGTGGAACTCGTCGACGGCGCCCGCTGCCCGCGCTTCACCAGCGTGGTGCTCAGCGGAATCCACGTGGGTCAGTCGCCGGATTGGATGGCCAGCCGCCTCAGCGCCGCGGGCATGCGGCCGATCAACAACGTCGTCGACGTGAGCAACTACGTGATGCTGGAATGCAATCGGCCCAACCATGCCTACGACTTCGAGACGCTCGGCGGCAAAGGCTTCCGTGTCCGCCTGGCGGTCGAGGGCGAGCGGATGATCACCCTCGACGGGGTGGAACGAACGGTCACTGCGGACGACCTGCTGATCTGCGACGCCACCGATCGCCCCATCGGCCTGGCAGCGATCATGGGCGGGCAGAACACCGAGATCGGCGACGGCACCACGACGGTGGCCCTCGAGACCGCATGGTTCGAGCCCACTGCGATCATGCGCAGCGTGGTCCGCACCGGGTTGCGCAGCGAGGCCTCGGCTCGTTTCGAGCGCGGGATGGACCCCCACGGCATCGGAGCGGGTGTCGCCCGCTTCGTGGAACTCCTGCGCCTCACCTGCCCCAACCTCGTGGTGCACGCCGGCGCAGTGGACGCGCGGAGCGAACACGTGCCGGCCGCCGCCACGATCGCGGTGCGACCTGCCCGCGTCGGTGCACTGCTCGGCACCTCGTTCACCGCCGAGCAGATCGGTGCGCTCATCGAGCCGATCGGCTTCGTGTGTGCGCCGGCGGAGGGTGGCGCACTGGCGGTCACCGTGCCGACGTGGCGACCCGACTGCACCCTGGAGATCGACATCGTCGAGGAGGTGGCCCGCCACTACGGCTACGACCGCCTTGGCAAGACGGTGCCCAAGTCGTCCCTGCCAGGGGGCCTCACCCCGATGCAGCAGCGCCGCCGACGCCTCCGTGAGGTGCTGCTCGGCCTGGGCATCAGCGAGGCCATGCCACATCCGTTCCTCAGCGACGGCGACCTCGAACGCGCCGGGTTGTCCGGCGCAGCAGTCCGGCTGGTGAACCCGCTTGTGACCGGGGACGACGTGTTGCGCACCTCGCTGCGGCCCGGGCTGCTGAAGGCCGTGGCGTTCAACGGGTCGCATCGCACCGCGGGTGCGCAGCTCTTCGAGATCGGCCACGTCTACCCGCCGAGCAACGACGTCCTGCCCGCCGAGTACGAAGCGTTGGCCGTGGTGCTCGCCGGCGCGCAAGCTCCTGCCGCAGTGGCGGTGTGGCGTGAGCTCGCATCGGCCATGGGCTGGGGAGCCCGGCTGGATCAGGGCAATGTGCCAGAGGGGATGCACCCCGGCCGTTCCGCCACGTTGAGCTACGGCAAGGATGCCATCGGCGTGGTGGGGGAGGTGCACCCCGACGCGCTGGACGGCTATGAGATCGCCGAACGCGTGGCCCTCTTGGAGCTCAACCTGAGCGTGTTGCTGGCCATGGAGCCGAAGGTGCCGCAATGGAAGGCCACCAGCCGGTTCCCCTCCAGCGACTTCGACCTGGCGTTCGTGGTGCCCGACACCACCGCCGCGGAGAAGGTGGACAAGGCGATCCGCCAGGGTGCCGGCGCGACGCTGGTGGGGCTGGCCTTGTTCGACACCTACCGCGGGAAAGGGGTGCCGGACGGCAGCCGCAGCCTTGCCTACCGGCTGCGCGTCCAGGCCGCAGACCGCACATTGGCGGATACCGACATTGCCGCGTTGCGCGACAAGGTCGTGGCCGCAGTGGCGAAGCTCGGCGGGCAACTGCGCGGCTGAGGCGGCGCCGAACCGGCCCCAGCGGTTCCAGCCGGGGTCAGTTGCTGCTGGGGTCGTCGGGGGCGTTGGCCACCCAGGCCAGCCGGCCGCCCTGGCGGCGCTGCACCGCGCGCCCCCGGTCGGCCGGGCGCAGGGTGAAGATGTCCGCGGGCTCGGCGGGCAACACCATCCACGCGCCTTCGGCGAGCTCGGCGTCCAGTTGCAGCGGCCCCCACCCGGAGTAGCCCTGAAAAACCCGCAGGCGGACGACTCTGTCGGCAACGACCAAAGGGTCGTGGGCCAGGTCGACCGAGCCGAGATCGCCGACGACGGGGCTCCAGGCCCCCTCGGTCGGCCCGTCCAGACGGGCGAGCGCAATCATCGCGTCCAGCTCCACGGGCCCGCCGGAGAACAGCTCCTGGGGTGGCGAGAGGTACGGCTCCCAGCGTTCCAGCTGTTCGGGGAGGGGTTCGCCGATGGGCCGATTGAGCACGACCCCGACGGCACCGTCGTCGTGGTGCTCCAGCACGTACACCACCGTGTGGTCGAAATTGGGGTCGTCCAGCGGCGGGGTGGCAACGAGCAGCCGGCCCTTGCACGAGCCGGGGAAGTTCGTGTCGGGTGTCACTCCGGGCGAATCCACGTCATCAGTCTGCCGTGGCGGCGTCTCCATCTGGTTCCCCCTGGAACCGTGAGGAGACACAACACACATCATGATGCACTCGAACCGCCGCCGGTTCCCGTCTGTCATCTTCGGCCTGATGGTGCTCGTCGGCCTTGTCGTCGCCGCCGTCGTGGTGGCCGGCAAGCTGTGGGGCACGCCGTTCACGACCGAGACCATCGATCACTCGCCCCCGGTGGTGATCGTGGATCTCCGTTCGCTGAGCGAGTATCACGCCGCGCAGGGCCAGTTCGAAGTCACGATCGACCAGGAGCAGGACGTGCAGTGGCTGCCGTCGGCGATCGCTGGTGAACGCGTCCAGTTCGTCGGTGTCGGCACGGTTGACGCCGTCGTCGACTTCCGCGGCATCGGGCAGGGAGCTCTCGAGGTGAATCAGCGGTCGTCGTCCGTCATCGTCACCCTGCCCCGCCCGGTGTTGCAGGCCCCCGTTCTGGACCACGACCTGAGCCATGTGATGAACCGCGACCGAGGTTTGCTGAACCGGATCGGCGGGGTCTTCAGCGACAACCCGACGAGCGAAGCGCCGCTCTACGACGCGGCCTCCGCCAAGATGGCCGCGGCCGCGATCGAGACCGATCTGATGCAGCGGGCGGAGAACAACACCAAGTCGATGTTGTACGCCTTGCTGCGAGGCCTCGGCTTCCAGCGCGTGGACATTCGCTTCGAGGACACGGCTCCGACGTCGTAGTGCCCGCCCGCGACGATAGTTGCATGACCATGCAGTAGTTCGTATGATCATGCGTCTATGTTGCGTGCTGGAATCATCGGGGCGTCGGGATACACCGGCGCCGAACTGCTGCGGACGTGCGCCGCGCACCCTGAGTTGCAGGTGGCCTACGCCACCGGTGACACCCAGGCGGGCACGAGAGCCGCTGCGCTCTACCCGAGCCTGGCGGCCCGCTACCCGGACCTCGTCTTCGAGGCCTTCGACCCGGCGCGGGCCGAGGGGCTGGATGTCGTCTTTCTCGGGCTGCCGCACGAGGCCAGCATGGCGCTGGCCCCTCAACTCGTCGGCACGGTCGGCTGCGTGGTCGACCTTTCCGCCGCCTATCGGTTGAAGGACGCCTCCCAGTACCCCACCTGGTACCACTTCGAGCACGATCAGCCGTCGTTGTTGGCCGAGGCCGTGTACGGCCTCCCGGAGTTGCACCGCGCGGGGCTGCGCGGCGCTCGTCTCGTGGCCACTCCCGGGTGTCATGTCACCGCGGCCACGCTGGCGCTGGCACCGCTGGTTCGCCGCGGCCTGATTGCCACCACGGGAGTGGTCGTGGACAGCATCACCGGCGTCAGCGGTGCAGGGCGGGCGCTGAAGCACACGTCGCTGTTCTGCACGGCGAACGAGGACGTCACGGCGTACGGCCTGCTCGACCACCGCCACACGCCGGAGATCGAGCAGGAGGTCGGCGCCCAGGTGCTGTTCACCCCGCACCTTGCGCCGATCAACCGGGGCATCCTGGCAACCTGCTATGCCCGGCCCACCGCGGACGTGAGCACGGAGTCGCTGTGGCCCACCTTGGCCGCGGCCTACGAAGGCGAGCCGTTCGTGGTGGTCGGCGAGGGCTCGCCGAGCACCAAGGCCACGTTGGGCAGCAACTCCGCTCATCTCACCGCCCGCTTCGACGAGCGGACCGGCACGGTGATCGCCATCTGCGCCATCGACAACCTGGCCAAGGGGGCGTCTGGCGGTGCGGTGCAGGCAGCCAACGTGGCCCTCGGCCTTCCCGAAACGGCCGGCCTCAGTGCAGTGGGGATGTACCCGTGACCGCCACCCCGTCCGACAAGGCGGCAGTGCTGGTCGAGGCGCTGCCCTACATTCGCCGGTTCGCCGGCCAGGTTGTGGTGGTGAAGTACGGCGGCAACGCGCTCGCGGGTGCCTCCGAGGATGACGCCCTGGCGTTGTTCGCCGAGGACATCGTGCTCATGCGCCAGGTGGGCATGCGCCCTGTGGTCGTGCACGGCGGCGGCCCCCAGATCAGCAGCCTGATGCAACGCCTCGGCAAGGTCACCGAGTTCCGCAAGGGGTTGCGCGTCACCGACGCCGAAACGGTGGACATCGCCCGCATGGTGTTGATCGGCCAGGTCAACCCACAGCTGGTCAGCGCCATCAACGTGCACGGGCCGCTGGCCGTCGGGGTGAGTGGCGAGGACGCCGGCCTGATCCGGGCCGTGGCCCGCGACCCGGAGCTGGGCTTCGTCGGCGACGTCGAAGCCATCAACCCGGGCATCCTGCAGGGCTTGCTCGACGAAGGCTTCATCCCGGTGGTGGCCACGATCGGCACGGACGGCGGCGGCCAGGCGTACAACATCAACGCCGACACCGTGGCCGGGGCGATCGCCGAGGCGTTGGGGGCCGAGAAGCTGGTGTACCTCACCGACATCGAGGGCCTGCGCCGCGTGGTGGACGACCCTGCGAGCCTGATCCGCCAGACCACGCCCGACGAGCTGGACGCGCTGATGGCCGACGGCACCATCGCCGGGGGGATGATCCCCAAGGTCGAAAGCTGCGTCGGCGCGGTGCGCGCCGGTGTCCGGCGGGCGCACATTCTCGACGGCCGCATTCCGCATGTGTTGCTGCTCGAGTTCTTCACCGACGAGGGGATCGGAACGATGGTCAGATGAGCGCTCACGCATTCGATACGCAAGGTCGGGCCCAGTGCCCCTTCATGCCCGTGTTCGGCCCGCCGCAGGTGATGTTCGCCCGCGGCCAGGGTACGGAGCTGTGGGACACGGACGGGAAGCGCTACCTGGACTTTCTGTGCGGCCTTGCCGTCACCTCGCTCGGCCACAGCCACCCGGCGGTCACCGCCGCGCTCAGCCAGCAGGCGGCCACCCTGCTGCACGTGAGCAATCTGTTTGCCAACCCGGTGGCCACCGAGGCGGCGATCAAGCTCAACGCCCTCCTGGCGGACGTCACCGGCTACGGCGGGCAGGTGTTCTTCTGCAACAGCGGCGCTGAGGCCAACGAGGCAGCGCTGAAGCTGGCCCGCAAGTTCGGTGGGAGGGGGCGGCACGGCGTGGTCAGCGCCTACGGCAGCTTCCACGGTCGCACCCTGGCCACCCTGGCCGCCACCGGGCAGCCAGCGAAGCACGAGCCGTTCCATCCGATGCCGGACGGTTTCCGGCATGCCACCTTCAACGACCTCGACGCGTTGGCTGCGGCACTCGACCCGACGGTGGGCGCCGTCCTCCTGGAGCCGGTGCAGGGCGAGGGCGGCGTGCTGCCGGCGGACCCCGGGTACCTGCGGGCCGTCCGCGAGCTCTGCGACGAGCGCGGCCTGTTGCTGATCATGGACGAGATCCAGACGGGGCTCGGGCGTACCGGCGAGTGGTTCGGGTTCGAACACGCGGGCATCGTTCCCGACGTGGTCACGATGGCCAAGGCGCTCGGCAACGGCGTGCCGATCGGTGCGGTGTGGGCTCGCGCGGAAGTGGCCGGGGTGTTCCGCCCGGGCGACCACGGCAGCACCTACAGCGGCACGGCGATTGCCACTGCCGCGGCCATCGCCGTGCTCGACGAGATGCGCCGCATCGATGCCCCCGCGCTGGCCCGGGCCCGCGGGGCCGAGCTCACCGGAAAGCTGCTCGCCACGCCGGGTGTGGCGTCGGTTCGTGGCACGGGCCTGCTGCTGGCCGCCGAGTTGACCGACGGCATCGATGCCAAGGCGGTCTACACCGACCTGCTGGAGCACGGGCTGGTCACCAACGCCGTCACGGGCACCGCCCTGCGCATCGCCCCGCCGCTCACGGTGTCCTCCCCGGAGATCGACGAAGCGGTCTCCATCCTCCGCGTCGTTCTCGAAAGGCACCTGCCGTCATGAGCCGCCACTTCCTCGACATCACCGACCTCCAGGCCGACGAACTGAGGGTCGTTCTGGCGCTCGCTCAGCGCACCGATCTTCCTCGGCTCCTTGCCGGAAAGGGTGTTGCGCTGATCTTCGAGAAGCCGTCGAACCGCACGCGGCACTCGATGGAGATGGCCGTGGTGCAGCTCGGCGGCCACCCCGTGTACACCCGCGGTGAGGAAGTCGGGCTGGACGTCCGCGAGACCGTGGAGGACGTGACCCGGGTGATGGCCGGCTATCACGCACTGCTGGCCGCCCGGGTGTTCCAACACGACAAGGTGGTGCGCATGGCGGCCATCAGTCAGGTACCGGTGGTGAACATGCTCAGCGAGTGGTCCCATCCGCTCCAGGCGTTGGCCGACGTGCTCACGATGGAGCAGGTTCACGGCCCACTGGCCGGCCACACCGTGGCGTACGTGGGGGACTGGAACAACGTCGCCCGCTCGCTCGCCGAAGCCTGCGTGCTGCTGGGGGCGAACGTGTCGCTCGGGTGTCCTGTTGGCTACTGCGCCTCGGAGGCGGAGCTGGAACGGCTGAACAGCATCGGCGCCGGCCAGGTGCGTCAGGTGCACCGGGCCGTGGACGCCGTCGTCGGAGCGACGGCCGTCCACACCGACACCTGGACGTCCATGGGGCAGGAAGCGGAGAAGGCGGAGCGTGTGAAGGTCTTCGAGGGCTACCAGGTCGATGCGGCGATGATGGCGTTGGCCGCCCCGGGCGCCGGCTTCTATCACTGCATGCCTGCCTACCGCGGCTCTGAGGTGAGCGCCGAGGTGATGGACGGGCCCCAGAGCCACTGCATCGCTCAGGCGCACAACCGCATGCACGCTGCTCGTGGGCTGCTGGCGTTCGTGCTGGGGGTGCGCTGATGTCGTCCAAGGTGCAACGCCAGCAGGCCATCTCCAAGCTGGTTGCCAAGCATGCGGTCACCAATCAACCCCAGCTCGTCGACCTTCTCGCCGCCGACGGGATCGCCGCCACACAGGCCACGGTTTCTCGCGACCTGGAGGACCTCGGCGCCGTCAAGGTGCGCGTTCCCGGCGGCGAAACCGTCTATGCGATCCCCGAGTACGAGCCCAATCGGCTGGCCCCGGAGGATCAGTTGCGCCGGGTGATGGGGGAGTGGGTCGCCGAGGTGCGCAGCAGCGGCAACCTGGTCGTGCTGCGAACCCCACCCGGATGTGCCCACGTGGTGGCAAGCGCCCTCGACCGCAGCGGCATGGCCGGCCTGTTGGGGACGGTGGCCGGCGACGACACACTGCTGTGCGTGGCAGAAGAAGAACTCGGGGGCCAGGCCCTCACCGCACACCTTCGCGACTTGGCGGGCTTGTCATGAGCGGCGCAGCGGGGCAGGGCAACACCCTGTGGCACGGCCGCTTCGAAGGCGGCCCGGCCGCCGAGCTGATGGCGTACACCGAGAGCTTGTCGTTCGACAAGCGCCTGTGGGCGGACGACATCGCCGGGTCGGTGGCCCATGTCCTCGGGCTGGCGAAAGCACAGATCATCAGCGAGGCGGAGGCCGCCGATGTGCTCGGGGCGCTGAACCATGTGGCCGACGAGATGCGCACCGGCACGTTCGTCTTCGTGTCGTCGGACGAGGACATCCACACCGCCGTCGAACGGCGGGTCACCGAGCTTGCGGGCGCCGCAGGCGCCAAGCTGCACACCGGCCGCAGCCGCAACGACCAGTCGGCAACCGACGTGCGTCGATGGTTGAAGCGGGAGCTGCTCGCCATCGGCGGCCGGGTGGTCGACCTGCAGGAAGTCCTGCTCGAGCGCGCGGTCGACGCCGACGGCGTCTATCTGCCCGGCTACACCCATCTGCAGCGCGCCCAGCCGGTGCTGCTGGCGCATCATCTGCTGGCCCACGGGTGGGCGTTGGGGCGCGACGTGGACCGCATTCTCGATGCGCTGGAGCGCATCGACGTCTCGCCCCTGGGTGCCGGCGCCCTGGCAGGCTCGTCGCTCCCGCTCGACCCGGACGTCACCGCCGAGGCGCTCGGCTTCGCCGCACGGTTCGAGAACTCGCTCGACGCCGTCGGGTCTCGGGACCACATCGCCGAAGCCCTGTTCGTGCTCACCCTCGTCGGCATCAACTTGTCGCGCATCGGTGAGGAGATCGTGCTGTGGACGACGGATGAGTTCGGCTTCGCCAAGCTCGACGATGCCTACGCCACCGGCAGCTCGATGCTGCCGCAGAAGAAGAACCCTGACATCGCCGAGTTGGCCCGCGGCAAGGCCGGGCGCTTGATCGGCAACCTCACGGGCTTCCTGGCCACGATGAAGGGCCTCCCGCTCAGCTACAACCGCGACTACCAGGAGGACAAGGAGCCGCTGTTCGACGCGGTGGATCAGATCCGCTTGGCGCTCGGGGCGATGCGCGGCATGCTGGCCACGATCGTGTGGGTCCCCGAGCGGATGCAGGCCGCAGCCGATGCGGAGTCCACGTCCGCCACCGACCTCGCCGAATGGCTGGTGCAGCGGGGCACGCCGTTCCGTGACGCCCACGCGATCGTCGGCACGCTGGTGCGTCGGGCCCTGGCGGGGGAGGGTTCGCTGCGCGAGCTGGCCCGCGCTCACGAGGCGCTCGGCCCCGATGCCGCAGCCCTCGTGGCCCCGGGCGTGGCCGTGAAGCGGCGCACCACCAAGGGGGGCGCGGGGCCGGCGGCGGTGGCCGTGCAGACCGATCGTTTCCGGGCCAAGCTGGTGGAGTGGCGTGCAGCCGTTGCCCCCGAGTTGGGCTGAACGCGACGCCACCGTCGTCGCGCCGGACTTGCTCAACAAGGTGGCGCGCCTCGGTGGCCGGCTGGCACGGATCACCGAGGTCGAGGCCTACACACAGGACGACCCTGCAAGCCATTCGTTTCGCGGGCTCACCCCACGGAATGCAGCGATGTTCGGCGCGCCGGGGCACTGGTACGTGTACCTGATCTACGGCATGTACCACTGCCTGAACCTGGTCACGGGCGGCGTCGGCGACGGGCAGGCGGTGCTGATCCGAGCGGTGATCGTGGACGGTGTGGAGCCGCGGCGCACTTCCGGGCCCGGCCGTCTTTGCCGAGAGTTGGCGGTGGGTCGCGAGCTCGATGGTGCCAACGCGGAGCTGTTCGACGACGGCGTCGCGCCGCCGACCTCGCCGCTGATCTCGCCCCGCGTCGGCATCACCAAAGCCGCCGACTGGCCGCGCCGTTGGCGGCTGGGGTAGTTCGCCCCTACCGCGGCGAGGGCCGCTCGGCCTAACGTCGCTGCAACCCGTGTGCCCGATCCTGAGGGGGAGATCCAATGACGAAGACCGAACGGCCGCGCCGCGTCGCCAAAGGTGACCGTGCGCCCGCCCTGACACCCGCGGGCATCGAACGCTTCGAGGTCCACCGCGCAGAGGAGGCGGCCAAGCTGGCGAAGGTGAACGCGGTCCGGGATGTGTTGCACAACGCTCACCGCGACGAGTTGTCCTCGGTGGCGCTGTGGCTGCAAGCGGTCCTGGCGGGCTCGTCGCCCGACGAGTTGAAGGTGCTCCGCGGCTCGCTCGACCACCAGGACGACGTCGTGTTCGGCAACCCGCCGATGAATGCCGACGACGAGCTGGTGCAGGACTGGCAGGATGCGATCTACCCCTATCAGAACCTTCTGTCGCGCAAGACGTACGAGGCTCAGAAGTACCAGTTGCAGGTCGAGTTGCTGAAGCTGCAGGCGTGGGTGAAAGAGAGCGGCTCGCGCGTCGTGATCCTGTTCGAGGGCCGCGATGCAGCAGGCAAGGGCGGCACGATCAAGCGCTTCATGGAGCACCTCAACCCCCGCGGAGCGCGTGTGGTGGCCTTGGAGAAGCCGACCGAACTGGAGCGTGGCCAGTGGTACTTCCAGCGCTACGTCCAGCACCTCCCGACGGCCGGCGAGATCGTGCTCTTCGACCGCTCGTGGTACAACCGGGCCGGCGTGGAGAACGTGATGGGCTTCTGCACGCCGGACGAATACGCCGAGTTCATGCGGCAGGCGCCCGAGTTCGAGGAGCACCTCGTACGCAGCGGCGTGCATCTGGTGAAGTTCTGGTTCTCCGTCAGCCGGGCCGAGCAGCGCCGCCGCTTCGCCGAGCGCCAGAAGCACCCGCTGAAGCAGTGGAAGCTGTCGCCGATCGACCTCGCTTCCCTGGACAAGTGGGACGACTACACGCGGGCGAAGGAGAACATGTTCCTGCATACGGACACCACCGCCGCGCCCTGGACGATGGTGAAGAGCGACTGCAAGAAGCGGGCGCGCCTCAACGCGATGCGCTACGTGCTGCACAAGCTGCCCTATGCGAACAAGGACATCGAGCGAATCGGGCCGGTGGACCCGCTGATTGTCGCCCGTGCCAGCACCGTGTTCGAGCAGACCCAGCGCAAGGGCGGCAAGGGCAAGCCCGGCATGAAGTGAGTTCGCCGCGCCGCGGTGCGCACTCAGATGTCGCGAGCGCCCAGCAGGGCTGACAGCTGGGTCCTGGTGCGTACGTTGAGCTTGCGGAAGATCCGAGTCAGATGGTGCTCGACGGTCTTCGGGCTCATGAAGAGCACCACCGCAACCTCGGCGTTCGTGTGGCCCTTGGCCACCAGTGCGGCCACCTGCTGCTCGGTCGGCGTCAGTTCGTCACCCTCCGCTCGGCGGGCGCCGAGGCGGTCGAGTTCGTCCTCGGCGCGGGCGATCCATGGTTGAGCGTTGAGGTCGGTGAACACCCGCAGCGCGTCCTCCAGACGCGCTCTGGCCACAGTCCGCTGCCCGGCGCGCCGATCGGTGGCACCCGCGGCGAGCAGCGTGCGGGCTCGGGAGAACGGGACGTCGACGTGGCTCCAGTGCTCCAGCGCTGTGGCGTAGTACGCCGCCGCTTTGGTGAGGTCGCCCTGCGCCGAGCTCACCAAACCTCGTGCCCACGCAGCGTCGGCGAGGGGACGAGGGTCCGTCAGGTGCGCGGAGCGTTGGTGCAGCTCGTCGGCGAGTTGCCCCGCGGACTCCGTGTCGCCGACCGCAATCAGACACTCCACGAGGTCGACGCGGAAGGGGAGCGCACGCAGGTCGGTGAAGCCGAGGCGTTCAGCGCGCTCGGCTGCGTCGCGATACGGGGTGACAGCGGAGGGGTAGTCCCGGCGGGCGTGGGCCACCAGGCCTGCCGCGATCGTGGTGGTCACGCGGTGGATCTCGACCGGGCGCGAGAGGCCCCGACGGCATCGTTCGACCCACGCGTCGGCCTCTTCGAATCGTCCCTGCATGGCGCACAGGCGGGCCATGTCCGCCAGCTCGTCGAGGCAGTCGCTGTCGCCGGCGCCATCCTGGGCCGTCTCGACACACTGCAGCACGAGCGTCTCCGCCTCGGCCCAACGGCCGCACCGCAGCGCCAACTCGGACAGGCGCGACGCTGCGAGGGCAGCGCCAAGGGAGTCGCCGCGCTGCACCCGGTCGTCGTACAGGGCCTGTTCCAGGCGCGCCGCCGGTGCATGGAGATCGAGGAAGCACAGGATCTCGGCGAGGTTCGAGGCGATCCGCTGATGACCGATCGGATCGAGCGCCTCGGCACGGCGAAGCAGCTCGGGGACGTCGACCGGGTGGCCGGTCATGAGCTGCAGCTCCTGCTCCACGCTCCAGGCAAGCGCTTCGGCCTCCCCGCCGAGTTCGCGGGCCTCCTCCGCGAGACGGTGAGCGACGTCGCGGGCCTGGGGGAGCGACGCGAACATCGAGACGCGGACCTGGTATTCGAGGAGGCGAAC
Organism: Actinomycetota bacterium; assembly: GCA_052034175.1. GTDB lineage: Bacteria > Actinomycetota > Acidimicrobiia > Acidimicrobiales > Ilumatobacteraceae > UBA668. Next base: position 14,252 of record JBPOIX010000382.1, read on the forward strand.
GCGCAGGCCGGGCTCCCCGACACGGTTCAGCGAGCTCTGCAGCTCCTCGAGCGCTTCCGACGCCTGCCCGGCGTGCACCAGTCCCACGATGAGGAGGACCGTGCTGGCGGCGATGTCGTCGTCCGAGGTGGCCAGCAGCAGGGCTCGACGGGCCATGGTGGCGCAGGTAGTCGGGTCGTTGATCTCCGCGGCGACGGCGGCGGTGTCCATGAGCCGCCGCAGCATCGCCGGGTGATCCGCTGGGGTGAGCTGCACGGCGCGCCGCCGGAGGCGGGTGGCGACATCGGTGTCGCCGCGCTCGGTCGCGAGGCGGGCGGCGAGGTCCAACTCCTCTGCCACGTCCGGCGCTTCGCCGTCGACCGATTGGGCGAGATGGAACGCGCGTCGCTGGTGGTCCGATGTGTGCGCGGCGATCAGGGCGTGGAGGCGCATCCGCTCGATGCCCCCGAGCAGTTGCACGACCGCAGCTCGCTGCAGCGGGTGGGGAAACTGCAGCAGCCCGCTGGTGAGGCGGAGCAAGCCGGCGGCCTCCAGCTCGGCCACGTCCGAGCGCGAGCGCCGGGCGAGCACCTGCTCGACGAGCTCCAGCGCCGCTGGTTCGGCGAGGGCTGCGATCGCCAGGACCTCCTTGGCCCCCGACGCCAGGTCGTCGAGGCGGCGGGAGATCGCTGCGATCGCAGACGTGGGCGCGTCATGCTCGTCGAAGCGGCCGTGCTCCGCCACCAACCGCGCGACTTCGCAGACGTGCAGGGGGTTGCCGCGGGTGAGGCTCCAGAACTGCTCCAGCTCCACACGGGGCAACGCCACCGCGAATCGTTGGCGGAGCACCGTGCGAACTGTCGCCGAGTCGAGACCGCCGACCTCGATCTCGCTCATGGGGAGCGTTTCGGCGAGACGACCGATGTCCGCAGGAAGTACTTCGTCACGGTGTGCCACGACGACGGCGAGTGGCGTGCTGCGCTGTCGCCGCATCGCCAGCAGCAGCGCTGCCGCCGTGGAGTGATCGAGCCACTGGAAGTCGTCGACGATGAGGAGGAGGGGCTCGATGGCAGAAAGCACCTCCAGCAGCGCTGCCAGCGCGAACGCGACGGCGCTGCGCTCGACCGTCCCTTCTGCCACCGCACCGGTGGCGACCAGCAGGGCGTGCCGGTGTTGGTCCGGCAGCGACACCATCGCCTCACCCGCGTCGTCCAGCAGCACCGCCAGGCCGGCCCACGCGAAACCCTGCTCGTCCTCGGTGAGGGCGATGGTGATGATCCGGGAGAACTGTGTCGACTGGCGCAACGCCGCGAGCAGGGTGGTCTTGCCTGCTCCCGGGGCGCCCACGAGGCGGGCGATCGCCAGATGTTGCGCTGCCGGTGCAAGCGCCCGGTGCAGCGCGGCCAGTTCACGAGACCGACCGAACATGTCGGTCGTTTCGGGTGGCTCGGTCATGTTCGATGCTCCGCAACACCCCGTGCGTCCACGCCGGCGAGCGTACTGGACGCCCCGGTGCTGGGGTCAGCCCGGCGCCCAGTGCAACCAGTAGCCGTGCGGGTGTGCCGTCGCCAGGCGTTGGACCGTCCGCCGGCCGCCGCGCCATCGAGTGAGCGACAGCACGGTGAGTTCTGCGATCTCGGGGGTGTGCGGGATCGGCAGGCCCGGTGTCTGCGCTGGGCTTTCCGCGGCCACCCAGGAGATGTCGGTATCGCCACCGATTCGATCCAGCCGCTGGACGAACTCCCGCTGGCGCTCGACTGCCAGATAGCTGAGCGCCCAACTGGTCGTGACGACAGGGTGCCCGGTCTCGGCCACGTCGGCGACCGCCGCCGCGAGGTCGTCCACCGCGTCGCCGGCGCGGAGCTCGGGCGGAGCCGACTGTGCCATCCTGATCGCCGTTTCCAGGCGATGGAAGCGATCGGCCTGGTCGGGCCAGACGCATGCCTCGAGCCAGCGAACGGCGTCGTCGTCGCTCACATCGATCGGGTGGAGGTCGAGGCCGATGCCTCGCCCGTGTGCGGGGATGACGGTCGGCAGGGGAGCGGCGCCGCGCACTCCGCATGGCAGCACGAGAGGTGCCTCAGTCGCCACCTGCGGGCCCGGAGCGTAGGAATAGCCGTAGCGGTGCCAGCCGAGCGTCAGCCCGGCGCTGGTGCCCACGTCGACCTGAGCCAGCGGGCTTCCCGTCTGCTCGGCGATCTGGGCGAACGCTGGGAGAAACGTCGCGCAGCGGCCGACCTCGTTGGTCTGGGTGTGCCTCGTGGCGATGATCTCCCGGAGCTGTGCGGCATGTTGATGGCACAGATCGCGGAACGCCGGCCACGGATCGCCGGCGTCAGGCACCGGACTGAGGTTCGGGTAGTGCGCCGCAAGTTCGGGGCACGCACCTGCGAGAACAAGGTGGTGTGTCGCAGCGAACAGCAGCACAGGGATCTGTTGGGTCGGTGGCGCTGCCGTCAGCAACGACGCCACCGCGTCGTCGCCGGCAATCGCCGCGGACAGGCGGGCGTAGAGCGGTGCGCGGGGACGGGCGGTGTCGGCGAAGTCGCGAAACCGTTGCTGTAGCTCGGCGGTCGTGGGCACCGGCGGCAGGGTAGCCGGAGGGAATGCGCTGCGGAATGGCCTCGCCGAGGTGGCAGCATTGGGCCATGGATCTGCTCGACGACCTGGCCGCACGCGGCCTCGTACACGACACCACCGACCTCGTCGCGCTTCGGGCGCGCCTGGCCGCAGGGCCGATCGGGCTCTACATCGGGTTCGACCCGACCGCGGATTCCCTCCATGTCGGGCACCTGGTCGGACAGCTCTTCATGCGCCGGTTCCAGCTCGCCGGTCATCGGCCGTTTCCGCTTGCCGGCGGGGCCACGGGCATGATCGGCGACCCGGGCGGCCGCAGCGAGGAGCGCAACCTGCTCGACGACGAGGCGTTGCGTCACAACGTGGACTGCATCAAGGCGCAGCTCTCCAAGCTGCTCGACTTCGAGCCGGGGCCCTTCCAGGCCACGCTCGTGAACAACGCAGACTGGACCAAGCCGGTCACGATGCTCGAGTTCCTGCGCGACGTCGGCAAGCACTTCACGGTGAACCAGATGATCGCCAAGGACTCCGTCCGTAGCAGGATCGAGAGCGAGCACGGCATCAGCTTCACCGAGTTCAGCTACATGCTGTTGCAGGCCAACGACTTCCGCCACCTGTTCGAAACCCACGGGGTGGAGCTCCAGGCAGGCGCCAGCGACCAATGGGGCAACATCACCGCGGGTGTGGAGCTGATCCGGCGTCGGCTGAGCGCACAGGCCTTCGCCATGACACACCCGTTGATGGTCAAGAGCGACGGTGAGAAGTTCGGCAAGTCCGTCGGCGGCGCGGTGTGGCTCGACGCTGCCCGCACGTCGCCGTACCAGTTCCGCCAGTTCTGGGTACAGGTGGACGACGCGATGGTGGGCACGTACCTGAGGATGCTCTCGCTCGTGGAGTTGCCACAGATCGAGGCGACGTTGGCCGCACACGCCGCTGCCCCGGAGCGTCGGATTGCCCAGCGGGCGTTGGCGGACGAGCTGACCGCGATGGTCCATGGGCAAGCGGCTGCAGAGGCCGCGGCGGAGGCCGCAGCGGTCCTGTTCGGCGGCGACCCCACCACCGCGTCGGAGGCAGCGCTAGAGGCCGTCGCAGCCGAAGTGCCGTCCGTGGACCTGCCGTCGGACCTCACCGGCCTCCGGGTCCACGAACTGCTCATCGCCGCGGGAGTCGCGCGGTCGAACAGCGAAGTCGCCCGATTGTTGGGGCAGGGGGCTGTGCGAGCCGGGAATCGGCAGATTTCTTCCGACGGTCTCGTGGACGCATCGGACCTGCTCAGAGGCCGTTTCCTGCTGCTGCGGAAGGGCAAGCGGGACTTCGTGGTCGGAAAATTCCTGCCGCGAGGTTGATGCGGCCATGGCGCTGCGATAGCGTTGCATCTCGCTCCGGACGGGCCAAAAGCCCGGAAGGAAAGGCACCAACAGCCCCGCAGGGGAGCTGAGTGCCCCGAGCGAAGCTCGGTAATCGAGCTTCGGCTCCTTGAAAACGGAAGAGAAGACTGAACGCCAGTGCGGGCAGCAACGGAGTCGGCCCTCGGGTCGGCACTGGATGCTGTCTGTCAATTCAAAAGTCCACGGGGTCCCAACCCTGTGGCAAATCAGTCAGATCTGGGTGCTAGCCCACAGGTATTCCCCTGTGATGCACCCAGCTCTTAACAAATCGGTTCCGGTTCGCTGGAACAGGTTTTTGTTGGAGAGTTTGATCCTGGCTCAGGACGAACGCTGGCGGCGTGCTTAACACATGCAAGTCGAACGAGGTCCACTGCGGAGCAATCCAAGGGAAGACCTAGTGGCGAACGGGTGCGTAACACGTGAGGAACTTGTCCCGGTCTCTGGGATAACAGTTGGAAACGACTGCTAATACCGGATGACGTCGGAGCCCCGCATGGGGTTCTGACGAAAGGGTTACTGGATCGGGAGAGCCTCGCGGCCTATCAGCTAGTTGGTGGGGTAACGGCCCACCAAGGCATCGACGGGTAGCTGGTCTGAGAGGATGATCAGCCACACTGGGACTGAGACACGGCCCAGACTCCTACGGGAGGCAGCAGTGGGGAATCTTGCGCAATGGGCGAAAGCCTGACGCAGCA
>JBPOIX010000074.1:0-7797 GCA_052034175.1 Actinomycetota bacterium
GTACGTCGTAGACGAGCAGCACCGTTGGGTCGGTGTCTTTCGCACGGAGGGCGATGTCGACCTCGTAGTGTTCGAGCCGGGGTCCGAGCGCATCTTTGCCGGGGACCAGTAGGGGCTCGCGCCGTGGCTCGCTTGCGGACGCTGCTCTTTGTGCTCACCGGTTTGTTCGACGGCTTTGTAGCGCCTGGTGTCGTACATGCAGCCTCTTACACCTACGACGGGCCGCCACTCGCGCGCGTTGAGGTTGTCGTTGCACCGACAGCGGGTAGCGCCTTGTCACAGGCTGATGCCGCAGCGCCGGGGTCGGTTGTGCGATACATGCAGAAGGCCGACGCAGAAGCTGCCGGCAACCAGACCAGGTTCCTGGAGCTGTTCGAGCAGTACGTCAAAGACCCGGTGCGCCGAAACCCCGACCTACTTAGGAAGTGCGGCTGGTCATGAAGCGATACTCGACGCTGCTGTGGTCCGATCGACCCGACGCCCCTGTAGCCCGCGGCGACTACGACACCGAACGAATCGCCACGCTGGCCGAACTGGGTCCCATCTCCGACTGGTCGCCGCCATCGCTAACCGTTGATGGCACGCCGACCGACTATCTCGCCAACGAACTTGGGATTCGCCTGTGCTCGGCCAAGCTTCGAGACCTGATTGAGAGGGCCCGGGCCGATGCCGATGAACTGCAGTGGCTGGGCGCCGTTGTGCACGACGAAAGTGGATCGCGGATCGACTACTTCGTTCCGCACTTTCCCTCGACACCCGATGTCCTCGACCCTGGCGAGACGCTGATCACCTCCGACGGTTCAACCGTCGTACGGCCAGCGATCTCGTTGGCCCGCGCTGGTTCCCACGTAGTGTTCTCGTACTCGCGGTTCGGGGTGGCGGTGGTGGTCGCCGCTGAACTACGTCGTGCGATCGTGGCGGCCGGTTGTACGGGCGTCTACTTCGGCAATATCCGACAGGTGTAGCCGTGATGGCTGGAAGTTGCGACGAGACACGCCGTCTGACTACCTCCGGCGTGGATTCGGGAGCCTCCGGCGCTGTTCCTCACCACCATCGCAGGCGCCTTTGGCGTCGGAGCAGACGTACATGCAGTCGCGTACGTCTACGACGCGCCGACCGTTGCGCGCGTCCCGAGTACTCGCAACGGATCGCGGCTGATGCGGGAAAGTAGCGCCTGCCAGCCCGGTTGGACGTACACTTGTTCGATCCCACTACCGCCTTCGGGTGTGTAGCACCATCGAAGCAGTACTTCCCGAACCCCGGAGCAGCTCCCAGAGTGACCACCACGTACGACGCCTCGGCCATCCAGGCCCTGTCCGGCTTGCAGCATGTGCGGCAGCGGCCGCTGATGTACCTCGGCTCGGCTGGGGTGGGAATCGGCGGGCTGCACCACCTCATCTGGGAGATCGTGGACAACTCGGTCGACGAGGCCATGGCCGGCAACGGCGACCGCATCGTCACCACCCTCTACAAGGACGGTTCGGTGTCGGTGCAGGACTTCGGCCGCGGCATCCCGGTGGATCCGATGACCTCCGGCAACCACAAGGGTCGCTCGGCCTTGGAAGTGGTGCTGTGCGAGACGAACGCCGGCGGCAAGTTCGACGCCGGCAGCTACAAGGTCTCCGGCGGGCTGCACGGGGTGGGCGCCAGCGTGGTCACCGCTCTGTCCACCAAGCTCGAGGCCGAGGTGTGGCGTGGCGGCCGGCGCTGGGGCCTCACGCTGGAGGCGCAGAAGGGGCGCAAGGGCGAGGTCGAGCCCGGCGTGCCCAGCGGCCCCATCCGCGACGTCGGCCCTGCGGCCAACAAGTCCACCACTGGCACCACCATCCGCTTCTGGCCCGACCTGGCCCTGTTCCACGACGAGCACGGCACCCCGTTCACCCGGCCCCAGTGGTCGCTGCGCCTCATCGGCGAGCGCTTCCGCCACAAGAGTTTCGTCCACCCCGGCCTCACCTTCGAGCTGCGGGACAAGCGCGACCCTGCCAACGAGACCGTCACCGAGTGGTGCTCCACCGGCGGCGTCGCCGACCTCGTGGCCGAGCTCACCGCGGACTCGGATGCCGTCAGCCCGGTGGTGGGGTTCGTGGGCGACGCCGATGGCGACACCACCGTGCACGCCGCGGTTCGCTGGACGGCGGACGGGCGGGACACCGTGCTCGGCTTCGCCAACGGTGTGGCCACGCCCGAGGGCGGCACCCACATCAACGGCTTCCGCAACGCCATCACCGAGGCCGTGCAGAAGTACGTCGCCGACCGCGGCCTGCTGAAGGACAAGGAGCAAGCCCCCAACACGCGGGACATCTTCGCCGCGGCCACCGGCGTGGTGTCGATCATGCTGCCCGGGCCACAGTTCGCGGGGAACTCCAAGAGCAAGCTGATGAACCCGGAGGGCACGGCCCGCGCCCGCCAGGTGGTGCTGCCGATCATGAGCCGCTGGCTGGAGGAGAACCCCGCCGAGGCGAAGAAGGTGGCCGACCTCTCGATCGCCGCGATGCGTTCGCGCACCAAGAGCAACGCCGAGCAAGCGGCCGTGCGCGCCCTGCTCTCCAAGGGCTCCAAGAGCCGCAACGGCCTGCCCGCCAAGCTGCGCGACTGCACCTTCAAGACCGAGCGCCCCACCGAGGTGCTGCTGGTGGAGGGGGACTCCGCGGGCGGCACCGCGGTCGATGCCCGCGACCCCAGCTTCCAGGCCATCCTGCCGCTGCGCGGCAAGCCGCGGAACGCCTACGAGGAAGACCTCGAGCGCGTGGTGAAGTCCCTCGCCGACCTCATCCTCTCGATGGGCTGCGGCATCGGGGAGGATTTCGACCTGGACAAGTTCCGCTACGACCGTGTGCTCGTGGTGGCCGACGCGGACAACGACGGCATGCACATCCGCACGCTGATCACGGTGTTCCTCTACCGCTGGTGCCCGGGGTTCATCGAGTCCGGTCGCCTCTGGTACGCCATGCCGCCCCTGTGGTCCACCGTGTACCGCGGCGAGCGCATCTACCTCGCCGACGACGCGGCGCTGGCTGCGTGGAGGGCGGAGCACCCCGAGCACAAGGGCCATGTGAACCGCATGAAAGGCCTCGGCGAGATGGACAGCCACGAGTTGAAGATCGTGCTCGGCCCGGGGCGCACCATCGGCCAGGTTGCCGTGGACGACCCCGCCGGCCTGGCGCGCATGGCCGACCGCCTGTTCGGGCGCAAGAGCGAACCGCGCAAGCAGTGGTTCCTCGAACGGTCCGGTGAAACCCTCGCGTTGAAGGAAGGCAGCCGCTGATGGCCCGCACGAAGAAGCCCGCCGGAGGCGCCAGCCTGTTCGAGTTCAGCGAGAACGTGGTGGCCCTGCCCGCAGCAGAACAGCTCGACCGGGACTACTTCGCCTACGCCGAGCAGGTCATCTCGGATCGCGCCGTGCCGTCCGCGGCGGACGGGTTGAAGCCCGTGCACCGGCGGATCCTGTGGGACATGTGGACGCAGCGCCTCCTCCCGGATCGGCCGTTCGTGAAGACGGCTCGGGTCACGGGCGACACGATGGCGCTCTACCACCCCCACGGCAACCAGTCCATCGCCGACGCGTTGGTGCGCCTGGCCCAGCCGTTCTCCAACCTCGTGCCCCTCCTGGACTTTCACGGCAACATGGGTTCCCCGGACTTCTCCGCGGCCGCGGAGCGCTACACCGAAACCCGCCTCGGCAAGTTCGGTGTGCTCCTCCTCGACGGCATCGACCAGGGCATCGTGCCGATGGTGGCCAACTACGAAGGCTCCACGGAGGAGCCCGTGGTGCTGCCGGCGGCCTTCCCCAACCTGCTGGTGAACGGCGCCAACGGCATCGCGGTCGGCCTCTCGTCGTACCTGCCGCCGCACGACCCGCGGGAGGTGTGCGCCGCGGCGAAGATGCTGATCGACAACCCGAGGGCCATGGTCGACGAGCTGATGACCGTGCTGCCCGGGCCGTCGTTCCCCTCGCCGTGCACGATCACCAACGGCGACGAACTGGTGGACATCTATCGCTCCGGCCAGGGCCGTGTCACGGTGCGCGGCGCGTGGACGGTGGAAGACCTCGGCCGCGGCAAGCAGCAGCTCGTCATCACCTCACTGCCCTACGCGGACACGATGCTCGGGTCGACGGAGAAGTTCGTCGGCCTGCTGGCGGATGCCGTGGATGCGGGCGACGTGGGCGGTGTCACCGGGTTCAACGACGAGTCCTCCGACGGGCAGGTGCGGATCACCATCGGGCTGGCGTCCGGCGTGGCGGGGGAGCAGATCATCCCCGCCCTGCTGAAGTACACCAACCTGCAGGTCACCAACAAGGTGCAGATGCACTTCCTCGACGAGCACGGCATCGTCCGCCTGTACAACCTGCGCACCGTGTTGCGGGCCTGGATCGATCACCGGGTGCGGGTCATCGTCACCCGCTCCGAGAACCGGCTGGAGCGCATCGCCGAGCGCCTGCACCGCCTGGCCGGCTACCTCGCCGTCCTCATCGACATCGACGAGACGATCGCCATCGTCCGCACGTCGAAGACTCGCGCCATCGCCCGCGAGCGGCTGTGTGCGCGCTGGGAGATCGACGAGGCGCAGGCCAACGCCGTGCTCGACCTCAACCTCGGCCAACTCACCGAGGATGCCGTCATCGAGTTCCGCCGCGAGGCGGAGGAGTTGCGCAAGGAAGCGGAGCGCCTGCGCATCCTGCTGGCGTCGCCCACCAAGCTGCGCCGTCAGGTGGGCATCGAACTGGACGACGTGGTGCCCGAGTTCGACGGTGTGGCGCTGCGGGTCACCGACATCGTCACCGAGGCCCAGCCGCGTGTCTCCAAGGCGGCGATGGTGCTCGACACGCCGGCCACGGTGGCCATCGACGCCAACGGCTGGGCGCAGGCGTCGCGTGCCGGCACAAAGGCGAAGATGAAGCTGGAGCCGTTGTGGACGTTCGAGACCTCCACCGCGGCCTCGCTGGTGGTGCTCACCAACGCCGGCCAGTTGCACCGCACGCTCGTGGCGTCGGTACCCACCGACAAGCCCACCGCCGCGGCCAGCCTGTTCCCCGGCCTCGACCCGGCGGCGAAGGTGCTCGGCTGGTGGATCGACGAGACGTTCCCCGACGACCTGCTGTACGTGCTGTCGGACGGTCAGGTGAAGCGCACCAGCGGCGACGACCTCTTGGGTGGCGACCGCAAGGGCGGGATCGCCACCGTGAAGTGCAGTGCGGGGGAAGAGGTCGTGGCCGTGCTCCCGTTCACGGACGGTGTGCCGCTGCTGATCGTCACCGCCGCCGGCCAGGGCATCCGCTTCCTCCCGGACGACGTGCGCCCGATGGGCCGCTCCGCCTCCGGTGTCCGCGGCATCAAGCTCGCCCCCGGCGATCGGGTGGTGGGCGCCGGCTGGGCGCCGGACGACCATGTGCTCCTGGCCGCGGCGGCCAAGGGCGCCGGCCGCCGGGTGCCGGTGGACGAGTTCGCCGTGCAGGGCCGCGCCGGCAAGGGCGTGCGGGCAGCTGCCAGCGGTGGCAAGCAGGGTGCGCTCGTGGCGGTGTGCACCGTGCCTGCCGCCGCCAACACGGTGCTGGTGCGCACCGGCGACGGCGCGGTGGTCGAGGTCAACGTCGGCGCCTTCCCCCAGGTGGCCCGCGATGGCGCCAGCGGCAAGATCCGCAACTTCGACGGCACCGTCACCGCCTTCCTGCTGGAGTGACCAGTGCGCCACCACCACCCCGCCACCGGCCCGGCCCACCCCGCCTCCGGCTTCTGGGGCTGGATCGTCCCAATTCGGGTTCTCGGGCGGATTCGTCCCGGCGGGCGGGACAGCACAGCCCGAGATGCCGGGCCCACCGGGGGCTGGGCGGGGTGTCCGTAGGATGAGCGCACCATGAGCGGCCCGTCCCTGTTCGACACCGACCAGCCCGAGGAAGGCGCGGGCGGGCTCGACCTCGACGGGCTCAACCCCGACCAGCTTGATGCGGTGGTGCACGACGGCGGCCCGCTGCTGGTGGTGGCAGGGGCCGGTTCGGGCAAGACCCGCGTGCTCACCCATCGCATCGCACATCTCGTGCACGAGGGCGTGCCGCCCTCCGCGATCCTGGCCATCACCTTCACCAACAAGGCCGCCGACGAGATGAAGCATCGCGTGGCCGCGCTGGTGGGCCCACGGGTGAAGGCGATGTGGGTGTGCACGTTCCACTCGGCGTGTGTGCGCATCCTGCGTGCGCACGGCGAGGCGCTCGGCTACCCGCGCAACTTCAGCATCTACGACCAGAGCGACGCCCAACGGCTGACGGGCTACATCATCCGCGACCTCGCCCTGGACGCCAAGCGCTTCCCGCCCCGCGCCGCGCACGGCCAGATCAGCCTGTGGAAGAACGAGCTGATCAGCCCCGACCAGGCGAAGGCCAAGGCGGCGAACCCGTTCGAGCGCAAGCACGCCGAGATCTACGGCGAGTACCAGGCGCGCCTCGCCAAAGCCGGGGCGATGGACTTCGACGACCTGCTGATGAAGACCGTCGAGCTGTTCCGCAACCACCCCGACGTGCTGGCCCACTACCAGCAGCGCTTCAAGTACGTCCTCATCGACGAGTACCAGGACACCAACCAGGCCCAGAACGAGATCGCCCTCGCCCTCGCCGCGGGCCACGAACAGATCACCATCGTCGGCGACCACGACCAGTGCCTCCCTCCGGGCACACTCGTTCGCACACCGTCCGGCGCTGTGCCCATCGAGACCGTGCGCGAGGGCGACGTCGTGCTCGGCACCGGCGGCCACCTCGAGCTCGAGCCGGGCACCGTACGCACCGTCAAGGAGGGCCGGTACTGCGGCTCCGTGGTTCGTGTGCAGGTGGAGGGAGCTGAAGTTGTGGGCACGCCCCACCACCTCGTTCCGGCCGCCTTCACGGTGCCCGCCGGCGCGGCCCAGATGGACCACGTCGAGTTGACGATGTTCGCCAGCGCAGGAGCGCACTCGGTGCTGTCACGCGTCGCGGTATTGGTCGGTGGCGCGGGCGCGTCCGCAAGCGCGTCCGCGGAAGCGCCCCATCAGACGTCGTTCAAGGACTACGCGGCGGCGCTGCGAGAGGCGCATCGGGTGGCGGAGGTCGGCGGATTCCACCTGCGTCGGCGAACCATGATCGGGCACACCACATACGACCTCACCCCGCTCTCGCACCTGCATCCAGGCATGACCGTGCTGGTCGAGGCGGGTGGCCGCGTGGAGCCTCGTCCGGTGCTCGCCGTGGAGCAGGAGTGGTACGACGGCCCTGTGTACGACCTCGAGGTCAGTCCCACTCACCACTATGTGGCCAACGGGCTGCTGGTGCACAACAGTGTGTACGGGTGGAGAGGCGCGGACCTGCGCAACATCACCCAGTTCGAGGACGCCTTCGACGACGTCACGACGATCATCCTCGACCAGAACTACCGCAGCACCCAGACCATCCTCGACGCGGCCAACGCCGTCATCCGCAACAACCCGGACCGCAAGGACAAGCAGTTGTGGAGCGAGCTCGGCGGCGGCGACCGGATCGTTCGCTACCACGCCGAGGACGAAGGCGACGAGGCCACCTGGGTGGCGCGCTCCATGCAGACCCTGCACCGCGACCGCCGTGGCATCTGGAAGGACATGGCCGCCTTCTACCGCACCAACGCGCAGAGCCGGGTGCTCGAAGAGGCCCTGATGCGGTTCGGCATTCCGTACAAGGTGGTGGGTGGCACCCGCTTCTACGACCGGCGGGAGATCAAGGACGCCATGGCCTACCTGCGTGCCGTGGTGAACCCGGCGGACGAGGTGAGCGTGAAGCGGGTGCTCAATGTGCCCAAGCGT
>JBPOIX010000280.1:0-2365 GCA_052034175.1 Actinomycetota bacterium
GCCGGGCCGCGCACCTACCTCGGCCTCGGCGTGCACGGCATCCCCAACTTCTTCGTCATCACCGGGCCGGGCAGCCCCAGCGTGCTGAGCAACATGATCATGTCGATCGAGCAGCACGTGGAGTGGATCGGCGACTGTCTGGTCGCGATGCGCGATGGCGGCCACGCCCGAATCGAGGCCACCGAACCGGCGCAGGACCAATGGGTGGCGTACGTCAACGCCGTCGCCGACATGACCCTGTTCCCCACCTGCAACTCGTGGTACCTCGGCGCCAACGTGCCCGGCAAGACCCGCGTGTTCATGCCGCTGCCCGGCCTGCCGCCCTACCGCGAGCAGTGCGACGCCGTGGCCGCCAACGGCTACGAGGGCTTCGCGCTGGCCTAAGAAACTGCGGCCACCGAACCCGCGACCGGCGGCTACGTTGCGGCAATGGAACAGCCTCCGGACGGTGTCGTCAGCATCCGCGCCGCGCACTACTTCGCCGGCATCCTCGGCATGTCGATCGTGCGCCACTGGTATCGCGACGGCGCGTTCAACGAGGCCCGGCTGGCCGAACTGGAGGCTGTGCTCGCCAACCGCCACGAGTTCCCGCACTCACTGGAACTGCAGCCGCTGGAGCACGACCTGTTGGACGGGTATGCGCGCTGGGCCGACACGTACGACGGCCACAACCCGCTCATCGCCGCGGAGGAACTGCTCGTGCACGACCTGCTGGCGCCGCTGATGGGGCCGGGGGTGCGTGCGCTTGACGCGGCGTGCGGCACGGGGCGTCACGCGGCCTACTTCGCCGCCCACGGCTGCGAGGTCATGGGTGCGGACCAGTCGGCCGAGATGCTGGCGGTGGCACGTGAGAAGGTGCCCGCGGGAACGTTCCACGTGGCCGATCTCCGCTCACTGCCCGTCGAGCCCGGCAGCATCGACGTGGCCATCTGTGCCCTGGCGCTGTGCCACTTCGACGACCCCACCGATGCGGTGGTGGAGATCGCTCGCGTGCTGCGGCCGGGCGGCACGCTCGTCGTCACCGACCCGCACCCGAGCGCCTCGATGCTCGGAGGCCAGGCGTTCTTCGGTGGCATCGTGCCCGGCGAGCCGATGCGCTGGGTGCGCAACCACTACCACGGCGCTGCCACATGGCTGCGGGCGTTTCGCGCCGCGGGCTTGGACGTTGCCGACTGCCTGGAGCCGCAGTTCGCCGACGTGCAGGCCACGAGCACGCCGTCGTACATGTTCTACCCGGAGGCCTCCCTCGCCGCGAGCGACGGCCTGCCGGGCCTGTGGGTGTGGGTGCTGCGCCGGCCGGGGTGACGGGCGGCTACACCGCGGCAAGGCCGCCGCCGTAGGCGCCGCGGACGCGCAGCACTTCCAGCGCCGCAGCCAGGTCGCGCCCGCGGTCGTAGCCGCGCTGTCGAATCAGCTCGACCGCATGCGCGGCCTCCGCCCAGTCGGCTTCGGTCGCCACGTCACGCAGCGAAGCAAGGTCGTCGGCATCGTTCGGGCGCTGACGGTCATCGCGCGACAACAGCTTCAGCGCGATGAGGTACCCGACCGTGGCGACGGGCAGGACCACGCCCGGAAGCACCTCGACGCGTGTCGCTGACTGGACCAGTTCCGACTCCACACCGCTCGACGCGAAGAGCAGATCGGTGACCAACGACCCTGCGTCGTGGTGCCGCAGGCGGGCGGTGGCGAGGCGACCAGTCGCAACCTGTTCGATCAAGGTCTCGGCCACGAACCCGAGGCCGGCCAGCGAATGCAGCAACGCCTCAGACTCGGCGTCGTCGCGGACGAGCACCGCGACGTCGGCGTCTCTGGTCATCCGCGGCTCGGCACGAACCGACACCGCGAGTCCACCCACGACAGCGAACGCGACGCCCTGGAGGTCGAGCGCCTCGGCGATTCGACGGAGCGCGCGGCCGAGAGCAGTCACTGCGAAGCGCGCTCCCGCACGCGGCCGGGAGAGTCGCCGAGTGGAGCTCCGCGCCGATCGCTCCACCAACGATCCACGGCACTTGCCACCTCGTCACACGACGCCCCGGGGTGATCGCGACGGTACCGCAACGCCACCATTTCCGCGGCTGCCTCTGCCAGATCGCACGCGATCGCGAGGCCGTCGGGGAGGGGGGCAGTCACGTCGAGGATTCTACTTGTTGCGGTCCGCGCGGCCGTCCGCCCCAGTACGTCCTGCACGTACACGATCGACACGTCGTCGGTGAGCACGCGGGCAAGACCGACGAGCACACCGCCGTCCCGGGCAGTCACCACGTGCGGCGAGTTGCACACCGCGCGGGCGAGCGCTGCGGGGTCCGCCGTGTACGACGTCCAGCCGACGGCGCCGTACAGGTCGACCAGGTCGTCCTCGCTCGGC
>JBPOIX010000127.1:0-6022 GCA_052034175.1 Actinomycetota bacterium
GTTGGCGATGGAGAACGAGACGGCACGCCGGCCGGCCGCCGAGATCCGCCATGCGCTGCACGAGATCTGGGACGCGATGCGTGGCTGCGTGGAGCGCGGCTGCCGCACCGAGGGGGAACTCCCCGGCGGCCTGCACGTCCAGCGGAGGGCAGCGGCGCTGCATCGCACCCTGCTCGCCGGGCCGGCACCCACCGACCCGCTGGTGGCGCTGGACTGGGTGAACCTGTGGGCGTTGGCGGTGAACGAGGAGAACGCGGCAGGCGGCCGAGTGGTCACCGCCCCGACGAACGGCGCGGCCGGCATCGTGCCCGCAGTGCTGCACTACGCCGTGCGCTACCTGCCCGGCATGGACGACGACGGGGTGGTGGACTTCCTGCTTGCCGCCGGGGCCATCGGCGCCCTGTTCAAGATGAACGCCTCGATCTCCGGCGCGGAGGTCGGCTGCCAGGGCGAAGTCGGCTCGGCATGCGCGATGGCCGCCGCAGGCCTGGCCCAGGTGATGGGCGGCTCACCGGCGCAGGTGGAGAACGCCGCCGAGATCGCCCTGGAGCACAACCTCGGGCTGACATGCGACCCGATCGGCGGCCTGGTGCAGGTGCCCTGCATCGAGCGCAACGCGATGGCGGCGATGAAGGCCATCAACGCCGCTCGCCTGGCGCTGCACGGCGACGGCACTCACCTCGTGTCGTTGGACGAGGCGATCACCACGATGCGCGACACCGGCCGCGACATGCACGACAAGTACAAGGAGACCGCGCGTGGCGGCCTGGCCGTGACGTTCCGCTCCAGCCGCGGCGAACCGATCCCGGTGCCCGTCAGCATCGTCGAATGTTGACCCCGTGCCGCCGCCTGCACCGCTTTAGGTCAACGTTGTCGGCCTCTGCACCCCCTCTGACCTGGGCTGATAGCTCGACAGCTTTTACGTAAAGCGGGGGCAGGAGGGGTGGGTCAGCCGACGGAGCCTTCCATCTGCAGTTCGATCAGGCGGCTCCACTCGACGGCGTATTCCATCGGCAGGGTGCGGGTGATCGGCTCGATGAAACCGTTGACCACCATTCCCATCGCCTGCTCCTGCGACAGGCCGCGGCTCATCAGGTAGAAGAGCTGTTCGTCGGCGATCTTGGAGACGGTGGCCTCGTGGCCGATCTGCGCGTCGCGCTCGCCGACCTCCATGTACGGCAGGGTGCGGCTCTCGCTCTGCTCATCGAGGATCAGAGCATCGCACTGCACATGGCTCTTGCAGCCGTAGGCGCCTTCGTCGACTCGCACCAGCCCGCGGTAGGTGGTGATGCCGCCGTCCTTGCTGATGCTCTTGGACACGATCTTCGACGTGGTCTCCGGCGCGGCGTGCACCATCTTGGCACCGGCGTCCTGATGCTGCCCCGGGCCGGCATACGCCACGCTGAGCACCTCACCGGTGGCCTTCGTGCCGACGAGGTACACGCTCGGGTACTTCATCGTCAGCTTGGAGTTGTGCACCACGAAGCCCTGCGACACGAAGTTGCCCGTGCCCTCGACCTCGATGTCCCACGTGCGCACCTCGTCGAGATGCTCCGACACCGTCACCTTGCGAACTTCCAGCGCAGCCGGGCATTCGAGGTTCGAGCGGCCGATTCGACGGTGGTGCTCCAGGCGGGCGGGCTCTTGTGCCGCGACGGCCTGCTGCAGGCTCGGCGAAAGCACCGCCACCAGGCGCGGGTCCGCCACGAAGTCCAACCGATGCGCGCCACGCGAGGTGGAGAGGTAGTCGAGGGTCCGCACCTCGCCACCAGCCTCCGCCGACCGGGTGGCGACGATGCCCAGCGTGTCCAGCAGGCGCACCACGTCGTCGGCCAGCGCCGGGTTTGCCGTCTTGAACCAGAGCCAGCGGCGCCCGCGCGCAGCGCACCCGGCGCTGTCGAGCAGGCCGGCGAGGAACTGGAGCCGTTGCATCTCGGGCGTGTCGAGCACCCATGCGGGGATGCGCTTGTCCATCACGCCCGTATGGAAGCCGTTCCGCTCGAACGCCTCCACCAGCTCCACGGAGGCCCAGCCGCTGGCGCCCTGGTCGGCCCGCACGTCGACGGGCGAACCGGGAAGCAACGCGTCCATCACCGAGGTCAGCCTGGCGTAGGCGCGACCCGTGGTGGGCACGGAGAACGTGACGCCACCAGGCTCCAACGAGCCGTCACCGAGGAACAACCCGAACAGCCACATCAGGTCGTCGTCGCTGAACTCCGGCCACTGCAAGCGGCTTGTCCGCGCCCGTCGCGCTGACAGCCCACCGGCGTACTGGTTCGAGGTGACGAACTCGGTCGACTCGTCCGGCCGCTCCAGCTTCCAGGGCTGGCCGAAGTCGATGCTCGTGCGCGGCACGAGCGCCGTCGCCAGCTGATCCGCGCGGACATACGCAAGGTCGTAGCGACCGAGCTTCTTCGGGCGAGTCGCGTCGTGGGCGTACGACAGGAAGGGGTGGTTGTCCGTGACCCGCAGCGTGCGGGCGCCGGCCTTCACTTCGCGCACCGGCTGCACCCCGGAGAACCGCTTCGCGGTGACCTGGCGGAACACCAGCGAGCCGCTGGCGTGGTCGAACGACAGCACCTGCTCACCGGGCACCACGTGCTCGATCGGCTTCACGCCGCTCGGCGTGGTGACGGTCGACCCCTCGGCGAGGCAGCCGATGTTCCCGTCGATCCATTCCATGTGGCCCTCGGCCTCCACCCGGGCCCGCTTGGTGACCAGGTTGTAGACGTTCGGCGACCAGTTCTGGATGGTGGTGTAGGTGACACGAGCGGAGGGCTTGACGACGATCTCCACCACGGCCGAGTGCAGCGAGTCGTTGGTGTACACCGGGGCCGAGCAGCCTTCGATGTAGTGCACCTGGCTGCCTTCGTCGGCGATGATCAGGGTGCGCTCGAACTGGCCGGCGTTCTCGCTGTTGATGCGGAAGTACGCCTGCAACGGCATCTCGCAGTTGACGCCCGGCGGGATGTAGATGAAGGACCCACCCGACCAGACGGCGGTGTTCAGCGCGGCGAACTTGTTGTCGCCCGGGGGGATGACCGTACCGAAGTACTTCTTCACGAGGTCCGGGTACTCGCGCAGCGCGGTGTCCATGTCGCAGAAGAGGATCCCGCGCGCCTCGAGGTCCTCGCGGTTGCGGTGGAACACCACTTCGCTCTCGTACTGCGCGGTGACACCGGCGAGGTACTTGCGCTCTGCTTCGGGGATGCCGAGCTTCTCGTAGGTGTTCTTCATCTGCTCGGGCAGGTCGTCCCACTCGCTCACCTGGTCCGTGGCCGGCTTCAGGTAGTAGTAGATGTCCTGGAAGTCGATGTCCGGCATGTTCACGGCGAACCACTCCGCCATCGGCTTGCGCGAGAACATCTTCAGGCTGCGCTGGCGGAACTGGGTCATCCAGGACGGCTCGCCCTTCCACCAGCTGATCTCGTCGACCACCGTGTCGTCGAGGCCCTTGCGCGGCGTGAACGCGTACTCCACGCCCGTGTCGCTCCAGCCGAGGTCGTACTTGCTCAGGTCAAGGTCGAAGTTCGACATGCTGCGCTCCGTTCAGGCGGGGGATTTCCACTACGTGCATAGTAACAATTCGCCGAGAGGTTGCCCACCCTGAACATTGCGACCCGTGGTGCCGAAATCGATTCTTGGCACACGCGACGAAACCGATTAGGTTCGCGGGATGGTCCGGAAGCTCTTCGTTGCCCTGCTCGCCATCGCGCTGCTCGCGCCGTTCGGCTCACCCAACGTGGCCTACGCCGAGGTCGCCGCGGCCAGCGACGGGCTGTCCGTCTCCAGCACCACCACCTACGTCGTGGACCCCGCGACCGGTGTGGTCCATGTGCTGGCGGAGATGGAGTTCACCAACACCCTCCCCGACCTGCGCGACGGGTACTACATCACGCGGCGCTACTTCAGCGGCTTCACGCTTCCGGTGCCGGTGGATGCGCTCAACGTCGCGGCCACCCGAGTCGGCGGCGGAGCAGTCGAGGTGGCGCCACGCCTGGTGGCCGAGGTGGAGGCCTGGTACGTGCTCGATGTGGACTTCGGGCCGAACCTCTTCTACCAACAGACCGCCCGCATCAACGTCACCTACGACATCTTCGGTCTCGACCCGCGCAGCGAGCTTCCCTCCCGCGTGAACCTGGCCTACGCGGCCTTCGACGCCTTCGGCATCGGCGACCAGGGGAAGGTCACGGTCAAGGTCGTGGTGCCGCCCGGTTTCGAGGTGGAGACCTTCGGTTCCGCCACCACCTCCACCGACCTCAACGGCTACACGATCTATACCGCCACCGACATCCAGGAGCCGGACGAGTTCGACATCTTCGTCTCTGCCCGCAACGACGACGCGCTCGACCACGAGGAAGTCACCCTGGCCAGCGGCGGCACGTTCGACGTGCGCGCCTGGCCGGACGACAGCGAGTGGGAGAAGTTCGTGATCGAGCAGATCACCGAGGGCGTGCCACAGCTGGAGGAGCTGATCGGCCAGGACTGGCCGTACACGACCTCTGTCGAGGTGCGCGAGGCCTACACCCCGTTCCTCTACGGCTATGCCGGGTGGTTCAGCCGCACCAACAAAGAGATCGAGATCGACGAGGAGCTCGACGCCGAGGTCGTGCTGCACGAGTTGTCGCACGCCTGGTTCAACGACGCCTGGTTCGCCGATCGGTGGATGAGCGAAGGCTTCGCCCAGGTGTACTCCAACGCCGCGATCGTGGCCATGGACGGCGACCCGCTGGTGGCCCACGAGCCGCGCACCTCCAACCCGGGCTATCTGCTGCTGTCGCTCTGGGACACACCCCTGCTCGACGACGCGGACGAGGACACCGAGGAGTACGGCTACAACGCCTCCTACTGGGTCGTGCAGGAGATCTTCGACGAGATCGGGGAGGAGAAGATGCGCGCCGTGCTGGCGGCGATCGAGTCCCAAGACATCGCCTACCAGGGCGAGGACGACCCCGAGCTGGGGAGTTCGGTGGCGGACTGGAAGCGATTCCTCGACCTCCTGGAAGAGATCGGCGGCTCCACCGAGGCACAGGCCGTGCTCGAGGAGTGGGTGCTGACGTCGAACCAGGCCAAGCTCCTGGACGACCGCACCGCCGCCCGCGAGCAGTACCACGCGCTGGCCGACGACGGCGGCGAGTGGGCCGCCCCGCTGGGCATCCGCCAGACCATGGCCCGCTGGGAGTTCGAGAAGGCGGAGGAACTGATGGATGCCGCCACCGGCGTGCTGGCGGACCGCGACGCACTCGACACGGTGGCCGGCACTCTCGACCGGGCCTACCCGGCCGGCTTCGAGACGGACTATCAGGCGGGTGTGAATGCAACCGACCTCACCGCCGTGTCCGCCGCCCTCGATGATCAGGCGGCCGCGGGCGAGGAACTGCTCGCCGCGATCGAGCTCGAGGCGCAGGACGACGGCTTCCTCGGGGGCATCGGTCGGAGGGGCACCACCCGGCCCAGCCTGCTGGACGCGGCCCGCGGCGCGTGGGCCGAGGGCGACCTGGACACCGTGCGGGCCCGCATCGCCGACGTCCACGACACCCTCGACGATGCCGAGGACCTCGGCCAGAGCCGAGTCGTCACCGCGGCCCTGATTGCGTTCGGCGTGCTGCTCGTGCTGGGCCTCGGCATCTGGTGGCTGCGCCGCCGCCGTCGTCGCCGTCGGGCCGCAGCCGCTGCCGCCACGGCGGAAGCCGAGGCCGCCGCGGCGGCCGCGGATGGAGGCGACCCGCTCGTCGGCATCTCACCGCTGCCCGCGGGCGGCGAGCCGATGCTGCCCACCGACGGCGAGCACCTGCCGGACGAGCAGCCGGACGAGGAGCCTGACGTGGAGGACACGGCGCCCGACGAGGGCGAGCAAGGTGTCGACGCGACGGCCGACAACACCGTCGACACGGCCACCGAGGCCATCGACGCTCCTGCTGGCGACTCCGGCGGTGACTCGGGCGGCGGGGACTCCGGCGGCGACTCCGGCGGCGGCGACTCCGGCGGCGGCGACTCCGGCGGCGGCGGTGACTCCGGCGGC
>JBPOIX010000192.1:0-4040 GCA_052034175.1 Actinomycetota bacterium
CTCGTCGAGCGGTGCGGTGCCCCCGCCTGCCGGGCCTGCGCTCGGCCCGCGCACCACGCCGTCCTCCCTGAAGACACCTTCGTCGTCCCCGGCCGTGAGGGGGAGGGCCGGCGCCTCCTCCACGAGCGGCCCCAGGGGCACGTCGTCCATCATGATCGTCAGGTCGGTCACCTGCCCCTCGGCAAACATCATCTCCCCGGCGATCGCGGTGCCGGTGTCGTCGTTGCGCAGCACGCCCTCCAGGCCCCAGGCGTCGCCCGCGTACTCCAGACGGAAGTCGTCCACCACGAACAGGTCGCTGAACGGCAACTCCTCCGCCTCCACGACACCGGCCTGCAGCTCGCCGTCGGCGAACTGCAACGCTCCGGAGATGGACCGGTTGTCGGCGAAACCGGGGCCTTGCCACTCACCCGCCAGTTGGAAGGACGACGGGCCGTCGACGGCGAGACCGAGGTCGATCACACCCAACGGCCCAAGGTCCGCACCGTCGATCTGCAGGGCACCGGAGACGAAGTTCCCGTCGGCGAGCACCAGAGAGCCGCCGATGTTGACCGCGGGATGATCGAGGAAGGCATCCACCAGCCACGACCCGTCCCGCGGGTCGAAGGTCAGGTCGATGCCGCCCACGGGCAGCCACTCACCTGCATCGGCGACGAGGTCACGCAGGTCCGCGGCGAGCGGCCCGGCATCGCCGAGCTGGATCTCGCCCACCGAGAGCACCCCGTCGGTGAACTGCAGCTCGAACTCCTGCAGCAGCGCGTCGATCGCGGGTGTGCCCACGAGACGGAACGCATCGCTTCCCGACGCGTCGACGAAGTCCAGCCGAGGGGCGGGCAACGTCAACCAGTCACCGATCTCCATGTCCGGCAGCACGATCGACGCCTTGACGAACGCGCCTTCCTGCAACTCCCACAGTCCGGTCACCGTTTCCTCCGCCACCTTCGCCACGAGTTCGTAGCCGGCGACGGCAGGGTCGAAGGTCAGCTCCACCGCCTCCAGCGTCCATGCGCCGAGGCACACCGCCTCGAGCAGCACCCCTCCCGTGGTGGGCACCCCTCCCGAGAGGTCGAACAGGCCCTGCGCGGGCACCGTGACCGTGCCGGTGGGGCCCGTGCACTGGAACGTTGCCGGGCCGCCGTTGCCGACGAAACCGTAGCCCTCGGCCAGCCGTTCCAAGCGCCCGGAGAGCACGCCGAGGTGCCCGAGGTACACGTCCATCGGGAGGTCGAGATGTTCGACCGCACCACCGGCGAGCGCGAGCAACCCCGTCGAGACCTGCTCCCCCTAGGACACCACGGTCGTCACGAGGTCGTAGGCCACAGAGTCCCGCCCGAGACCGGGCACCGGCGTGTCGGAGATGGCCAGGCGGAGATCGTCGAAGCGCGCGAAGCCGCCCCACGAGCCCCCCAGCCGCACCTCGCCCGAGTCGGGGACCCCGTCGTGGAAGTGGAACGGCACGAGCGTGTCGATGGGCGCGGAGCCGCCGAGGAAGTTGGCGACACCGTCGAAGGCCCAACCGCCGACGACCTTCTCGATCTCGAACGCCTCGTTGGTGGCGGCGAGGGCAAGGTCCGTGGCACCCAGCACGAACCGCGAGCCGGCGCCGACCAGCGTCGTGCCGGTCTCGATGACTCGGGCAACCGGGGATCCGTCGGCCGCGACTGCGTGCGTGGCCCACTCCCCGGCCGCCACGCTGTACTCCAGCACCGCGTCGAGGGTTCCGAACCCGGCCACCGACAGGTCGGTCATCGTCACCACGCTGTCGCCCAGGAGATCGCCGGCCTCATAGGCAAGCTCCGCTGCCGCGCCGACCACCGAGTTCGGAGTGGCCAGTGCCTCCACCGACCAGCGGTCGCCGCCGAGCGCCGTCACCACGGCGTCGTCGAGCAGCGCCAACTCGGCGAACGGCAGGTTGCGCCCGGTGACGCGCAGCCCGTCCAGCCCGCCGTCGGGAAGCTCGAGGTCGAAGGGCAGCACCTCGGCGCCGAACAGCGACGGGAGGCGCACCGCCACGCTCAGCTCCCACGGCGAGCGCGGCGAGGCAAGCCTCGCGTCCGCCACGGTCGGCGCACCGAGGAAGCTCTCGATGTCGAGGTCGATCGGTGTCGCGTTGAGTTCCCAGTCCATCCGCTGACGGCCGAGCGGCGCCTCTTCCACCGTGTCGCCCGGCGCGATGAACAGCATGCTGATGTCGATCTCTCCGACCAGGTCGTCGGCGTCTCGGGCGTACAGCTGCGGATCGAGGCTGTCGGACAACTCCAGGTGCAGCGTCACCCCGCCGGCGGGGCGGAAACGCAGCCCGCCGATCGTGGCAACCTCTTCGGGCTTGGTTGCGATCTCGCCGTTGGTGATCCAGTGCTGCTCGCCCGGCACCTTCTGCCAGCAGCCGGTCACGGCCATGCCGTTCACCTGCGGAACGACGGCGCACTCATCGCCGCCCCCACCGCCGCCACCACCACCGGTGAGGTGGAGGCCATCGTCCTCGATGACGATGTCCAGCTGGCCGTCCGCGTTGCCATCGCCGAGCACCTGGATCGAGTCGAAGGCGCCGATCGGCGGGACCACGGTCGTCACCACGTGCAGGTCGATGCCCTCCGGCAACAGGAATGGCGTGGCCACCAGGAGTGTGCCGTCGAGGGTGAGCTGGCCGAGCACGGTGATGTGCGTGTACTCGGCGGCTCCTGTGCCATAGGCCGCCACGCGGAACTCTGTCGTGGCTTCCAGGGTGAGATCGTCGTGGAACGTGGCACCGACGTCGAACGCGATGTCGTCGTTGCCATCGGCGTCGATGATCCCCGCCACCGTGAGGTCGCCATAGATGTGGACCGCGCCCCGAAGGTTCAGGTACGAGTCCTCCGGCAAGCGACTCGGCAGACCGACGTGCAACGACGCGCTGTTCAGGTGGATCGTCGTCAAGTCGCCATCGCCGGTGGTCACCACGATCAACTCGCCGGGCACCGTCACATCGGCACCGGGGTCGAGCCACATCCCACCGGTGTAGAAGTCCCCGTCGAAGACGATCGTCGCCGGCTCCCACACCTCCAGCCGGTTGATGTACTCGAACCCGGAGAACGGCCGCGACCGCCCGCCGCTGAGCACCACGGCGTCCGGGTCGCTGACGTAGAGGTAACCGACGAGGTCCGTGAGGTTCTCGGCGAACACGACCTTGCCACCGACGATGAGGTTGATCCAGGCTTCCGTGTCGCCCGGCGCGAGATCGGCGAGGTCTGCCAGTTCCAGGGTGCCGCCGAACGCGTCGATCCACAGCGGATCGTCCGGCCCGGTCTCCACCCGCCAGTCCAGCGCGGTGTTGCCCGAGTCGATGTTCAAGCCCTGCGGCACGAACAGCGTCGCACCACCCGGCCCGAGCGTCAGCGTGTTGTCGCCCTCGAACTGGGCGATCGTCGTCATCTCCATGCGGTGCCCGCCTCGACCCACCAGGGCGTGAGTTCCCGGCGTGTCCATCCGCAGCTGTCCTGCACGCAGGACGCCACCGTCGAGCGTCGTGGAAGTCCCTGCGAGCACGTTCACGTTGCCGCCGGTCAACCCCGTGGTCGGGTTGAGGGCCGTCGCCACCCCGTCGAGCTGCAGCACACCGCCGCCGAGCGAGACCGGCGGCCGGCCGGACCCGGTCCAGAACTCGGCGTCGCCCTGGAGGTGCAGGAGGCCACCAGCCATCTGCAGCGCCGGGATGGTCGCCTCACCGAGCACCTTCAGATCGCCGCCTGCGATGCGTAGCGTCACCGGGTTGAACAGGGTGCCGGTGAACCGGTCGGTGACCGAGCCTGCCGCGGCGACCGTGATCGGCAGGTTGCGAGTCACATCCACGCAGGTGTGGTCGGTCGCCTGGGGAGCCCGAACCGGGCCCTCCAGCCCCGCCTTCCCGTAGGGCGCCCAGTTCTCCTGCAGTTCCCACGCATTCGAGCGGCTCCCCGTCCAGAGCAAGGTGCATTCGGTCGCCGTCGGAGGGAACCGCACGTCGACCACACCGAGCACTCCGGTGGTGCCGCCCCCGGAAACGGCCGTCACGGAGTAGCTGC
>JBPOIX010000330.1:0-8394 GCA_052034175.1 Actinomycetota bacterium
GAGGTGGCGCTGGCGATGGGGCCCGCGCCGCAGACTCTTGGCAAGTGCCTGGACACCGAGTACGTCGACGATTCCAACGGCCCGGTGGACGGCACCACGACCACGACCACGATCCGGCGCACGAACCGCACGACCACGACTGCCACCACCGACCCGCCGCCGCCCACCACCGACCCGCCCGACACGGACCCGCCGACCACCTGACGCGGCGCACGCGCCCAACGGCTGGAGGCGGCGCTACGGGGCGAGAGCGCGGAATGGCGCCGAGGGAATGTTGCGCAGAACCCCATACGCCACCAGCGCGACGGGGAGGACCACTGCGGTCAGCACACCGAACCGCTTCGGCACACGCAGCGGGGGCCGGCCCCAGGCCGCCCGCAGCCACATCCACCACGCGCCGACGATGGCGCCGAGGGTGACGAGGACGAAGACGTTGGCCGAGAACGCCGCACCGAACTCGGCGCGCAACAGGTGGTGGGTGGCCCGCGTCAGCCCGCAGCCCGGGCACCAATAGCCCGTGAGGGTGTACAGCGGGCAGGCGGGGTAGCCGCCCTCGGCGGGGTCGTGCACGCCCACGTAGGCGGCCGCCCCCGCCAACGCGCACCCGCAGGCCACCGGGGCGAGCCGGCTCAGCGCGATGCGCCGCTGAGCCGATTCGAGTGTCACCTGCACGGGGCGATCGTAGCCTGGGCACTCATGTTGCAGGTCCAGGGTGTCTCGGTGGAGGTTGGAGGTCGTCTCATCGTGGACGGCGTCTCGTTCACCGTGATGCCGAAGGACAAGGTGGGCATCGTGGGGCGCAACGGCGCCGGCAAGACCTCGATGTTCAAGGTGCTGGGTGGCGCGGCGGAGCCTTCCGCTGGGCGCATCGTCCGCAAGGGCGGTTTCGGCTACCTGCCGCAGGACCCGCGGATTGCCGGCGTGCTGGACACGCGCAGCGCGGTCAGCCATGTGCTCAGCGGCCGCGGGATCGACGAGCAACTGGATCGCATCGAGAAGCTGCGGGTCGAGATGGAAGCGGACCCGAGCGAGCGCAACGTGGCTCGCTACAGCCGGGCGCAGGACCTGTTCTCCTCCGAGGGCGGGTACGCCGCGGACAGCGAGGCGCGCAGCATCATGGCCGGCCTTGGCCTGCCGCCCGACCGGATGGAGTTGCCGATCGGCGTGCTGAGCGGTGGCGAGCGGCGCCGGGTGGAGCTCAGCCGCATCCTCTTCGCCGGCAGCGACCTGCTCCTGCTGGACGAGCCGACGAACCACCTGGACGTCGATGCCAAGACCTGGCTGCTGCAGTTCATGCGCACATACCGTGGTGCCTTGCTGGTGATCTCCCACGACCTCGACCTGCTCGACGAAGCGATCACGCGCGTGCTCCACCTCGACCGGCCGAACGAGGACAGCCTCGGCCAGGTGGTGGAGTACAAGGGCACGTACAGCCAGTACCGCACGGCGCGGGCGAAGGACGAGGAGCGGCTGGCCAAGGTGGCGGCGCAACAGTCCAAGGAGATCGCCCGCCTGCAGGCCGTCGTGGACCGCTTCGGGGCCAAGGCCACCAAGGCTGCGATGGCGCACAGCAAGGAGAAGCAGATCGCCCGTCTGGAGAGCCAGCGGGTGGAGGCCGGGCCCGGCGACCGAGTGCTGCGCGTGCGCTTCCCCGACCCGCCGCCGTGTGGGGTCACGGTCGTCACTGCCGAGCGCCTGAGCAAGGCCTACGGCGGCCCGCCCGTGTTCGAGGACGTGTCGTTCGACCTCGGGCGCGGGGAGCGCCTGCTGGTGCTGGGCCTCAACGGCGCGGGCAAGACCAGCCTGCTGCGCATCCTCGCCGGGGAGGCCACGGCGAACCTGGGCGACTTCGCGTTCGGCCACCAGGTGCACGTCGGCTACTACGCGCAGGAGCACGACAACCTGCGCACCGAGGCCAGCCTGCTGGACAACATCCGCAGTGAGGTGCCGCCGGGCCTGCTGTACACCGAGACCCAGCTGCGCGGCCTGCTGGGCATGATGGGCCTGTCCGGCGAGAAGGTGTACCAGGCCAGCGGCACCCTCAGCGGCGGGGAGAAGACGAAGCTGGCGCTGGCGATGCTGATGGTGGGGCGCAACAACCTGCTGCTGCTCGATGAGCCGACGAACAACCTCGACCCGCCCAGCCGGCAGGCCGTGGCCGACGCCCTCAGCGCGTGGAAGGGCAGCATCATCTTCGTCAGCCACGACACCGAGTTCGTCGAGGAGCTGAAGCCGACCAAGGTGCTGCTCATGCCCGACGGCCAGGTCGACTACTTCAGCGAGGACTGGCTGGACCTCGTGTCGCTCGCCTGAGCGTGTTCGCGGTGGCCGGGTGTACGGTGCCGCCCATGCGCCTCGGAACCATGAGCAATGCGATCAATGCCGGCACCATCGGGGAGGTCATCGATGAGGCCCATCGTGCCGCCGACCTCGGCTGCTCCACGTTCTGGGCGCCACAGATCTTCGGGCAGGACGCACTGACCACCCTTGCGGTGGTTGGTCGCGAGGTGCCGGGCATCGAGCTCGGCACGGCCGTGGTGCCCACCTACCCGCGGCACCCGATGATGTTGGCGCAGCAAGCCCTCACCACCCAGGCCGCCATTGGCGGCGGCTCCACGAGCCGTCTGTGCCTCGGCATCGGGCTGTCGCACCAGGTGGTGGTGGAGAGCATGTGGGGCCTGTCGTTCGCCAAGCCGGTACGCCACCTGCGCGAATACCTCAGCGTGCTGATGCCGCTGCTGGAGGGCCGGGCGGTGCAGTTCCAGGGTGAGGAGTTCCGTGTGCAGGGCGCCATCTCCGTGGCCGGTTCGGTGCGGCCGTCGGTGGTGGTGGCCGCGCTCGGGCCGCAGATGCTGCGCGTGGCCGGCTCGATGACGGACGGCACCAGCACCTGGTGCGTCGGGCCGCGGACGCTGGCGGAGCTGACCATCCCCACCCTGCGCCAGGCTGCGGCGGACGCCGAGCGGCCCGCGCCGAGGGTGGTGTGCGCCCTCCCGGTGTGCGTCACCGACGACGTCGCCGCCTCACGCGCCCGCGCGGCGCAGGTGTTCGCCGTGTACGACACCCTGCCCAGCTACAAGTCGATGATGAACCGCGAGGGCGTGGAAGGCCCAGGCGGGCTCGCCATCTGCGGCACCGAGGCCGAGGTACGGGACCAGATCCGCGAGCTGCAGGCCATCGGCGTCACGGACTTCAACGCCGGCATCTACTCCGGCAACCCGGACGAAGTGGGCCGCACGGTCGAGGTGCTGAAGGAGTGGGCGGCGTGAGCGACGGCGGCCCGCTGCACCTCGCGGTGGAGGGCGGCGTCGCCACCGTCACGATCGACCATCCGCCGATCAACCTCTTCGACCTCGTCCTGTACCCGGCGATGATGCGCATGGCGCAGCAGTTGGCCGCGGACGACACGGTGCGAGTCGTGGTGCTGCGCTCGGCGAACCCGGAGTTCTTCATCGCCCACTTCGACGTCACCCTGATCCAACGCTTGCCGGTGGATGCGGCGCCGGCCACGGAGTTGAACTCGTTCCACGCGATGTGCGAGGCCTTCCGCACCATGCCCAAGGCCACGATTGCCGTCATCGAGGGCCGGGTGGGCGGCGGTGGCAGCGAACTGGCCCTCAGCTGCGACATGCGGTTCGCCGCAATGGGGCGGGCGGTGTTCAACCAGCCTGAGGTGGCCCTGGGCATCCTGCCCGGCGGCAGTGGAACCGTGCGCCTGGCGCGGCTGGTGGGTCGGTCCCGCGCCCTGGAGACGATCCTCGGGTGCGACGACATCGACGCCCTCACCGCCGAGCGCTGGGGCTGGGTCAATCGCTCACTGCCGCCCGCCGAGCTGTGGCCGTTCGTCGACCGGCTGGCGCGGCGCATCGCGTCATTCCCACCTCACGCCGTGGCGGCGGCGAAGGCCGCAGTTCTGAGGGCGGAGAAGCAGATCGTGGACGACCTGATGGCCGAAGGCGACGCGTTCAACGCCACCCTCGGCCATCCGTCGACCGTTGCCGCGCTGGCGGCATTCATGGACCTCGGCGGCCAGACCCGAGACGGCGAGTTGCGGCTCGGTGAGCTGGCCGGGGAGATCGGCTCGGGCTGACCAGCCTGCGCGGATCAGCCTGCGGAGATCAGCCTGCGGGGATCAGCCTGCGGAGGTGAAGGTGCCCTCGAGGTGCCACACGCCGGTGAAGCCGTCGAACGAGCCGCCACTGATCAGGCTGGTCCACTGCACCACGTAGGCGCCGGTCTCCGGGTCGATGGTGCCGGTGGCGACCGCGCCCTGGCTGAACATGCCGCCGCCGTAGTACGCGGTGAAGGCAGTGAGGTCGAGCGTCAGCACGCCATCAGCGGCGCTGGCGGAGGGGGCGGCACCGGCCGCGTCCATCGCCCCGGCGAAGGCCACGCCGAAGAACGGCACCGGGGAGAAGATGTCCACGGCCAGGCCGTTGCCGGTCTCGTCGAACGCCGGGTCCGGTGCGGCCTGCACCGCATCGGTGCGCACGCCGGCGTCCATGCCGGGGGACAGCAGCGAGTAGTTGGTGTCGGCGCAGGCGGAGTCGCCGTTGGGCACGAAGGGGCCGGCCTCGGCGGTGCCGCCGGGGCTGACCATCTGGAACCACGAGCCGGTCACGGCCCCGTCGGCGCATTGGCCGGCGGTCAGGCTGAACAGGCCGACCAGGTCGCCCTCGTACATCGGGGCCGGGTCGGTGGCCGGAGGCATCGTCTCGTCGGCGGGGGCGTCCGTCACCAGCGGGGCGTCGGTGGCGTCCGTGCCCGCGGGCTCGGTGGCCGGCGGTGAGGTGGTGGTGGTCTCGTCGTCGCCGCAGGCCGCTGCCAGGAGGGAGAACGTGGCGAGCGCGCCGAACGCGAGCCGGAGGGTGGGGCGTGATGAGCTCATGGTGAGGTCACTCCTGTGTGGTGGGAAGGGGGTCGCGGCGGCGCAGCGCGAGGGCCGCGCCGATGGCCACGAGAAGGCCGGGGACGACGAAGAACCAGGGGAACAGATCGAACGACGGCATCGCGTCGACGGCCTGGAAGTTGTCCACGTTGTCGCGCATCGTGGCGATCATCGGGTTGAAGTCCTGCAACATGGCCGGCCAGGTGGCGGAGAACTCGGCGATGGCGGGGTAGGCGGCAGTGTCGCCACCGGCCGCGTCGAGGGCCGGCATCACCGCGGCGCGCAGCTGGCTCTCCCCGCCGCCGAGGGTGATGAAGTAGCTCTGGACGTCGCGCACGCGCTCGACGGTCATCATCGGGCGGAAGTCGTCGATCATCTCGGCGCCTTTGGGAGCGCGGCTGAACATCTGGAAGACAGCCGGGGCGGCCACCATGCCGAGGCCGACCGCCAGCAGCAGGATCCACGGCCCCTTGGTGCCACCGGCCTTCTCCGAGTTGGCGGGGCGACGGCCACTCGTACGCAGCGCCCACACGCCACCGGCGGCCATCATCAGGCCGGGGGCCACGAAGAACCAGGGGAACATCGGGAACGGCGGCAGCGCGGTCACTGCGTCGTAGTTGTCCAGGTTGCGGTCCATACGGTCGAGCAGGTCGGTCATGTCCGCCTGCACCGTCGGCCATTGGGTTTGCAGCTGGGCCGCGCTGACGTAGGTGGTGTCGAACGCGGGGTCGGCGACGTCGCTGCGCAACTGGGGCATCTCGCCGGTGGCAGCATCGATCGTGGCCAGGTAGCCGCGGAACTCGCCGATCACCTCGGCCGACATGTACGGCTCGAACTCGTCCATCATCACGCCGCCCTCAGGGGCCCTGGTGAACATCTGGAACGCTGCCGGTGCCGCCGCCACTCCGACGCCGACAACGATGGCGGTGATCGCTGCCAGGCGCTGCACTCGTGCTGCCATGGGTGTTCCCTCGTTCGTGAACGAGGCCAGCACACCACGCTTCCGGGATACCTCCTAGAGTATTTCGGCCCGGGTGCCCGGAGTCACAGGCAAGGTCGGCGCCGAGGGTGCGACCGGGCGTTGGAGGTGGCGCGGTACGCTCCGCCGCCATGACCACCGAGGGAATCATCGGGCTGTACCTGGAGACGCACGACTATGCGGCGAGCGCCGCGCTGTGGGCGTCGCTCGGCTTCGAGGCCGTGTTCGAGACCGACCACGGCTCGGGCCAGTGGGTGCACCCCGCCGGCGGGCCGTACGTGTTCATCGCCGAGCAGGCGGCCGGTGGTGCGTTGACCACGCACCCGATCCTCGGTGTGGCCGATGCGGACGCCTTCATCGCTGCGGCCGCAGCGGGGGCCTCCGGTGGGGCGGCCCTGCGCTACGCGCGGCCGTTCACGCCGCAGCACTGGGGCGTGACCGAGGCGTTGCTCACCGACCCCGATGGCCGCGAGGTCAGCCTGCAGGCGCCGTTGCCTGCCGGCACCGACGGGCCCGACGCGGACGTGCACCACGCAGACAAGTACGGCCACCAGTAGCCAGCAGTAGGCACCAGTCGGCCCGCTACTTCCGGGTCACCTCAGGGCGACCGGGGTGCCGCCGTAGGGCTTGTTCACCAGGTCGAAGAAGTCGTTGCCCTTGTCGTCGACGATGATGAACGCCGGGAAGTCCTGCACCTCGATCTTCCACACGGCTTCCATGCCGAGTTCGGGCATCTCCAGCACCTCGACCTTGGTGATGCAGTCCTGGGCCAGTCGGGCGGCGGGGCCGCCGATGCTGCCGAGGTAGAAGCCGCCGTGCGCCTTGCAGGCGTCGGTGACGGCCTTGCTGCGGTTGCCCTTGGCGAGCATCACGAA
This sequence comes from Actinomycetota bacterium, assembly GCA_052034175.1. Classification (GTDB taxonomy): domain Bacteria; phylum Actinomycetota; class Acidimicrobiia; order Acidimicrobiales; family Ilumatobacteraceae; genus UBA668. The sequence continues at coordinate 6,743 of JBPOIX010000330.1, forward strand.
GCTGCCGCCGGCGGCCTGGAACTCGTTGACGTAGCTGTCCATACGGCCGGCGGTGGTGGGGCCGAAGGAGCCGCTGGCCATGCCGTCCGGTGTCTTGGCCGGGCCGGCGTAGTAGACGGCGTAGTCCTGCAGGTACTGCGGCATCGGCTCACCGTTGTCCAGGCGTTCCTTGATCTTGGCGTGGGCGATGTCCCTGGCCACCACCAGCGGGCCGGTCAACATCACACGGGTCTTGACGGGGTACTTGCTGAGCTCGGCGCGGATGTCGGCCATCGGGCGGTTGAGGTCGATGTGCACCACTGCGGCGTCGGCGAGGTCGTCGTGCGTGACCTCGGGCAGGAAGCGGGCGGGGTCGGTCTCCAGCTGCTCGAGGAAGATGCCGTCGCGGGTGATCTTGCCCACCATCTGGCGGTCGGCGCTGCACGACACGGCCATGCCCACCGGGCAGCTGGCGCCGTGGCGCGGCAGGCGGATGACGCGCACGTCGTGGCAGAAGTACTTCCCGCCGAACTGGGCGCCGATGCCGGTCTCCTGGCTGAGCTTCAGCACCTTGGCCTCCAGGTCGAGATCGCGGAAGGCGTGGCCGGTCTTCGAGCCGGTGGTCGGCAGGGTGTCCAGGTAGCGGGCGCTGGCCAGCTTCGCCGTCTCCACCGCCAGTTCGGCGCTGGTGCCGCCGATCACCACGGCCAGGTGGTACGGCGGGCAGGCGGCCGTGCCGAGCGTCTTCATCTTCTCGAACAGCCAGGGGAGGAGCGTCTTCTCGTTGAGCAGCGCCTTCGTCTCCTGGAACAGGTAGCTCTTGTTGGCGCTGCCGCCGCCCTTGGCCATGAACAGGAACTTGTAGGCGTCGCCGTCGATGGCGCTGATCTTGATCTCGGCCGGCAGGTTGTTGCCGGTGTTGACCTCGTCGTACATGTTCAGCGGGGCCATCTGGCTGTAGCGCAGGTTGCTCGTCTGGTAGGTGTTGAACACGCCGCGGGCGATGGCCTCCTCGTCGCCGCCGCCCGTGTACACCATCTGGCCCTTCTTGCCCTTCACGATGGCGGTGCCCGTGTCCTGGCACATCGGGAGGACGCCGCCGGCGCTGATGGCCGAGTTCTTCAGCAGGTCGAGCGCCACGAAGCGGTCGTTGTCGCTGGCCTCGGGGTCGTCCAGGATGTTGCGCAGCTGCTGCAGGTGGCCGGGGCGGAGGAAGTGGGCGATGTCCCGCATGGCCTCCTGGGTGATCAGCGTGAGGGCCTCGGGGTCGACCATCAGCATCGTGCCCATCGGCGTCTCGATGGTGGTGACGTGGTCCGTGCTGACCAGCCGGTACGGCGTGTCGTCGTGCGCCAGCGGGAACAGTTCGGTGAACTCGAACTCGGGGGTTGCCATGCGGTTCAGGCTATGCCCGCGGGCGTGCGAGGTGGAAACGGTTGCGCGGGTCAGGTGGCCCAGCGGTCCTGCTTGAACTTCATGGGCGTGCTGACGCCGGCGACGATGTTGGTGGATCCCGTTCCGAAGAAGACATGATGGAAGTCGTCGGAGAGCATGTAGACGTAGGCGCCTGCGTCTGGGAGGAACCCGGATTCGGTGCGGATGATCTGCTCGACCTCCAGTGTCTCCACGTCGATGGTCACCCAGCCGTCCAGTGTGCTCACTGCCACGTTGGT
>JBPOIX010000014.1:0-18759 GCA_052034175.1 Actinomycetota bacterium
GCCGAGGGGGGTCGGTTCAGGGGGACATGTAACGGTACTACATCGGTCAACCCCTGTCGCTGCTCAACCGCGCATCGACAGGAATTTGACCCTTGTGCCGCCGTTTTCCGGGCTGCCCGCCCACGCTGCGTGCGCGGCTCTACACTTGTCCGCCGTGCCTCTCCGTCTCGGTCTTTTCGGCGGCACGTTCGACCCCCCGCATGTCGGTCACCTCGTCACGGCGGTCAACGTCCGCCACGCGCTGCAACTCGACGTCGTCGTGTTGATGGTGGCGAACGTGCCGTGGCAGAAGGTGGGCACCCGCGCCATCACCCCGGCCTCGGACCGGCTGGCGATGGTCGAGGCCGCCGTCGCCGACGTCGACGGCCTGGTGGCCGGGCGCCTGGAGATCGACCACGGTGGCCCGAGCTACACCGCGGACACGCTGGCCCGCCTGGGTGCTGAGTTCCCGGGCGCGGAGCTGTTCGCGATCGTCGGCGACGACGCCGCCGCGGGGTTCCGGACCTGGGAACGCCATGCCGAAGTTGCCGCTCGTGCCCGTCTGGTGGTGGTGGATCGTCCCGGCGAGCCGGTGGAGCTTCCCGGCGGAGTGGAGTGGATTCGGGTGGAGGTCCCGCACCTGGACGTCTCCAGCACCGACCTGCGGGAGCGTTGCCGTGACGGGCGCCCCTTGAACTACCTGGTCACCGATTCGGTGCTCGAGGTCATCCGCTCCCGCGGCCTGTACGGCGAGGTGGGGGAGTGACCGTTCTTGCTCGCACCCGGCGGCGCAACACCTCGGTGATGCTGGCCGTGAACCTGGCGGCCCTGCTGCTTCTCGGCGGCATCGGCTACGCCGGGCTGACGGCGTTGCGCAACTACGAGGGCGCGAGGAACCTCACCCGGCCGGTGCGGTCGCTCACACCGACCGAGGTCGGCCTGCTGGCGCTCGTGGACGACGAGGACGTCCTCACCACGGTCGCCGTGTTGGTGCTGCACTCGCCCGCCCAGGGCGAGCGCGGTGGCAGCATCGTGCCCGTTCCCGTCTCCGCCGACACTGCGCTCGGGGTGGACGGCTTGCGCATCCCGCTCACCCAGGTGTACGCCGAGGGTGGGGCCGAGGCGCTGGTCACGGGGGTGGAGAGCGTGCTCTCGATCACCGTGGGGCATTCGTTGGTCGTCGGCCCGCAGGACGCCGGCTCACTGTTCGCCCCGGTTGCCCCCGTCACGGTGCATCTGCCGCTGGACGTGGTGGACGGGCCGGAGACCGACCCTTCCGTCATGTGGCCCGCAGGCGAGGTCAGCCTGTCCGCGGATCAGGTCGTCCAGGCGCTCACGGCGCGCGTCGAGGGCGCCCCGGACGTGGCCCGCCGCGCCACCCAGCTGGCATTGTGGGCCGGCATCGCGGCCACCGTCGGCGGGGGGCGGACCTCCGTGGCCGACCCGATGCCCACGGGCACCGGCCCCGCGCAGCCGTCCGTCCGGTCGGTCACGGAGTTGGTGCAGCGCCTGTTCGCCGGCCCAGTCGGTGTGCGCGGGATCAATGCCCAGCCGCTGGCCGCGGGGGAGGCACCCGCTGGACTGGACGTCGAGATGCTCGACTTCACCGACGCCGTGATGGTGTTCGGCTCGATCGCTCCGTCGGCGATGTCGGCCTCCCGCGACGCACTCGTCTATCGCATCGAGGCGCCGCCCGGTTACGACGCCCAGGTTCGGTGGGCCGTGGAGTTGGTGCTCTACTTCGGCTTCAACGTGCAGTCCGTGTACATCGGCGCCGACGTGCCGGTGCAGGTGGCCACCGAGATCGAACTGTACGACGATGCCGCGAAGGACCAGGTCACCGCGGCGAACGATCTCTTCGGCGACTTCGTCATCACGTCCCCGGGCTGGGACGAACAGATCGAGGGCGTCGAGGTCGTCCTCCGGCTCGGAACCTCGTTCCTGGACGGCAATGGCGACACTGCCAATACGCTCCCGTCGACGACCACGTCCACCACGATCGGCTGACTCCGCATGACCCCAACGTCCCCCACCACTCCGATCTCGGCCGAGGCGGTCGCACTGGCGCGTGTCGCGGCTCGCGCCGCGGACGACAAGAAGGCGGACAACACGCTGATTCTTGCCGTGGGCGACGTGTTGGCGATCACCGACTACTTCGTGATCACCAGCGCCAGCAACCGCCGCCTGGTGAAGACCGTGGTCGATGGTGTGGAGGCCGCGGTCAAAGAGCAGCTCGGCCGCTCGCCGATCCGCATGGAGGGCGTGAGCGAGCAGCAGTGGGTGCTGGTGGACTACGGCGATGTGATCGTGCACGTCTTCGTGGAGGACATCCGCATGTACTACGAGATCGAGCGCCTGTACCGCGACGTTGCCCGGGTGGACTGGCAGCTCGACCCCGCGTGAGCCGCGGGACTGCCCCTGACCTGGTGTGATGCTCGTCACGGTGGGCATGTTCAGTGCGTCGTTAGCGTTGAGCGGGTCATGGCACTTGCGCTCTCCGGCCCGTTCGACACCGCACAACTCCCACGTGTGGCGTCCGACCCCGTCACCGTCACGGTGGCGCGTACCGTGCTTCCCGGGTACGAGGCCGAGTTCCTCCGCTGGGCGGACGACGTGGTCGCCACCGTCCGCTCGTTCCATGGGTGCCTCGGTGCCGGTGTGCTGCACCCCGGGCCCGACGGCGGCGAGTACCAGATCGTGTTCCGCTTCATCGACGGGCTGCACCTGCGCCTGTGGGAGCGTTCGCCGCAGCGCGCTGCCTTGATGCAGGCCGCAGAGCCATTCGTCACCGGCGAGCGCGTGCAGCGCACCGTGGGCGTGGAGGACTGGTTCGAGTTACCGGCTCGAGCCGAGCCGAAGCGCACATGGTGGGGGCGCATCGTCACCGACGTGCTGTGGGTGTACCCGGCTGCGGCCGGCGCCACCGTCTTCCTCTCTCCGCACATCGCGCGCATGGCGCTGGTGCCCCGGGTTCTGGTCTCGACGGCGTTGATCACGGTGGTCATGAGGATGGCGGTCGGCCCGCTGCGCAGCCGCCTGCGGTCGCGACGAACCCTCTGAACTCGGTTGGAGGTCGGCGCCCCAGCCGGTAACGTTTCAGCCGCTTCGGGGCTATAGCTCAGTTGGCAGAGCGCTTCCATGGCATGGAAGAGGTCAAGGGTTCAATTCCCTTTAGCTCCACCCCGAAACGAACCCCGGGCAGTGCCCGGGGTTCGTTCGTTTTCTGCCGCATGAGTGGGTGCTCCGGCTGTTCGGCTGCTGTTCATCCCGCTGTCCTGTGGGGTTCGTCCGGGCCGTGCATGCTGCCCACATGGCACGCACTTCCTGGTGGCGGCTCCTGGCAGCCTCGTTCGTGACGGAGATCCCGCAGCAGGACGGGTCCACCCTCCTCGTTCCGCACACGATGCTCGGCTGCACGGACCTGTGCCCGCCGATCCACATCCCGGCTCCGGCTGACGTGGAGCCGCTGGCCGTTCACTAGCGTCGGCGCGATGGAGATCTCGCTGCAAGGGAAGGTCGCGCTCGTCACGGGTGCGTCGAAGGGAATCGGCAAGGCGATCGCCGCGTCGCTCGCGGCCTCGGGCGCCAAGGTGATGCTCTCGTCGCGCAAGCAGGACCAACTGGAAGCCGCAGCGGCCGAGATGAGCGGTGAGACCGCTGTGTTCGCCGCCAACGTGGGCGACACCGCCGCGGCACGGGCATGCGTGCAGGCGACCCTGGATCGCTTCGGGGGGCTGGACATCTTGGTGAACAACGCCGCCACCAACCCGTACATGGGGCCGACGATGGGGGTGGACGAGAGCCGCTTCGACAAGACGTTCCAGGTGAACCTTCGTGGGCCGGTGTTCTGGTGCCAGGCAGCATGGGAGTTGGCGCTGAAGGAGCGCCCTGGCGTGATCCTCAACATCGCCTCGGTCGGCGGGCTCCGGGCAGAGGGCAGCCTCGGGGTCTACAACCTCACCAAGGCGGCGTTGATCCACCTCACCCGCCAGCTCGCCCACGAGCTCGGCCCGAACCGCGTGGTTGGCATTGCCCCCGGCCTGGTGAAGACCGACTTTGCCGCGGCGCTGGTGGACGCGTTCGGCGACCGCCTCGCTTCCCAGCTACCCCTGCAACGCCTGGGTGAGCCGGAGGACATCGCCAACCTCGCCACCTTCCTGGTCAGCGATCACGCCTCGTGGATCACCGGCGAGACCTATGTGATCGACGGCGGCGCCGGGGTGCGCGGCGCCGGTTGACCCGCCCACCCGCCCATCCCTCCGCGCCGCACTAGGGTGCCGACTGTTCGGGCCGAGTGCCCGCGAGATGTTCGCCTGTACCGACGGGAGGCCCTGATGAACATGCCACCGCCCAACATGCCGCCGCCGCAACACGGCGCCGGCCAACACGGTCCACCGGCGCAGCAGCCCGGCGGGTACGGGCCTCCTCCGATCGCGGGCCATGCCGTGGCGCCCCCGGGGTACGGGCCCCCGCCGGCCCAACCGATGCAACCGCCGCAGCTGACGGTCGGCGATCATGTGAAGCGGGCGCTCACATGGCGGCTCGAGCGGGTCACGCCAAGCCCGCAGGAAGTGAACGAGCTGGGCGCGGCGCACGTGACGGATGCCGCGCTCCAGGGGTATTCCGTCTGGCGCCGCTCCGTGCTGCTGGTGGTGCTTCCCGTCGTGGCCCTCAGCGCGGTGCTGGCGATCGTGGGCTTCAAAGATGTCACCTCGGAACAGCCGATCGATGCCACGGGCACGGTGATGCTCGAATACACCGGGCTCGGGGTGATCGCCCAGGTGCTGCCGTTGCTCGGCCCGCCGGTGCTTGCGCTGGGTGTGTTCCTGGCCTTCCGGTCCTGGGCCAGCCTGCGCCGCAGCTCACGGCTGCTGACCGTGTGCTGGTTGGCGTCGATCCTGCTGCCGGTGCTGCCTGCCGTGCTGCCTGCGGACTGGCTGATCAACGACGAGCCGCTACGGCAGCTGTTCGTTTCCCAGGAGGTCGATGCGTTCTTGGCCGGCCTACGGGTGCAGGTCGGCATCGGCTACATGGTCACCCTGCTTCCCGTGCTGGTCACCGTGCCGGGTGGTGTGGTGCGCGGCAGTGCCCGGGTGAAGGGCCTGCTGCCGGCCACCACCTTGCCCGGCTTCTTCCTCATCACGACGGCACCCTTCTACTCGCTCATCGTGATCGTGGCCCTTGTGCTGCTCATCCAACTCAGCGGCAACGTGCTGCTCGTGCTCGGCGCGCTGGCGCTGGCCGGCTCGCCGTGGGTGTACGTCCAGCAGCGGCGCCACTACCTCGGCCCGGTGATGGACGACGAGTCGTCGGCCGCGCTCGACAGTGCGCAGCGGATCTACGGTGCACTCACTTTGGCCGGCGTGGGCGCCATCGTCCTGTGGGCGTTCACGGCCAAGGTCAACGGCGTCGCGGTGCTCGGGTCCGGCGACGAGGCCGTGTTCGACTATGTCACCGCCGCCCGCTCCATGGCAGAAGTGCTGGCGCGCAGCTATGCCACCACGGTCGTGTTCGCCCACATCTTCCTCACCCTCACGATGGCCTCCTGGCGTACCGCGAGGGCGGTCGCCAGCGACCCGCGGATGACGGCGGCGGAGCACCGCAACGCCGCGGTGGCAGCAGCGCTGGACGAGTGACGCCGTCCGGCTCTGCCTCGGGCCGGTGCCAGGGTCAGACTTGCCGACCATGACGACTGACATTCCTGGTGTCGACATCGAGGTGCTGCGTCGGTGGATGGATGGACGCGGGCTCGGTGACGGCACGCTCGACGACGTCGGCCTGATCGCCGGGGGTACGCAGAACGTTCTGCTGCGGTTCACCCGCTCCGGGCGCACCTACGTGCTGCGCCGGCCCCCCGTCCACAAGCGGGCCAACAGCGACGAGACGATGCGCCGCGAGGCCAGGGTCCTGGCGGCCATCGCCGGCACCCCCGTGCCCCACCCGGGCCTGATCGCCGCCGAGCCGGACCCGGAGGTCCTCGGCGCCGCGTTCTATCTGATGGAGCCCGTGGACGGCTTCAACGCCACCCTCGGGTTACCCGACGGCGCCTACCGCACCGACCCTGCGTGGCAGCACTCGATGGGCCTGTCCATGGCGGACGCTATTGCCGCGCTTGCGTCGGTGGACCATGTGGCCGTGGGCCTCGGTGACCTCGGCAAGTGGGACGGTTGGGCCGAGCGCCAGGTGAGCCGCTGGCGCAAGCAGCTCGACGGCTATTCCGAGCTGTCCGGCTATCCGGGCCCGGACATTCCGGGTGTGGACGCCGTGGGGGAGTGGCTCGACCGTCATCGCCCGGCCGACACCCGCCCCGGCTTGATCCACGGCGACTTCCACTTCGCCAACGTGTTGATGCGGTACGACGAGCCGCGCCTGGCCGCCATCGTCGACTGGGAGCACGTGACGGTCGGCGACCCGCTGCTCGACCTGGGCCACCTGCTGGCCACCTGGCCGTCGCGGCATGGCGTGTCCGTGAGCGTGGACGCACCCGGGCTGCCCACCCGCGACGAGGTGATCGCCCGCTACGCCGCGCAGGTGGCGCGCCCGCTGGACGACGTGACCTGGTTCCACGTGCTGGCCTGCTATCGCCTCGGCCTGATCCTCGAGGGCACCCACGCCCGGGCGTGTGCGGGCCTGGCGCCGAAGGAGATCGGCGACCAGCTGCACGCGCACACCGTCAGCCTGCTGGAGCAAGCCCTCACCCTGATCTCGTAGCCGCGTCTACCGCGGCAGGCCGTCGATGTTCAGCGTGGTGCCGGTGGTGTAGCTGCTGGCGTCGCTGGCGAAGTAGAGCGCCGCGCCCACGACCTCGTGCGGCAGGCCGCCGCGCTGGAGTGCGAAGCCGGCCTTCGCCGAGCGCTCGAACGCTTGGAGGTCCCACGCCTTGGAGATGTCGGTGAGGAACGGGCCGGGCACGATGCAGTTGACGCGCACCTTCGGGCCGAACGCCGCGGCGAAGCTCTGGGTGAGGCTGTTCACCCCCGCCTTGGCCGCGCCGTACGGCGCCTCGCCGGGTGACGGACGCTGGGAAGCGATGGAGGACACGTTGATGATCGACCCGCCAGCGCCTGCCGCCATTCGCGTGCCGACGATGGAGGTGAGGCGGAACGGGCCCTTGAGGTTGACGCCGATGACCTTGTCGAAGAGCTCCTCGCTGACCTCATCGAGGCTGCGATAGAGGGGCGACATGCCGGCGTTGTTCACCAGCACGTCCACCGTGCCGAACTCTGCGTAGGCCGCGGCGGCAAGGCGGTCGGCGTCTGCCCAACTGCCGGCGTGGTAGGCGATGGGCAGGGCGCGGCGCCCGAGCGCCCGCACTTCCTCTGCCACCGCTACACAGTTCTCCAGCTTGCGTGAGGCGATCACCACGTCGGCGCCGCGCTCGGCGAAGGCGAGCACCATCTCCCGCCCGAGCCCCCGGCTTCCCCCGGTGACGACGGCGATCTTCCCCTGCAGCTCGAACAAGTCCTTGGCCATGGGGTGAACGTAGTGTGCGGCTCCTATGGCCATCGACTTCACCCTCAGCCCCGAACTGGAAGAGATCCGCATGCGCGTGCGGGACTTCATCAACGCCGTGGTGAAGCCCGGCGAAGCCAAGCTCGCCCAACTGCGCGACGAGGACCGCGCGGACTACATCGGCCAGCTGATCGCGATGCGCAAGGAGGCCATGGAGGCCGGCCTGTGGATGCCGCACATGCCCAAGGACTGGGGCGGCATGGGCCTCGGCCACGTGCAGTTGGCGATGGTGCAGGCTGAGGCGGCGAAGGCCAGCTACGGCCCCTGGGTGCTGAACTGCCAAGCCCCCGACGAGGGCAACATGCACACCCTGCTGCACTGGGGCACACCGGAGCAGAAGGAGAAGTACCTCCGCCCCCTGTGCGACGGCACGGCGATGAGCTGCTTCGCGATGACCGAGCCGGAAGTGGCCGGCAGCGACCCGACGCTCATCAAGACCACCGCGGTGCAGGACGGCGACGAATGGGTGGCGAACGGCCACAAGTGGTTCATCTCCAACGCCCGCCGCGCCAAGTTCGCCATCCTCATCTGCCGCACGGAGGACAACCCCGACCTGCCGCAGGCGGCCAACACCGCCTTCCTCGTCGACCTGCCGAGCGACGGCTGGAACCGCGTGCGCGAGGTGGAGACCATGCACGGCGCCACCGGCCACAGCGAGATCGTCGTGGAAGACCTGCGCATCCCGGCGGAGAACATGCTCGGGGGGCGCGGCCAGGGCCACATGCTCGGCCAGTACCGCCTCGGGCCCGCCCGCTTGGCCCACTGCATGCGCTGGATCAGCCAGGCCGAGACCGCGCTGGACATGATGGTGGAGCGCTCGCTGGAGCGCTACTCCCACGGCAGCGTGCTGGCGGAGAAGCAGGGCATCCAGTGGATGATCGCCGACTCCTCGATGGAGATCTACCAGGCGAAGCTGATGGTCCTCCACGGTGCCTACCTGATCGACACGGGCGCGGACTTCAAGAGCGAGGTCAGCATGGCCAAGCACTTCGTGGCCAACATGCTCGGCAGGGTGATCGATCGTTCGATCCAGGTGCACGGTGCCCTCGGCTACTCCACCGACACGCCGCTGGCGCACATGTATCAGCACGCCCGCTGGGCCCGCTTCGCCGACGGCCCCGACGAGATCCACCAGATGCGCATCGCCCAGCGCACGATCGGCGCGTGGCGCGACTTCGGCAGCACCCGCACCGCTACCGGCAACCTCCCCCTGTAGCCCATCACCCAGGCGCGACTTTACGTAAACGCTGTCGGGCCCTGGCCAGGCGGTTCGCGGCCACGTTCTTGACACAAAGCCCACGCGGGCCGTGGCATCCGACTTTCTGTGTCAAGAAGCTCCACGCGTCGCACCTGGTCTGCGCCCGACAGCCTTTACGTAAACCGGGGAAGCGGACGGCGCCGGGTAGGGTCGGCGGCGTGCAATGGGGGGAGCTGGCGCTGGCGTTCGTGACCGCCGCGGTCGGTTCGCTCGGCGGCCTGGGTGGCGCGGTGCTGTTGGTGCCCGCCCTGGTGCTGACGGGCATGTCGCCACGCGCGGCAGCGCCGCTCGGGCTCGTGTCGGTGGCAGCTGGGTCGCTCGCCGCAGCAGAGCCGCAGCTGAAGGAACGCACCGTGAACCATCGCCTCGGTGTGGTCACCGAGCTCGCTGCGGGCGTGGGTGCAGTGGCCGGTGCGCTCGCCAGTGGCGCGGCCAGCGACGTCTTCCTGAAGCGGTTCCTGGCGATCGTGGCGATCGCCGCGGCGCTGCTCGGCGGGCGGCGCAAGGGCATCCGCAACCTGCCCGACCCGGCGCTCGGGCCCGACGACGTGGGCGAGCACGCCGGCTCGCTGTCCGGCGCCTACCCGCTCGGCGACGGCGTGGTGCCCTACCGGGCGCGCCGGCTGGGCACCGGCCTCGGGCTCTTCGGTCTCTCCGGTGTGCTCGCCGGGATGGCGGGCGCGAGCGGCGGCTTCATCAAGACGCCCGCCACCAGCGAGGTGATGCACGTGCCGGTGCGAGTGGCCGCGGCCACCACGTCGTTCACCATCGGGCTCACCGCGGCCACGGGTCTGATCGTCATGGCCGTGCAGGGCCGGCTCGACCTGCACGACTGCGCTGCAGTGTGCGTGGGCAGCATGCTCGGCGGTCGCGTCGGCGCGCTGGCGCAACGCCGTCTCTCGCCGCCACAGGTGCGCCGCTTCCTCTCGGTCGTGCTCGTGATCGTCGGCGTCGTGCTGCTGGTGCGCTCATGAGCGGCGAAGCGCCCACCTCCGGCCCTGTGCTCGACCCGCCCCCGCCGGCGATCCTCTGGCTGCTCCGCGTCGGGGCAGTCATCGCGCTGGCGGCCGCGGTGGTTGGCACGTTCACCCGGGACGACGTCAGCCGCGCGGCCGGTGGCGTGGCGGTGGGCGTCATCGTCGCCGTGCCGCTGCTCAGGGTGCTGCTGCTCGGCACACATTGGGGGCGGCGGCGCGACCTCCGCTACGCGGCCGCCGCGCTGGGCCTGCTGATGGTGGCGGGCAGCGGCGCGTTGCTGGCACTCTGGACGGCATGAGCGACACACACGGCCTGCCCTCCCGAGCCCGGGTGGTGATCGTGGGCGGCGGGATCACCGGCCTCAGCACGGCGTACCACCTCGCATGCGAAGGTTGGACCGACGTCGTGCTGTTGGAACGGGACCAACTCACCTCCGGTACGACATGGCACGCGGCCGGCCTCCTGGTGTCCGGAGGGATGGGCGATGAGACGCTGATCGAGATGTTCCGGCGCTCCCACGATCTCTACTCGCGGCTCCTGCCCGCCGAGACGGGCCAGGCCACCGGCTACGCCGAGGTCGGCTACCTCCAGGCTGCGGCCGACGCGGCACGTGCAGAAGGCCTGCGCCGCGACGCCGCCTTGCAGCGACGACTGGGGATCGAGATCCACGAGTTGAGCCCGGCCGAGGTGGGCGAGCACTGGCCGCTCGCCGTCACCGACGACGTCCACGCCGGCTTCTTCTTTCCCGAGCAGGGGAGGGTGAACCCTGTCGATGCCTCGGTGGCGCTGGCGAAGGCCGCGCGCCAGCGCGGGGTGCGCATCGTGGAGGGTGTCGAGGTCACCGGGGTCACCACGGCCGGCGGCGCGGTCACCGGCGTCACCACTCTGCACGGCACGATCGAGGCGGAGCACGTGGTGAACTGCGCTGGCCTGTGGGCCCGCTCGTTCGGCCTGCTCGCCGGAGTCGACGTGCCGCTGCAGGCCGCCGAGCACTACTACATGATCACCGAGCAGATCCCCGGCCTGCCGAAGGACACGCCCGTGCTGGAGGACGGCTCGCGCTACGCCTACTTCCGCGAGGAGGTCGGCGGGCTGATGGTGGGGCTGTTCGAACCGGTGGCCCGCGCCTGGCACCACGAGCGCTCGCCGAAGGGCCCGTTCCTCACGCTGGAGCCGGACTGGGATCGCATCCTCCCGTACCTCGACACCGCGCTCGGCCGTGTTCGCGGCGGGCACGACCTCGGCATCCACACGTTCTTCTGCGGTCCCGAGAGCTTCACCCCCGACGTGCACATGCTGCTCGGCGAGGCACCGAACCTGCGCAACTTCTGGGTGCTGGCGGGCATGAACTCGCTGGGCATCCTGCTCGGTGGTGGGGCGGGGGAGCAGCTGGCGCACTGGATCGTCAGCGGTCGCCCCCAGGTGGATGTCACGGGTATCGACCTCGCCCGCTTCGGCCCGTGGGCCAACGACTCGGCGTTCCTCGCCACTCGTGTGGTGGAGCAGCTCGGCATGTTGTTCGGCGATTCGATGTTCCCGTACCGCCGCCCAACCACCGGCCGCGATCTGCGGCGGTCGCCGCTCCACGACCGGCTCGCGGCGCACGGGGCCCAGTTCATTCCCGCCGCTGAGTGGGAGTTCGCCGAGTGGTTCGACGTCGCGGGCACCGGCCTGCAGTCCGTCGACGGCTTCGATGCCCAACCCTGGCAGCCGATCAGCGCGCAAGAGCACCATGCGGTGCGCACCGCGGCCGGCCTGTTCGACATGACGATCATGAGCCGGCTGGATGTGCGCGGCGCAGATGCGTTGGCCGTGCTGCAGCGGGTCTGCTGCAGCGATGTAGACGTACCGACGGGGCGTGTGGTGTACACGATGTGGCTCGACGAGGACGGCCACGTGGTGGTCGACCTCACCGTCACGCGGCTCGGCCTGGACGAGTTCCTCGTGGTGTGCGGCCCGGAGCACCACACGCGGGTGCTGGCATGGCTGGTCAGGAACACACCGCCTGCGGCCGACGTCGTGGTCCACGACCGCACAGCGGATACGGCGCTGCTGAGCCTGCAGGGCCCCGTGGCCCGCGACGTGCTGGCGACGCTGACTGCTGCCGACCTTTCAGCGGCTGCCTTCCCACATCTGGCGTCGATCACCTGCGACGTGGCGGGAGTGCCGACCCAGGTGTCACGCGTGACGTACGTCGGTGAGCTCGGCTACGAGTTGATGGTGCCTGCCGCCGCAGCAGCGGAGGTGCTCGACGCGCTGCTCGCGGCAGGCGCTCCCCACGGCCTGCGGCTCGCCGGTGCGGCGGCGATGGAGAGCCTGCGCACGGAGAAGGGCAACCTCGAGTACGGGGTCGACCTCGACAACACCGACACCCCACTGGACGTGGGCATGGGCTTCCTCGTGGCCTGGGAGAAGCCGGGTGGCTTCATCGGTCGCGCGGCCCTGGAGGACGTGCGGGCTGCCGGCCCACCGCCGACACGGATGGTGCGCGTGGTCGTCGAGGGGGCCGGCAACACCGACGTTCAGTTGTTCGGGCACGAGGTGCTGCATCGCGACGGCGCGCCGGTGGGGCACCTGCGCTACGGCACGTACGGCCACACGCTCGGTGCGGCATGCGGCCAAGGGATGGTGACGGCCGAGGGCGGCGTCAGCGCCCCGTGGATCGCTGACGGGAGCTGGAGCCTCGACGCGGGCGGCCGGACGGTGCCGCTGCAGGTGAGCCTGCGCCCCTTGCACGACCCGGCTGGGACGAGCTACCGCGGCCGCTAGTGCCACCGGGGCGCCCGGCGGGCGTGCGCGTCTGGCCCTGACCCTGGCCCCCCTGACCCTGGCCATGGCGGCCTGCACCGCCCTGACCCTGGCGAGCGCCACCCTGGCGCTGCCCCTGCCCCTGCCCCTGGCCCTGCGGCTGGGCGGCCGGCCGCGAGACGTGCACGGTGCGATGCGGCGCCTTCGGGCCGGCGAGCTCCTCGAGCAGCGGATGGTTGGCGTGCATTGCCTGGGTGAGGATCGGCTTGATGCCGGCTGCGCGGGTCATCGAGTGGACGTCCTTGCGCTGCTCCGGCGTCATCACGGTGACCACCACTCCCTCGGCCCCGGCGCGGGCGGTCCGGCCCGAGCGGTGGAGGAAGGCCTTGTGCTCGGCGGGCGGGTCCACGTGGACCACCAGGCGCACGTCGTCGACATGGATGCCGCGAGCGGCGATGTCCGTGGCGACCAGCACCTTTACGGTGCCGTCGGTGAAGTCCGCCAGGTTGCGCTCGCGAGCGTTCTGCGACAGGTTGCCGTGCAGCTCCACCGCGGGCACACCGGACTGGCCGAGCTGCTTGACGAGCTTCTTCGCCCCGTGCTTGGTGCGGGTGAAGAGGAGTGTGCGGTCGTGGCCGGCGGCGAGGCGGGTGACCACGCCCAGCTTGTCCACCAGCGGTGTCTCCACCAGGTGATGGGTCATCGCCTCGACCGGCGAATCCGCCGGGTCGAGTGCATGGGTGACGGGGTCGTGCAGATAGCGGTCGACGAGGATCTTCACGTCCTTGTCGAGCGTGGCCGAGAACAGCAACCGCTGGCCGTCGGCCGGGGTGCGGTCCATCAGGCGCTTCACGCCGGGGAGGAAGCCCATGTCGGCCATGTGGTCGGCCTCGTCGAGGACGGTGATCTCGATGCGGTCGAGGCGGCAGTGGCCCTGGCCGATGAGGTCTTCGAGGCGACCGGGGCAGGCCACCACGATGTCCACGCCGGCCTTCATCGCTGCGATCTGGTTGCCGAACCCGACGCCGCCGTAGATCACCGTGTGACGCAGGCGGGCTGCCTTGGCCAGCGGGCCGATGGTGGCGGCCACCTGGTTGGCCAGCTCGCGGGTGGGCACCAACACCAAGGCCCGAGGCGAGCCGGGGCGGGGCTTCTGCGGGGTCTCGATCAGCCGCGTGACCATGGGGATGGCGAACGCCAGCGTCTTGCCGCTGCCGGTCTTGCCACGGCCGAGCACGTCGCGCCCGGCGAGGGTGTCGGGCAGGGTTGCGGTCTGGATGGGGAATGGTTCGGCGATGCCGTCGGCCGCCAGCACGCTGACGAGTTGGGCGGGCACGCCGAGCGACGCGAACGAACGCGCGGGAGAAATGGTGGACATGGAGGGGTTCACTTTCGATGGGTGGCCGTTGTTGCGAAGGGCCACGCCGGGAACCGGCAACCATTGCACTCGACCGTTGGGCGAAACTGCCGCAACGGAGAAACCCTACCGGGTATCGGCACGGAACGCTCGGATGGTGTACGTGGCGGGGTGCGGCCCGGCCGCTCCACGCCCTGCCGTCCGATGGCAGGGTGCTCAGCCGAGCAGCAGGCGCACGGCCCCACCGGCGGAGAGCACGAGCACGGCCCACAGGAACAGGCGCTCGGGGAGGCGGTGCAACAGGCGACGGCCGACGAGCACGCTGACGATCACGGCCGGGGCCAGGCACAGGTCGTACATCAGGCTCTCGCCGGTGAAGAACCGGCCCCCGTCGCTCCAGAGGCCGAGCCCGACGTACACGGGGATCTTCGCCAGGTTGACCATGAAGTAGAACCAGGCCGACGTGCCCACGAGAGCGTGGCGATCCAGACCGAGGCCCACCAGGTAGGTGTTCATGATCGGCCCGGCCGAGTTCGAGACGAACGTGGTGAACCCGCCCGACGTGCCGTAGACCGCGGCGTCCAGGGCGGTGCTCGGGCGAGGCGGCCGGCGGCGGACGATGCGCCACACCTGCACCGCCACCACCAGCAGGATGGCGGCGCCGATGACCACGTCGAGAGCGCGTGCGTTCTTGCCGATGGCGACGAAGAACGCCGTCCCGGCGGCGAACCCGACGGCCACCCACGCCACGAGCGGACGGAGGAGGTCCCACCGGGTGTGCTGTCGGTACCACGACACCGCGAACATGTCCGCGAGGAGCAGCACCGGGAGGGTGACGCCCGGTATCCCGCGGCCCTCGGCCACCAGCGCGAACAGTGGCACGGCGAGTAGCCCGGCCCCGGGAAGCGCGGTCTTGGACAGGCCGGTGATCACCGCCGCCAGTGCGCCGATGGCGAGCGCGGACGCGGTGAACACAGCTCAGCCGGCCAGCGGTGAGTCGAGGCGGCGTCGTACTGCGGCGCGGATCTGCTCGTCGAAGCGCCGCATGTGGGCCTCGATCAGGGCGGCAGCGGTGTCGGCGTCCGAGGCCTTCAGTGCGGCGAGGATGGCACGGTGTTCGGCGATCATGTCGTGCAGGTCGGCGACCTCGCCCAGGTACATGTGCCACACCCGATCACTGTGGGAGTACAGCAGGTCCAGTGTGGCCGTCAGGAAGCGGTTGTCCGCTGCCTCCCAGACCAGTTCGCGGCAGCGGCGGTCGATGGCCAGCAGTTCATCCGCCGACGACCGCGGCCGGGCGTGGTCCAGCGCGGCTTCCATCTCGGCCCACTGGCGTGAGCTGCCGCGGGCTGCCGCCAGGCGCATGGCGTAGGGCTCCAGGATGGCGCGGCTCTCGTACAGCACCGCCAGGTCGGCGACGTCGACGTTGCTGACGAAGACACCCCGTCGGGGCACCACCGTGACGAGTTGATCGCGCTCCAGCCGCTGCAGCGCCTCGCGGATCGGGGTGCGCCCGAGGCCGAGCCGGGCCTGCAGATCGTCGTCGCGCAGCACCGCGCCAGGCGCAAGCTCCAGGCGGACGATGAGCCGGCGGAGTTCCTGGTAGGCGCGTTCGCTGAGGGGTTGATGAGCTGTGATATGGTGAAGATATATCACCGAGCGCGCTCACACAAGGCTCGTTCGGTTCCACGTCACTCATCCTGGGAGCACCACTCATGAGCGAAGTCCCGTCCCACGCCAAGGTCGTCGTCATCGGCGCCGGCATCGTCGGCAACTGCCTGGTCGGCCACCTCAGCCGCCTCGGCTGGACCGACATGGTCCTGCTGGACAAGGGGCCGCTGCCCAACCCGGGTGGTTCCACCGGCCATGCGTCGAACTTCATCTTCCCGACGGATCACAACAAGGAAATGGCCTTCCTCACGGTGGACAGCCAGAGCCAGTACATCGACGCCGGCCTGAACAACACCTGCGGCGGCATCGAAGTCGCCCGCACGCCCGAGCGCATGCACGAGTTCACGCGCCGCATGACCTCGGCGAAGGCGTGGGGTATCGATGCCCGTCTGGTCACGCCGGGCGAGATCAAGGAGATGGTGCCGTTCATCAACGAGGAGATCCTCCTCGGCGGCTACTACACGCCCAGCGTCAGCGTGGTGGACTCCCTGGCCACCGGTACGGCCATGCGCGAGGAGGCGCTGGCCGAGGGCGTGCTGCAGGTGTTCGCCAACACCGAGGTGCTGGACATCGAGACCACGCCGGTGCCGGGCGGCCTGCCCAAGGTCACGGCCGTCGTCACGGACAAGGGCCGCATCGAATGCGACTACGTCGCCATCGCCTGTGGTGTCTGGAGCCCGCGCATTGCCGCGATGGCCGGCGCCACCATCCCGCTCACCCCGGCCGTGCACCAGATGGCGGACGTCGGCCCGATCGACGTGCTCGTGGAGAGCAACAAGGAACTCGCCTTCCCGATCATCCGCGACATGGACACGTTCTGCTACGAGCGCCAGTCCGCCGGGTCGATGGAGGTCGGCAGCTACGCCCACCGCCCGATCCTCATGCGCCCCGACGACATCCCGTCGAACCAGGCGTCGGCACTCACCCCCACCGAGTTGCCCCTCACCTACGACGACTTCGAACCGCAGATGGAGCAGGCCATCGAGCTGATGGAGATGCTCGGCGACGCCGAGATCAAGTACGCCATCAACGGCCTCCTCAGCCTCACCCCGGACGCCAACCCGGTGCTCGGCGAGACCGTCGAAGTGCGCAACCTCTGGAGCGCAGCCGCGGTGTGGATCAAGGAAGGCCCCGGCATCGCCCAGCTGGTGGCCGAATGGATGACGTTCGGCTATCCCCATATGTGTGATCCACATGGCAGCGACATCAGCCGCTTCTACCCGCACGAGAAGACCGAGTGGCACATCAACGCCCGGTGCAACGAGCACTTCAACAAGACGTACGGCATCGTGCACCCGCGCGAACAGTGGGCCAGCCAGCGTGGCATGCGCCGCAGCCCGTTCTACGCCCGCGAGGAAGCGCTTGGCGCCACCTTCTTCGACGCTCGCGGCTGGGAACGCCCCCAGTGGTACGAGAGCAACGCCGGCCTGATGGCCAAGTACCCGGACGCCTGCGCGCCGCGCACCCATGAGTGGGACGCCCGCTGGTGGAGCCCGATCATCAACGCCGAGCACCTCGCGATGCGCGAGAGCGTGGGCATGGTGGACCTGACGGCGTTCAACGAGTTCGACTTCGAAGGCCCCGGTGCCTGCGACTTCCTCAACTGGGTCTGCGTCAACCAGGTGGACGTGGCGGTCGGGCGCAGCGTGTACACCCCGCTGCTCACCCCGCACGGCGGCTTCCGCGGCGACCTCACCATCCAGCGCCTCGGCCAGGAGCACTTCCGGGTCATCACCGGCGCGTTCGACGGCGGCCGCGACCACTACTGGTTCAACAAGCAGATGGAAGTGTTCAACGCCCACCACGGCCCGCAGGGGCGCTGGGTGAAGTTCACCGACATGAGCGGTGCGATGTGCACCGTCGGAGTGTGGGGTCCGAACGCCGAAGCCACGATGGCCAAGATCGCCACCGATCACACCACCGCCCCGTACGACGTCAGCCAGGCCGGCTGCCCGTACGGCGCCGTGCAGGACGTGCTGATCGACGGAGTGCCGTGCACGATGTTCCGCATCAGCTACGTCGGCGACAACGGCTGGGAGATCTACACCCGGATGGAGCACGGCCTGAAGTTGTGGGACGCCATCTGGAACGCGGGCCAGGAGTTCGGCATCGTGCCCGTGGGCATCGGCGTCTACGCCCTCACCGGCCGCATCGAGAAGGGCTACCGCCTGATGGGCAGCGAGTTGGAGAGCGAGTACAACCCGGTCGAAGCCGGCTTGGCCCGCCCCAAGGTGAAGGGCGCCGACTTCATCGGCAAGGAGGCCTATCTCAAGGCCCGCGAGGAGGGCCCGGCGGCCATCCTCTGCACCCTGTCGATGGACAGCCAGGAGTGCTCCGAGGGCTATGCCCGCTTCCCGATGGGTGGCAACGAGCCGATCCTCACCCTTGCGGGGGAGCGGATCGTGGACAGCAAGGGCCGGGTCTCGCGGGTCACCACCGCAGGCGCCGCGCCGTCGCTGGGCAAGTACCTGCTGCTGGCCTACCTCACGCCCGAGCACGCCGTGGTCGGCACGAAGCTGCAGATGATGTACATGAACGAGCTGTACCCCGTGACGGTGGAGGTGGCCGGCGCGACGCCGCTGTTCGACCCCACCGACAGCCGGATGAAGAGCTGAGCCATGCGGGTCCTGGTCTGTGTGAAGCGGGTGCCGGCCCCCGGCGCCAAGATCAACATCACGGCCGACGGGCAGGCGGTGGACACCGCGTACCTGGCCTTCACCACCAGCCCGCACGAGGAGTGCGCGGTGGAGGCAGCCGTGCAACTGGTGGAGCAACACGGTGGTGAGGCCACCGTCCTCACGCTCGGCCCGGCCGAGGCGGAGGAACAGCTGCGCTACGCCGCCAGCGTCGGCGTGGGCAGGTGCGTGCTGCTCCCGATCGATGCCGCGGACTGGGACCCGCAGCGCACCGCAGGTGCGTTGGCCGCAGCCATCCGCGAGGTGGAGGCTGCGCACGGGGAGTTCGACCTGGTGCTGTTCGGCAACGAGAGCGCCGACTCGGGCAACTTCCAGATCGGCGTGCGGGTGGCATACGCCCTGGGCCGGCCGATGGTGAACGGGGTGAAGGGCATCGAGTTCGGTCCAGGTGGGGTCCAGGCCAAGCGGGAGTCCGACGCCGGCGTGGAGGTGTACTCCCTGCCGCTGCCGGCGGTGCTGGGCGTGAAGGAAGGCATCAACCTGCCTCGTTACCCGACGATGAAGGGCCGGCTCAACGCCAAGATGGTGGAGGTGGCCGCGATTGCGCCCCTGGCCGAGCC
>JBPOIX010000226.1:0-4688 GCA_052034175.1 Actinomycetota bacterium
GCCCGGGCGGAGCACCGCGGCCACCGCCTCGGCCCAGCGATCGACCGACGGCAGCCAGTTCAGCGCGCCGACGCCCGTGTAGACGAGGTCGTAGGTGTCGCCGAGCGCAGCGGCGGCGGCGTACACCTCGCTCTCGACGAACCGGATCTCCTGGCCGCACTCCGCGGCGATGCGCCGCGCCTCGGCGAGCGATGCGGGCGACAGGTCCAGGCCGGTCACGCTGCGTGCACCGAGCCGCGCCAGCGACACGGTGTCGGTGCCGATGTGGCACTGGAGATGCACCACGTCCAAACCGTCGAGCCGGCCGAGGCGGGGCAGGTCGAACGTCACCACGTCGGAAAGGGCGCCGGGGTCGGCCACGAGATGCGCCACCCGGTAGTCGGGCGACGCCGCATGGGCGGGCGCTCGCTCGTCCCAGCTGAGGCGGTTCACTTCCAGGTAGTCGAGTTGCGGGTCCACGGCGACCAGGCTCTCACAGCGTGGAACAATGGCCGGATGCGTTTGAACCTCTCCGCCGACGACGTCCTCTCCACCACCCGCGCCGTGCGCAAGCGGCTCGACTTCGACCGGCCGGTGGAGCGCGAGGTGATCGAGGAGTGCATGCAGCTTGCGCTCCAGGCGCCTACCGGCAGCAACAGCCAGGGATGGCAGTGGATCTTCGTCACCGATCCGGAGAAGAAGAAGGCACTGGCCGACATCTATGCCGCCAACTTCGCCCAGTACGCCGCGATCGCCCAGTCGAACACATACGAGGAGGGCGACCTCCGCCACGAACAGCGTGACGCCGTCACCGCCTCCGCCGTGTACCTCACGGAGAACTTCCATCGCGTGCCGGTGCTGATGGTGCCCTGCATCGCCGGCAACCTCGATGGGGTGCCGGGGTTCGTCGGTGCGTCGCTGTGGGGGTCCTTGCTGCCTGCGGTGTGGAGCTTCATGCTCGCCGCCCGCGAGCGAGGCCTGGGCACCGCCTGGACCACCATTCACCTGATGAACGGTGGCGACAAGAAGGCTGCCGAGATCCTCGGCATCCCCTCCGGCTTCACCCAGGCCGGCCTGTTCCCCATCGCCTACACGATCGGCACCGACTTCAAGCCCGCGAAGCGCCTGCCGCTCGAGCCGATCATGCATTGGGACCAGTGGTAACCGAACTCACCGCCGGCCTGGAGGGCGCCAGGGCACCGGAGTTCTGCACCCAGGAGGGCTTCGCCTACCGCTTCGACTGGGGCATGGAGGGTTTGGCGGCACTGGCACCCTCCTCCACGGTCGTCGTGGTTGTCGATGTGCTGCGCTTCACCAGCGCCGTCTGTTGCGCAGTAGAAAGCGGGGCGGTCGTGCTGCCGTACCGCTGGCGCGACGAGACCGCCGCCGAGTACGCCCAAGCACACCGGGCGCTGCTCGCCGGCCGCCGGGAACTCGGCGAACCCTCCCTCTCCCCCACCGACCTGCTCACCCTGGCAGCGGGCACCAGGCTGGTGCTGCCCTCGCCGAACGGCTCATCGATCGCCTTCGCTGCGCAAGGGATGGGCGTGCCCCATGTTCTTGCCGGCTCGCTGCGTAACGCCGGCGCCACGGCGCGGGCGGCGCAGCAACGTGCCCGTGGCGGCGCCATTGCGGTGATTGCCGCGGGTGAACGATGGTCGTCCAGCCACGGCCCGTTGCGGCCTGCCGTCGAAGACCTCATCGGCGCGGGCGCCGTGCTGGCTGCTCTCGACCCGAGCGCCGCCGTCGGCCACCCGTCCTGTTCCCCGGAAGCGGCCGCTGCGCGGGCGGCGTTCGTGGCCGCTCGCCCGCGTCTGTACGAGGCGGTCCTGCACAGCGCCTCCGGCAGGGAGCTCACCGCCCGCGGCTGGGAGGACGACGTGGCCACCAGCGCTGCGCTGGACGTCGCACCGTTCGCCTGCCGGCTCGACGGCGCGGAGTTCAGCGCAGTCCGTTGACCTGCAGCGCCGCCGTCCCGGAGGTGCAGCGGTCCACCCTGCGCATCGCCGACGCGGCCGCCACCGCGGTGAAGAACAGAAGGACCGACACGACGAGAAGGACGATGCCTTGCTTCCGGGCCGCATCGACGACCTCGAGGGGTGCCATTCCACTCCTGGGGAACGCGAGCCGGCTTCCGACGAAGAGAATCGTCATCTGGGCGAAGTACAGGAATCGCCACCATCCGAGTGACGGCGGCGCGACGGAGCGCTCCTTCGCTGCAGCCTCGTGGAGCAGCCTCCACGGGAGGAAGAAGTGGAGGATCGGGATGAACCAGGCCAGCGCGGCAAGCACCGGCCGCACACCCGAGACCGGGTAACGCCTCGCTGCCGTGCGGCACGTGAGGTACGTCCAGATCGCGAGCAGGATCGCCGCCGCGAGCTGCACGAGCCATGAGATGAGCAGCATCCCGAGCACTCGACGATCAGCATGATCGACCTCCGACAGCGTGGCCGCACCCATCAGATAGTCCTCGGCGACATCGGCCCGTCGAAAGCCCTCTCTCATCACCGCCAGACTGGCGACCCCGACAGCGAAGAATGCTCCGATGGTCGCCAAACGGATGGCCGCGGGCTCTGGGCGAGGCGCATTCGTGGCCGGCGCACGCTCGACCGCCGTGTCTGGCACCACGGCTGCACTCGGCGAAGGGCGCTGCACGAACCGATCAGCCGGCGGAGCGACGGGCGGGCGAGCAGCGGACAGAGTGTGGGGACCCGAGGACTCTCCGTCGGCGAAACTCGACATGTCGCTCAGTGTAGAAGGGGCACCGCCACGTCCCGCTCACTCCACGAGACGCAGGCCGCTGGGCAGGATGCTCGGTTCGGCCAGCGGCAGATCGACGACGAACTCGGTGCGGTGAGCTGGGAAGATGTGCTCGCTGAGCAGCACCGGCTCCCCCGACACCGTGGTGGTCAGGCGTTCACAGCGCAACACCGGGCTGTCCAGGGGCACCTCCAGGAGGGCCGCGTCGGCCGCCCCGGCCGCGGCCGCGCCGATGGTCTGCGTGGCGCCCCGCAACTCCACCCCGAGCAACTCGTAGAACGGCTTGCGCTCCACGTCGCGCCGGCTGAGCCGCTCGCCGAGCGCCGCGGGGCACCACACGGTGACCACCGCGAACGGTGACCCGTCGGCCAGGTTGCGGCGCTTGACGCGCAGCACCTGCTCGCACCCGAGCCGGGCCCGCACATGCGCCGGCGCCTCCACGAAGGCGAACTCCAGGATCTGCCGCTCCGGGTGAACACCGCGCTCCAGCAGCTGGCCCTCGATGGTGTCCAGCCTGCTGAGTTGCTGCTGCACCGGTGCCATGGCGACATACCAACCGAAGCCCTGGCGGGATTCCACCATCCCCTCGTCGCGCAATGTCTCCAAGGCCCGGCGAACCGTGACCCGGCTGACGCCGAACTCCGACGACAGATCGCTCTCGCTCGGCAACACATGCCCCGGACCCTGGGCGCGCACCCGGTCGCGCAGCGACTGGGCGATCTCCTGATAGCGGATCGTGCGCATCAGCCCGGCCCGTCGATCAGTTCGAGGCGGTTCCCGAACGGGTCGTGCGTGTGGCAACGACGAACGCCCGGAATCTCGTCGCTCCATTCGACACTGAGCGCAGCAGCGTCGACGAAACCGGCGAGATCGTGCACCACGAAGGCCGGGTGGGCCTTGCGTGCAGGGGTGAAGCCGGCCTCGGCGCCGACGTGCAGCCGCACGGCTCCGGCCTCGAACCAACAACCTCCGCGCACCGCCATTGCGGGTGGCTTGGGCACCTCGCAGAGGCCGAGCACGCGGCCGTAGAACTCGCGGGCCACGACCTCCCCGCCCGGCGGCATCGCCACCTGCACATGGTCGATGCCGAGCCAGCGGGTCGGAGGCGAGCCTTTGGTGTCGTCGTTCACTTGTATTATGCTTGTCTACATCCGACCGCCGACGCAAGGGGAATCCGACATGACCGTCACCGCTGGAACGCCGATCGAACTCGTCGAGAAGGTGTACGCCACCCTGCCCGAGCGGGCGGCGGCGGGCAGGGCACGTTTCGGCCGACCGCTCACCCTGGCGGAGAAGATCCTCCTCAACCACCTGGGCGACCCGAACGAGCCGATCGAGCGCGGCGGCACGTACAACGACTTCCACCCGGACCGTGTGGCCATGCAGGACGCAACGGCACAGATGGCGCTCCTCCAGTTCATGACGGCCGGCCTGCCGACCACGGCCGTGCCCAGCACGGTGCATTGCGACCACCTCATCTCCGCCAAGGTCGGCGCACGGATCGACCTCGGCGTGGCGGTGGACACCAACAAGGAGGTCTACGACTTCCTGCGCACGGTCAGCGCGAAGTACGGCATCGGCTTCTGGGGCCCGAACAGCGGCATCATCCACCAGGTGGTCCTGGAGAACTACGCCTTCCCCGGCGGGATGATGATCGGCACCGATAGCCACACTCCGAACGCGGGCGGCCTGGGCATGGTCGCCATCGGCGTCGGCGGTGCGGACGCGGTGGACGTGATGACCGGCTTCCCGTTCAACGTCAAGTGGCCCAAGGTCATCGGCGTCAAACTCACTGGCACGCTCAGCGGCTGGAGCAGCCCGAAGGACGTCATCCTCGAAGTTGCACGCGTGCTCACGGTGGAAGGCGGCACCGGCGCCATCGTGGAGTACTTCGGCCCCGGTGCGGACAGCATCTCCGCCACCGGCAAGGCCACCATCTGCAACATGGG
>JBPOIX010000305.1:0-3306 GCA_052034175.1 Actinomycetota bacterium
ATCACGAACTGGCCGGGGCGCGCCGAGGTGGCAACGTCGGGTGCCTCGACCTCCCACAGGAAGGTGCTCGGGGTCAGTGCCTCGCGGCGGGCGATGCGATACATCCGCCGCCGACCCTAGGGCCCGCCACGCCCACACGCCACGGACCTTCGTCCCGTTGACGGGTGGCCTACGCTGCGGCCATGCGAACCGTGCGCGTCACCGTCGTGGCCGGCTTGCTGGTCGCGCTGCACTTCTCCACGGTCGGCCACGCCGAAGCCCCACCGCCGCCCCTCGCGACTGCCTACCGCGTGCAGACCCCGCTGCGGACGTTCACTTTCGCCGCGGTGGGCGACTGGCTGAGCGAAGGCTTGGTGAACAACGCCGCAGCCGCGGCCGCGCCGCCGGGCGTGCGATACGACCACGAGCCCCTGCTGCGCGCCACGGCCCCGCTCATCCAATGGGCGGACCTGGCGATCTGCCACATGGAGACACCCATCGGCACACCGGGCGCCAAGGTCGGTTTCATCGGCCGCAACGCGTACGGCACCAGCCTGATCGCCGCGCCGTACGAGTTGGCGGGCGACCTGCAGCGGCTCGGGTTCGACCGTTGCAGCACGGCGTCGAACCACTCCACCGACCTCGGCAACGCGGGTATCAACAGCACCCTCGACGCGCTCGACGCGGCCGGCCTCAGCCACACCGGCACCGCGCGCAACCCCGCCGAGGCGGGCGTCGATGTCTTCCCGGTGAATGGGGTGCAGGTGGCGCACATGAGCTACGCGCGCAACTCCAACACCGGCTGGCCGCAGGAATCCTGGCGGCTGGACAAGGCGCTCACCGCCACCAAGGTGGTCAACGACGTGGCCGCGGCTCGCGCCTCGGGGGCCGAGGTCGTGATCGTCAGCCTGCACGTGTTCGTCGAGATGCAGAGAGCGCCCACCGCCGACGATCGCGCGTTGGTGCAGCAGATCACGTCGCAGGCCGATGTCGATCTCGTGGTCGTCCACGGCCCGCACGTGGTGCAGCCGTTCGAGCAGATCAACGGCACATGGGTCTACTGGAGCCTCGGCAACTTCATCTCGGGCATGGGCGTCAATGGCCGGAACAAGTACAGCGACGTGCGCACCCTCGACGGCCTGATGGCGACGGCCCGGTTCACCGAACAGGCGGACGGCACCTGGAAGGTGGAGCCGTGGACGGTCCTGCTCTGCAACGTCACCGGGAGCCGCAAGGTCTACCCCGGCGTCACCATGTTGCAGGACCCGACGATCTCCGCCACCCTGCGAACACAGCTGGAGGCCTGTGTGGCCCGGACCGTGCAGGTGGAGGCGCGGGTCCACTGAGGGTTCCTCAGGGGCGGGAGACGTGGCCCGGCGAGCGGTGCCGGCGCTCCCTCGCCGTCAGACGTCGTCCTTGACCCCTTCGAGCACGCCGTACATGGCCTGCACGAGGGCGACGGCCACGAAGCCGACGACCACACCCACGAACACGATCATCGCCGGTTCGAACATCGTGGTGAAGCGCTTGATGCGGCTCTCCAGTTCGCCCTCGAAGTAGAGGGCGGCCACCTCGAGCTGTGCGTCCAGGGTGCCGGTCTCCTCGCCCACCTTGAACATCTGGCGGGCGGCGCCAGGGAACAGCTCGGTCCGGGCGAGCGGCTTGTAGAACCCGTGCCCTTCGAGCATCTCCGTCTGGGCTTCCTCCAACCGCTCGCGGAACACGATGTTGTTCGTGGCCGTGGTGGTCGTCTTGATCGCTTCGGGCAGCGGGACGCCGGCGGTGATCATCGTGCCGAGCATCCGGCAGAACCGTTCCAGGAGCGCGTACTCGACGATGCCGTTGACCACGGGCAGCTTGAGCACGAAGTGGTCCTTGAACTCCCGGCCGCGGTCGGACTTGAACATCCACATGATCCAGCCGAAGAACGACCCCATGATGCTCATCGGGATGTACCAGTAGATCGTGAACAGGTCGGCCACGAACAGCAGTGCCCGGGTGGCGAACGGCAGGTCCGCGTTGAGTTCCTCGAACAGCGGCTTGAACTGGGGGAGCACGTACCCGGCGAGCACGCCGACCGTGAACACGGCGAGCACCATGACCACGCCCGGGTAGGACAGCGCCGAGACCACCTTCGAGCGGGTGTCCACCTCGCGCTGCAGGTAGCCGGCCAGGCTCTCCAAGGTCTCGTCCAGCTTGCCGGTCAGTTCCGCCGAGCCGAGGATGCCCATGTAGTACGCGGGGAACGCTTCGGGGTGCTTGTTGGCCGCGGCGGAGAGCGTGCCGCCGTTGCGCAACTCCTCCACCATGTCGGAGATCGTGCGCTGCAGGGCGATGTCGGCCGTCTCGTCGCCGATGGTCTCCAGGGCCTCGGTCAGCGGGATGCCTGCCTTCACGAACACGGCCAACTGGCGCGTGAAGTGCATCAGCTCCTTCTTGTTGACCTTCACCTTGGTGAGCTCGATCTGCAGCGCGCCGCGCTTCTCCTCGATCTTCACCGGGTAGAGGTTCTTCTCCAGCAGGCCCGCGCGGGCTGCGCCGATCGTGTCGGCCTTCGTGACGCCTTCGATCGACGCGCCGGAGGCGTCGATGGCGGAGTATGCGAACCTGGGCATCGTGTGGCTCCTAGTGGGCGAACAGCGTGCGGACGACTTCGGGAATGGTGGTCACATCGGCCTCCACCAGGGCCATGGCTTCGCGCAGCATCGTGCGCATCCCCTGGGCAACGGCGAGGCGCCGCAACTCTTCGGTGGTGGCCCAGCCGACGATCAGGCGGCGCAGCTCGGGCGTGATGCGCAGCAGCTCGTACACGCCGATGCGGTCGCGGTACCCGGTGCCGGCGCAGAAGTTGCAGCCGGCGCCGCGGTAGAAGACGGACTTCTCGCTGCCGCCGCTGTTCTGGCGGAACACGGCCAGTTCGTCGGCGCCGGGCGAGTAGGGCTCCTTGCAGGAATCGCACACTCGGCGCAGGAGGCGCTGGCCGATGACGCCCACGACGGAGGAGGCGATGAGGAAGGCCTCGATGCCCATGTCGAGGAAGCGGTGCAGTGCGGCCACGCTGTCGGTGCCGTGGAGTGACGAGAGCACGAGGTGACCGGTGAGTGCGGACTGCACGGCGATGCGCGCCGTGTCCGCGTCTCGGATCTCACCCACGAGGATCACGTCCGGGTCCTGACGGAGGATGGCCTTGAGGCCGGTGGCGAACGTCAGGCCGGCCTGGTCGTTCGTCTGGATCTGGTTGATGCCGGGGAACACGTACTCCACCGGGTCTTCCACCGTCGTGATGTTCTTACCGGCCGAGTTCACCTCGAGGAGCGAGGCGTACAG
>JBPOIX010000017.1:0-2773 GCA_052034175.1 Actinomycetota bacterium
CGGCGCGGCTCGCAGCAGAACAGGATGCGGGCTGAGCGCACCGGCGACCCCGCACGGGCGACCCCGCGCGTCAGCTGTGTTGGGCCTGATAGCGGAAGGTCTCCAGGCGCTCCGGCCAGGCGCGCGCCGGCAACCCGGCCTTGCGCCACAGGGCGGCGACGAACGACGCGGGGTCGGGGAGCTCCTCCCACACCGCCGGCAGGAAGGTGGCGCGGGAGTGCCCGGCTTCCACCAGCAGGCCGTCGATGCCGGGCCGCAGCGTGGCGATCAATTCGTCGTAGCCGCCGACGGTGAACGGCTCCATCGGCGACAGCACCGATACCTCCACCGTCAGGCCGGACAGCTCGGCGGCGCGCACGGGCGCGAAACGCGGGTCGTCGAAGGCCGCGGCGCGGGCGCGGTCGGCGGCGGCGAGGGCAAGGGGCAGGTGCGGGGTCATCGTGCCGATGCAGCCGCGCAGTGTTCCGCCACGCTTCAGGGTCACGAAGATCGCGCCCGGCGCGCGCAGCGCGGACGGTTCGTCGGCAGGCACAGGGTCGTAGCGCGTCTTGTCCCGGGCGGCGCTGACAACTGCCTCGCGGGCGATCTCGGCCAGGCGGTCGAGCTCGTCACGTGTGAGTTCTCGGTTCGCGTTCATCGGATCACGAAGCTCCCGTAGCCGACCACTCGGTCCTCGGACCCGGCCGTGTCGGCCGACGTGCGCAGGTCCAACAATGTCACCCGCTCGTGGTGGCGGCGGGTGAGTTCCAGCGCGGCGCGCACCCCGCTTGCGCCGCAGGCTCGGGCGCCGTCCAGCAACTCCCAGCGGGCCGCCTCGATGTCGGCGGCAGTGGCCTCGTCGAGCGCCCGTGCCGCACGTTGCGGCTGATAGTGGCTGAGGTCCGTGGACACGACGACGAGCGTCCGCGCCGCACCCCACCAGGGGGCCAGCAGGTCGGCCAGGTGTCCGGTGTCGGCAGCGTCCATCGCACCGCCGGCGATCACCGGCAGCAGTCGCCAGCCGTCCACCAGCACCCGCTGCAGGAATGGCAGGTGCACCTCCAGGCTGTGCTCGTGCGCGTGAGCCCGGTCGTCCAGGTAGGCACCCGGGTGGGTGAGCAGCGCCGCGGCCGCGTCGGCGTCCACGGCGATGCGACCGAGCGGGGTGTCCCACGCCTCCGCGGAGCACAGTGCCAGCCCGCGGACGGGGGCGCGGTGCGGCACGCCGACCACCACCACGCGGTCGAACGCGTCGGACCACCGGCGCAGCGCGGCAAAGGCGTGGCCGGCCACCGGGCCGGAGTACACGAAGCCAGCGTGGGGGGCGATGATCGCCACCGGCGGCCTTGCCGATGCAGACGGTCCGGCGGCCGGTGCCGCGGTGAGGTACCCGTCCACCATCGTGGCCAGCGCCACCGGGTCGGCGGGGTAGAACGTGCCGGCCACGGCCGCAGGACGGACGCGCATCACACGACCTCCTCGCGTGCCGAGCGCCCTGCGAGCCGCACCGGTCGCCGTCGCCGTCCCCACTCGCCGGGCGGGCCGTCGAACACGCCGGCCACCTGGGCGCCGCAGTGCGCGCAGCGCCCCGCTCCATCCAGCCGGTAGGCCTCGATGCGATACCAGTCGCGCACCACGGCGGCCGCGCCGCAGGCGGGGCAGTGGGTCGTGCCACCGTCGGTGTCGTGCACATTGCCGGTGTAGACGTACCGCAGCCCGTTGGCCAGGGCGATGTGGCGTGCCGCGGCCAGGGTGGCCGGTGGCGTCGGTGGCACGTCGAGCATCTTGAAGTCCGGGTGGAAGGCGCTGAAGTGCACGGGCACGTCTGGGCCGAGGTGGTCCACCAGCCAGCGGCTCATCCGTTCCAGTTCGGCGGGGTCGTCGTTGTGCCCGGGGATGACCAGCGTGGTCACCTCCACCCACACGCCCCACTCGACCAGCCACTCCAGCGTGTCCAGCACGGGTTGCAGGTGGCCGCCGCAGAGGCGGTGGTAGAAGTCGTCGCGGAAGCCTTTGAGGTCGATGTTCGCCGCGTCCATGCGCGAGAACAGCTCCGTGCGCGGGCCGGGCTCGATGTAGCCGGCGCTCACGGCCACCGTGCGCAGGCCGGCGTCGTGGCACGCGTCCGCCGTGTCGGCGGCGTATTCGAGGAAGACCACGGGGTCGTTGTAGGTGAACGCCACGCTGGCGCAGCCCTCGCGCAGCGCGGCGGCGGCGATGCCCTCCGGGCTGGCGGCGTCGGCCAGGGTGTCGGTGCTGCGGCTCTTGGAGATGTCCCAGTTCTGGCAGAACCGGCACGCCAGGTTGCAGCCGGCCGTGCCGAACGACAGCACCGACGTGCCGGGCAGGAAGTGGTTCAGCGGCTTCTTCTCGATCGGGTCGACGCAGAAACCGCTGCTGCGGCCGTAGGTGGTGAGCACGATCTGGTCGTGCTCCCGGGCGCGCACGAAGCACAGCCCGCGTTGCCCCTCGTGCAGGCTGCACGACCGCGGGCACACGTCGCAGCGCACCCGGCCGTCCGGCAGGTGCGTCCACCATGTGGTGGGGAAGGTCGATGGCGGCGTACCCACACCTTCAGGATGCGCCTTTGCGGCCGGCGCGTACAGCGCCGTTCGGCCCGATTGACGCGATGGGAGAGGGGGCAGCCTGGGAGCCGGGCGGGAGACCGCCACGCGTCCGCGGACGCGTGGCCCGGGTGGATGGGGCGGGCGGTTGCCGTGTCCGGTCGAGCTCGCTCGACCCGCGTACAAAATGGGTGTCACAGGGGTTCCCCGGCCGGCGCGTGCGGAGCGGG
>JBPOIX010000333.1:0-1708 GCA_052034175.1 Actinomycetota bacterium
GCCAACGCCGCACGCGCGGCGGCCACGGCCAGCTGTTTGTAGCCGACATCGGCGTGCCTGCCGAAGCGCGTCATGCCGACGCCGGCGATGTGGACCGGGCGCACGGTGGTCAGCCGGCGAGGGCGGCGAAGATCGGCCCCCACAGCTCGCGCTCGCCGCGGGCCGGGTCGGCCACCATCGCGCTGCCGCCAGAGGCCAGCAGCATCGTCGACCTCGCGGAGGGTTCGTACCGGTCCCACTGCGGCAGTGCGTCGGCGGCGGGCCGACCGTCCTCGATGAACCGCCGCCACGCGGTGTGCACCGCACCCGCCAGCACCGGGTCGACCGTGCCCGAGAGGCGCTGGGCCATCGGGTCGGCCCCGTCGGCGAACACGTACCCGAGCTCCGAGCCGTGGATCGCCCCGAGGTCGCGACCGTCGAGCACGGTCGGCTGGTCGAAGCGGTACAGGTAGGCGTTCGAGTGCATCGACGCCAGCTCGACGATCGTGGCCGTGGCCTGGCCGAACGCGGCGTCGGAGTTGACGGCTCCGGCGAGCCGGAAGTCCGACAGCGCCGGCCTGATGGACCGGTACGCCGCCACGATCTGCGGCGCGAACGGGCCGAAGCCGCCGGCGATTGAGTCCAGCATGAACGCCCCGGTCGCCTCGTCCGGCGTGGTGCCACCCATGGCGTGATCGAGGTGGAGCATCACCTCGTCCCGCGTCCAACCCCCCAGCACGTCGATGCCCGCTGCGGCGCCCGTGGCGAGCGCGGCCATCGGGTCGGTGGTCACCACCTCGCCGTCGACGACCGGCACGAACGCCATGCCGGTACGTGCCGCCAGGCCGAAGCGTTCGGGGTTCACGCGGTCGAAGCTCTCGTTCGACAGTCGCTCCTGTGCATCGAGCAGCAAGACTGCGGGGAGTGCCGCCAGCGCCGCCGTGTCGTGCGCCGGCACACCGAGCACCTCGGCGAGGTAGCTCGACACGCCGGAGGCGGAGGCGATGTCGATCGCCAGCGGCGCCGCCGCGGACTGGATGATCGCCCGGGCGAACAGCCCACGGGCGAGGGGCGAGCCCATCAGCAGGGCGACGCACATCGCCCCGGCGGAGTGGCCGGCCAGGGTGACCCGCGACGGGTCTCCACCGAAGAGGTGGATGTGGTCCTGCACCCACCGGAGCGCGGCGATCTGGTCGTGGAGGCCGAGGTTGGCGACTCTGCCGTGTGCCGGGTCGTCGAAGTAGCCGAACCCCTCGACCCCGAGCCGGTAGTTCACCGTCACCTCCACCACGCCGTCGCGGGCGAACGCGCCGCCGTGGTAGGTGGGGTCGCTGCCCGAGCCGAGCGCGAACCCGCCGCCGTGCAACCACACGAGCACCGGCAGACCGGAGTCGGCCGCCAAGGGGGTGCGCACGTTCAGGGCGAGTGCCCCCTGCACGGACGGGAGCGGCGACGTGTACACCGCACCCACGGCGCCGAAGCACGGCAACTGGGGCAGCGCCGGGCCGAGGTGCCCGGCGTCGATGTCGCCGGCGAGGCGACGCTGCACAGGTGCGCGGAAACGGAGCGGGCCGACCGCGGGCTCGGCGTAGGGGATGCCACCGAACAGGCGGACACCGCCGACCTCCGCACCGGTGATGGTGCCACCCTCGAACGAAATGCTGGTCACTCGTCGTCCTTTCCTGTGCGGAGCACGTGCTTGCGGATCTTGCCGACCGAGGTGCGTGGC
>JBPOIX010000416.1:0-4597 GCA_052034175.1 Actinomycetota bacterium
GGGCGTCCAGTGTTGCAGGCGCCGCCCCCGCTACAGTCGCTCATCTTGAGGGGAGTAGTCCGCTGATGATGAAGGCCACGGCATTGGAAGCGCTGCGACGCTTCTGGTGGGTCGCGTTCCTTTTCGCCATCGGCGGTGCCGTGCTTGGCGCTCTGCCGGAACCCGCGGCCACCGCGGACGCCCAGGTGTTCTACGAGGCCACCCACACCCTGCTGGTGGAAAGCGAGAGCGGCAGCATCTTCGCCGACCCGATCGCCGTCAACCAGCTCACCCTGCGCGCCCAGACCGGCGAGGTGCCCGACCGGGTGCATGCGGCCATCGGCGACGACGCCAACCTGTCGTCGGCCATCCTGGACACCACCGCCGGGGCCCTGCTGCTGACCGCCGTGGCCAGTACCCCCGAACGCGCCGAAGAGGTGGCCAACACCTTCGCCGACCAGCTCAGCACGTACCTCACCGAACTGCAGGAGAACGCCAACACCGACCGTCGCGAGATCCTGCTGCAGCGCTCCCAAGCGCTCGAGGACGACATCCAGCGGTTGCAGGGCGAGGTCGCGGACAACCCGGAGGATCGCGTCCTGCAGGCCCAGCTGGATGCGCTCAGCCGCGAGTACAGCGTGGTGTTCGAGGAGCAGTACGGCGACGAGTACCGCCAGGACGGCACACTGCGCCTGAGCACCCTGTCGCGGGCGAACGCCGTCGAACGATCGAGTGAGAGCCAGGGCCTCAGTGCGCCGGACAGCCGGCTCGGCCGCGGCATCGCCGGCCTGGCCATCGGCGCAGTCGTCGGTGCGTGCGTGGCCTTGGTGATGAGCCGCCTCGACCGTCGCATCCGCTCCCGCGCCCAAGCCGAGCTGCTGTTCGGTGGCCAGGCCTCGGTGGTCATCCCCGATGTCGGCGACGCCGGCTCCTCGATCGCCGTCCGCCCCGACCGGCACGACCAGCTCAGCGATGCCTACCGCACCCTGCGCAGCGTGCTGACCTTCGCCCAGGCGGCGCGGCCGGACGGTGATGTCCGGGAAGGCGCGGCGATCGTGCTCGTGGTGTCGCCCGGTTCCAGCGACGGCAAGACCAGCATCGCCGCCAACCTCGCGGCCGCGCTGGTGGAGACCAACAAGCGGACCATCGCCGTGAACACGGACTTCCGCCGCCCCACCCTCGGCCGTCGCCTCCTGGAAGAGGAGCCGCACCCGCTGCCGTTCTCGCTCGCCGAGCTCAGCGAGGTGCCCCCCACCCAGTTGTTGCGCCGCACCCCGACACCGAACCTGGTGCTGCTCGACCTCTCCGGCGTCGACGCCCCGCCAGGCAGCCTGGCCCGCGCCACCACGCGCGTGCTGCAGCCGCTGTCCAAGGTGGCCGACGCGATGGTCATCGACTCCTCCCCCGTGGGTGCCACCGCCGAAGTGTTGGAGCTGCTGCCCTTCGCCGACCATGTGGTCGTGGCCATCCGGCTCGACCACACGCTCACGTCCGCCACCCAGCGCTCGATGCAGCTGCTGCGGTCGCTCACGACCGGGGCAATGCACCTTGTCGTGGTCGGTGAGAACATCGAGCGGTCGCCGTACTACGAGTACGGCAACCCTGCCGGGCGGCGCAAGAAGTCCGCCAAGCGATGAAGGTGCGCCCTCCCCGGCTGCCGTTCCGCGTCGAGGTTGCAGCGGTCGTCGCGGTCGGTGCGCTGTACGTCATCGGCAGCGGCTGGGCGATGGCCAACACCAGCTACGACATCTGGGGGGCGCTGCGTGCGGCACCCCTCATCGCGGCGGTGATGGTCCCCCTCATCCACGTCTCGATGCGGCGCCAGCCTCATCTCGTGAAGATCGTCTACCTCGGTTTGGCCCTCAAGGCCGGCGGCACCGTCGCGCGCTACTGGGTGGCGTTCGACGCCTACGGCGGCGCGGCCGACGCGCAGAGCTATCACGACGCCGGCCGCATCTACGCCCAGCAGATCCGCGACGGGCAGGTCGGCCCGTGGTCGATCGTCCCGCACGGCACCGGCACGGAGTTCGTGCGCCATCTCACCGGAACGCTCTACACGGTGGTCGGTTCGTCCAAGCTCGGCGGCTTCCTGTGGTTCTCGGCGCTCGGCTACGTCGGCGTCATCCTCTGCATCAAGGCCGCGGACTACTTCCCGCAGTGGGTGGACGCGCGGCGGTACGCGTGGCTGTGCTGCCTCTCCCCCAGCCTTGTCTTCTGGCCGTCCTCGATCGGCAAGGAGAGCTGGATGATGCTCAGCCTCGGGCTGGTCGTCTACGGCGCGGCCCGCCTGTTCGCCACCCGCCAGTTCGCCCGCCCGATCCTGTATCTCGCGGCGGGCACCGTGGCCGCCGGGATCGTGCGCCCTCACATGGCCACCGTGTGGGTCGGGGCCGGTGTCGCCGGTGTGGTCTGGAGTGCGTTCACCGTGCGCACCGGGCGCGGGAACAGCCGCGGCGCGGCCATCGCCGCGGCGGGGGTGGGTGTCGTCGGCCTGATCGTGGTCGGTCGCGTGGCGTTGCGCTTCCTCCCGTCGTCGCAGAACGACGTCTCGATCGGCGACCAGATCAACACGGCCCTCGACGCCACGCTGCGCCGCACATCCGGCGGCGGTTCGGAGTTCACCCCGCCGAGCGTCGCCTCGCCGCTGGACTACCCAGTCGCCGTGCTGCGGACCATCACTCGGCCGCTGCCGTACGAAGTGCGCGGCCTGAGCACCTTGCTCCCCGCGGTGGAAACGGCGGCGATCATCGTGCTCGCGCTCGTGGGAATCAGCAGGATGGCTGCGCTTCCGTCCGTGCTGCGGCGCTCACCGCTCACCGTGATGCACCTGTTGATCATGGTGGCAACCGCGCTGGCGTACACCAGCTTCTCCAACCTGGCCATCCTGGTGCGCCAGCGGTCGTTGCTGATGCCCTCGTTGCTGTTCCTCTTGTCGGTGCGGCCGCACGCCGTGGGTGGCCCTGAGGCTCGCTGGGCGACCCCGGAGGGCAACGCGCGGCAGGCGGCGCTGCACTCGGGCGGGCCGCGCACATGAGCTGGCAGGCTCCCAGCCTGCGCATCGATGCTCCGCGGCGCGTCCGCCGCTGGCTTGCCGATGCCGCCTCGGATCTCCACGGCCCACCCGCCGGCACCCTGCGGCTCCGCCGGCGTGGCCTGCGGCGGTGGCAGGTCGACGTCGCCGAGATGCACGCCTGGGGCCCCCTGAGCGCCACGGTGCACGAAGCGTTCGTGGAGCTCAACCGGCTCGCCGCTGTGTCCGCGGTGGCCGGCCACGCGGTCGTGCACGCCGGCGTGGTGGCCTACGACGGCCGGGCGATCGCGCTCGTGGGCGACAGCGGGTCCGGAAAGTCCACGCTGACAGCCGCGGCCGTGCAAGCCGGTGCCGTCTTCGTCGCCGACGAGGTGGCCGTCATCGATGCCGACGGGGCAGTGCAACCATTCCCCCGACCGATCGGCGTTCGCCGCGGCACGATGGACATGCTCGGGCTCAGCGGCCGGCGGCCGGCCGCGGAGGGGTCCACCCCCGTTCGGGCCTCCCGCCTGGGCCAAGTCGCCACCGCGCCGGTCGGCCTGGCGGCCATCGTGCTGGTGCAACGAGAGGCCGACGCCACCGAGACGGAGTGCACCCCGCTGTCCGCGGCCGAGGCCTTGGTCATGCTCGTGCACCACACCCTGCAGGCCACCGGGCACGAGGTCGAGATGTTCCAGCGGCTGGACGGGTTGGCGCGCCGGGTGCCCGCCTACACCCTGCGCTACCCCGATGCACGGCGGGCCGTCGAGTGCCTGCCCGGGCTCGCCGGGCTGGCTGGGCTAGCTGGGCTGGCTGGGCTGGCCGGGCCGGCCGGAGGACGCGGGTGACGGGGCTGCGCGGCCACGTCCTCTGTGTCACCAAGGGCCTCGACCTCGGTGGCATGGAGCGGGTCGTCACCGACCTTGCCATCGGGCTGTGCCGGCGCGGGGTGGACATCCGGGTGGCGCTGATCAACCCCAGGCGCGACCGCCTGGTGCCCACCCTGAAGGTGGCCGGCGTGGCCGTCCATCCGCTCGGTGGCACCGACCGGCTCGGCTGGCGTGCGCTGGTGCGCCTGCGCCGGCTGATTCGGGCCGATCGCCCCGCACTGGTCCACGCTCACGGGCCGATGGCCGGGTTGGCGGCAGCACTTGCCACCCCGCGCCGTACGCCCGTGCTGGTCTCGCTGCACACCACTTGGCAGGCGATGAACCGCGCAACGCGGGCTGCGGTGTACGTGCTGCAGCCCGGCCGTGGCCCGCTGATCACGGTGTCCGCGGCCGTCCGCGCCTCCCTGCCGAACCGCCTCCGGGTGCGGGCCATCGACATCGGCCACGGTGTGGACAACGTCGCGTGCGCCGCCGCCGAGCAGGCGCGGCCGGCGGCCCATGCCACACGCGTGTGTTCGGTGGTGGCCGTGGCCTCCCATCGCCCGGTGAAGAACCACGAGACGCTGCTGCGCGCGTGCGCCGCGGCCCGCGCCGACGGAGCGGCCCTGCGGCTGCTGCTCGTCGGCGATTGGGGCCCGGGCGGGGCCCCCCCGCCCAAGGGCCACCCCCCCCGGCGGGGCGGCCGGGTGTCGAGAGGGCCCCCCCCCCCCCCCCGGGG
>JBPOIX010000077.1:0-12535 GCA_052034175.1 Actinomycetota bacterium
CAGGACATCATCGGTCTCTTCGGCGTCGATGTCCTTGTGGACCAACTCGTTCGTCACGTTTTCAAACGGTAGCCCCCGGGCTTCCGCAAGGGGCCGCGCGCCCCGAAGGATCCGTCAGTCAGCCGGCGGCGGGCGCCGCGGGCGTGGCCGCGAGCGCCGCGGTGATCTCCGCCACCAGCCCTCGCTCCGCCATCTCGTGCCCGAGCGTGATGGCGTTCAGCATGGCCGTCGAGCCCGAGGACCCGTGGCTGATGATGCAGATGCCGTCCACGCCCAAGAGCACGGCGCCGCCGTAGGTGTCCGGGCTCATCTGCGCGTACAGCGGCATCAGGGCCGGCAGCAGCGCGTCCGCGTGCTCTTTGTACTCGGGCTTGCTGCCGAACGCTTCCAGCAGGGCGCCGAAGAGCACCTTCAACCCGCCTTCGAGCGTCTTCAAGGCAACGTTCCCGGTGAACCCGTCCGTGACCACCACGTCGGCGGTCTTCTTCATCAGGTCGCGACCTTCGACATTGCCGATGAACTCGATGCCGGGGGCGGCGGCGAGCAACTCGTAGGCCTCTTTGCGCAACGAATCCCCCTTGCCGGGTTCCTCACCGATGCTCAGCAGGCCGACCTTGGGGGCGGCGATGCCGAAGCGATGCTTGGCGTAGATGCTGCCCATCTGGGCGAACTGCACCAGCCATTCCGCCTGCACTTCGGCGTTGGCGCCGGCGTCGAGGAGGATGTTCGGCTGGTGGCCGGGTACGGGGATCGGGGTGGCGATCGCCGGGCGGCTGACACCACGGATGCGGCCCATGCGCAGCAGCGCCGACGCCATCGTGGCCCCGGTGTTGCCGGCGGAGACCATCGCGCACGCCTTGCCGTCCCTGACCGCCTCGGCAGCTCGCACGAGTGTGGAGTCCTTCTTGCGGCGCACCCCTTGCGCTGCGTCGTCGTCCATGGCGATGACTTCCGACGCGTGGATGAGGGGGAGGTCGCCACAACCGTCGAGCCCCTCCGGGCCGACGAGAACGACAGGGATGCCCTGCGCAGCAGCGGCGTGGGCACCGGCGAGGATCTCGCTCGGCGCCCGATCGCCGCCCATCGCATCAACGGCGACGGGCAACATGACTGCAGGCCGGCTCAGGCGACTTCGATGACGACGCGGTCCTTGTACCAGCCGCAGGCCGGGCAGACCGTGTGGGGAAGCTTCGCCGAGGCGCAGCGCGGGCAGATGCTGCGCGACGGGGCGGCGATGCGCATATTGGCCGACTTGCGGCTATGCGTCTTCGACTTCGACTTCTTCTTCTTGGGAACAGCCATGATGTCTCCCGGAATCGGCCGGGGGTGACTCCCCTCGGCACACGAGCCATGAGAGGTTAGCGGCGCACGAGGGCGGCTTGCTACCTGCCCCTGCCGACCGTCAGTTCTCCAGCCGGCCCTTCAACGCCTCCAGGGCGGCCCAGCGATCGTCCTTCGGGGCGGGCGTGCAGGCGCAGGTGGCCTCGTTGAGGTCGGCGCCACAGGTGGGGCACAGGCCCGGGCAGTCCGGCCGGCAGAGCGGCGTCTCCGGCGCATCCAGGAGCACCAGCTCCCGCGCCAGAGGGCGCAGGTCCAGCTGGTCGCTGGTGAGCTCGAAGGCGTCGGGGTCGGTGACGGTGCGCTGGTACACCTCGCGCACCTCGCTCGTGACCACTCCGGCGGTGTCCCGCAGGCAGCGGCGGCAGGTTCCGTGCCACGGGGTGTGCAACTGCCCCTCCACCACCACCCCGTCGCTCAGCGCTTCGAGGCGGAGGACCACGTCGACCTCCGCATCCGACGCGAAGCGATGGTCGTCAGCGATGTCCAGGTCGGCAAGCGGGACCTGGGCTGCGAGCGAACGGTCCGCGCCGGGGCGGCGCAGGAGTTCGATGATGTTGAGCACGAGGGGGTGCGCCATGGGGGCCTCAGCGGTCCTGATCGAAGAAGCCCTTGCTGGGGTCTTCGTCGATGAACTCCTCTTCCTCGCGATGGGCACCGATGTTCAGCCGAGAGCGGCCGGCCTGCACGGTCTTGCTCAGCTTGTCCAGCAGGATTTCGAAGCTGGCCAGCCGCTGATCGAGGAAGTCCTCGGTCTCGTGCCGCAGGCGGCGAGCGTCCGACTCGGCGGCGTCGTTCACCTGGCGTGCCCTCTGCTCCGCAGCACGGACGACCTCGGTGCGCTGCACCATGCGTTCGGCCTGTACCCGGGCCGCCTCGAGCAGTTCGTCCGCCTCGCGGCGAGTCTTGCCGACGAACTCCTGGCGCTCCTTGATCATCCACCGCGCATGCCGCATCTCGTCCGGCAGGCGGTGGAGGCATTCCTCCAGCAGCTCGATGATCTCGTCGCGGTCGATGCGGGGCGAGGACGACAGCGGCATCGTGGGCGCCGTGGCGATGATGTCGATCGCCCGGCGCAGCAGCGCCTCGGCGTCGCCGACATAGCCGTTCGTGGTGCGCACGTAGGCGTCGGAGTCGTCGTCCTCTTCCTCGTAGCCGTCGTCGTCGTACTGGTCGTCGTAGGTCATGATTCCTGCTCGGTCAGGAGCTCTTCGGCGGGAAGAGACGGGCGAGTTC
Organism: Actinomycetota bacterium; assembly: GCA_052034175.1. Lineage (GTDB taxonomy): Bacteria > Actinomycetota > Acidimicrobiia > Acidimicrobiales > Ilumatobacteraceae > UBA668. Next base: position 2,575 of record JBPOIX010000077.1, read on the forward strand.
GGCGGCCACGGGGGCCGGCACCAACGAGGTGACATCCCCACCGTACTGGGCGATCTCACGGATGAAACGGCTACTGATGCTGACAAGGGCCGGTTTGCACGGCAGGTACACGGTGCGGACACCGCTGACGGCGTGGTTGGTGTGGGCCATCTGCTGCTCCACCTCGAAGTCGCCACCCGTGCGCAGACCCTTGACGATGAACGCCGCCTTGACCTGCTTCACCGCATCCACGGCCAGGCCTTCGAAGGCCATCACCTTCACCGATGGCAGGTAGGAGATGCTGGCCTTGATCATGTCCTTGCGGGCTTCGAGGTCGAACATGCCGCTGGGCTTGGTGGGGTTGTGCATCACACCGACGATGACCTTGCCGAACAGGGCCACCGATTGCTCGATGACGTCGATGTGGCCGAGGTGCAGCGGGTCGAAGCTGCCGGGGTAGAGAACGGTCGCCATGGCGGCCGTCACGCTAGCCGTTCAGCCGTCGGCGCGTTCGAGCAGGGTGACCCATGTGCGGCCGTAGCGGCGGGCGCGCTGCTGCACCCACCCGTCCGGGGCGGCCACGGGGTCGTCCGCTTCCGCCACCACCAGGCCGACATCCGTCAACAACGCCAGCAGCGCCGGCCACCCGTCGAACGCGTACGGCGGGTCGATGAAGGCGATGTCCACGTTGCGCATGGCCGGGACCCAGGCCATCACGTCGGTGGCGTGCACCGCGGTGCGGTCGGCAAGGCGGAGCGTGTCCAGGTTCTGTCGCAACGCGTGCAGCGCCGAACGGTCCCGCTCGACGAAGGTGCAGTGCACGGCACCCCGGCTGAGCGCCTCGACTCCCAGCGCGCCGGAGCCGGCGTAGAGGTCGGCCACGACGGCACCTTCCACCACGCCCATGCTGTGCAGAGAGTTGAACACGGCCTGGCGCACCTTGTCCGTGGTGGGCCGTGTGGTCAGCCCCTCCGGTGCCACCAGGGTGCGCCCGCCGAACTCGCCCGCAATCACTCGCATGCAGGCACACTACGGGTGTGCTGACGCCCGAACCCACCATCGACTGCGTGGATTGTGGCGGCCGTTGCCACCTTCTCACCCAGCCACGAGAAGACGGGGTGTGGCTACCGGGCGACATCGTGGCCTACCGCTGCGAGGACTGCCGCGACCGGTGGGACCTCGTGCTGCCCGACGAGGACGACGGGCCCGACTTCAGTTCTTGAAGAGGAACGCCTCGTCGTCGGCGGTGAACAGCAGGCGCACCTCGTCGAGCAGGATCGGGCTGCGGTCCAGCAGAGGGTCCGGGTCGACCAGCTCGAACGCCACCTCCCGGGCCTGCACCACCAGCTCACGATCCCGGCGCAGCGACGCCAGCTTGAGGTCGCTCCTCCCCTTCTGCGCGGTGTCCATCAGGGTGCCCTCGCCACGGAGATCGAGATCGACCTCGGCGAGGTAGAAGCCGTCGGTGCTGTCCACCAGCGCTTCCACCCGCGGGTTGGAGCCCTCCACCTGCTGGGTCACCAGCCAGCACTCGCTCTCGTGTGCGCCACGGCCCACCCGCCCGCGCAGCTGGTGGAGCTGGGCGATGCCGAAGCGGTCGGCGTCGAGGATGACCATCTCCGTCGCGTTGGGCACATCGACGCCCACCTCGATGACCGTGGTGGCCACCAGCACGTCGAGCTCGCCGCGACGGAAGGCGTCCATCACCGCCTCCTTCTCGGCGGACGGCAGGCGGCCGTGCAGCAGGCCGAGGCGCAGACCCTTCAGTTCATCGTGCACGAGCCGCTCGTACGTCTCCTGGGCGCTGGCGACCTCCAGCTTCTCGCTCTCTTCGATGAGGGGGCACACGACATAAGCCTGGCGGCCGTTCCCCACCTGCTCGCGGACCGCGGCCCAGGCGCCGGTCTCCATCAGCGGCCCGTTCGCCCAGTAGGTGCGGATCGGCGTGCGGCCCGGCGGAAGCTCGTCCAGCACGCTGACGTCGAGGTCTCCGTAGACGGTCATCGCCGCCGTTCGCGGGATCGGCGTGGCGGTCATCACCAGCACGTCGGGCACGGCACCGTCCGCGGCCTTGGCCTTCAGCGCGGCGCGCTGCTCCACACCGAAGCGATGCTGTTCGTCCACCACGACCACGCCCAAGCTGCGGAACGCCACGCCCTCCTGGATGAGCGCGTGGGTGCCGATGGCGATGTCCACCGAGCCGTCGGCCAGGCCGGCCAACACTCGCTTGCGGTCTGCACCGGTGACGCGATTGGTCAGCAGCTCCACCCGCAGCGGCCGGTCGGGGAACAGGGTCGCGCCCGGGTCGGGCACCACCACCCCCTCCAGCAGGCGCCGCACACCCGCCGCGTGTTGCTCCGCCAGCACCTCCGTCGGGGCCATCAGCGCCGCCTGGTGGCCGCCCTGCACGCCGATCAGCATGGCGCTCACCGCCACCAGCGTCTTGCCGGCACCGACATCGCCCTGCAGCAGCCGGTGCATCGGGTGTGGCGCGCCGAGGTCGGCGCCGATCTCGGCGATCGCACGTTCCTGTGCGGCGGTGAGTGCGTACGGCAAGGCGGCCCGCAGGCGCCCGACGAGCTCGCCGTCCACCGTGTGCACGATGCCGCGGGACTCGCGTTCCAATGCCCGCTTGCGCATCACCAGCAACGTCTGCACGCGGAGCAGCTCGTCGAAGGCCAGGCGACGCCGGGCCTCGCTCTTCTCCGCCATCGTCTCGGGGAGGTGGATGCGGCGCAGCGCGTCGTGCCGGCCGAGCAGGCCGAGACGGCTCCGGACCTCTGCCGGCACAGGGTCGGCGATGCCACGGGGTTCGCAACGGTGCAGCGCGTCCTCCACCCAGCCGGCGATCTCCCACGTGCTCAACTGGGCCTTCTCGCTCTGCGGGTAGATCGGCACGATCCGGCCCGTGCGATCACCGATGAGGTCGACGATCGGGTTCGTCATCTGCAGGCTGCCGCGGTAGACCTCCGGCTTGCCGAACAGAGCGACCTGCAGCCCCTCGCGGAACTGCTTCTCCCGCCACGGCTGGTTGAAGAACACCACGTGAAAGCGGCCGCTGCCGTCGCCGACGACGGCCTCGACGATGGTCCGCCGGTTCCGCCCGACCCGCTTGGTGACACTGCGTACGGCCACCAGCACCAATGCCTCCTGGCCGGGCACGAGGTCGCTGACACGGGCCTCGTTGGTGCGGTCCACCCAGCGCCGCGGGTACGTGGTGAGCAGGTCCAGCACCGTGCGGACGCCGACCTCGTGCAGCGACGCGAGCTTCTTCTCCCCCACCCCCTTCAGGCGATCGACGCCGATGGCCGCGAGTTCGCGCAGGGTCAGTGCGGGCACGGCCGGGGGCTCACTCCACGCCGAACAAGTACGGGTACAGCGGCTGCCCGCCGCGATGGACCTCGACCTGCACGTCCGGCCGCTGCTCGGCCAGCCACGAGTGGATCATGCCCGTCGTGCCACCGGTGGCGTCCTGCCCCTCGACCACCGTGATGATCTCCGCCGACGCGGAAACCAGATGCTCCAGCAGCGCCACGACCGCACCGTCCAGGGTGCCGGCGACGGCCACGATGCCATCGCCGCGCACGATGCCCATCCAGTCCCCCTCCTGCACCGGGCCGGCCTCGGTGTTCGTGCTGCGCACCGCCTGGGTGACTTCTCCCGTGGCCACGCTGGCTGCGGCGTCGGCCATCTCCTCACCGTTCGCTCCGGCGTCCGCCTCGGGGTCGTAGACCACCAGCGCGGCCAACGCCTCGGGCATCGACTTCGTGGGCACGACCACGACGGCCTTCGCCGTCAGGCCGTCCAGCTGCTGCGCCACCGGGATGATGTTCTTGTTGTTCGGCAGCACGATGACCTGCTGCGCGTTGACGGCCTCGACCGCAGCCAGCAACTCTGCGGTGCTCGGGTTGAGCGTCTGCCCGCCGGTGACCACGCCCTGCACACCCAGCTGGCCGAACAACTCGCTCAGCCCATCGCCGCTGCTGACGGCCACCACCGCGCACGTGACCGGCGGCAACCCGGCCCCGGCCCGCGAGGGCACGTGCCCACCGCCGAGCGAGGCCTCGCGCTTGTCGTGCTCCTCGGCCACTTCCTCGAACAGGTCGGTGACGCGGATCTGCTTCGGCCGGCCGCCCAGATCGATGGCGACTTCGATGGCGGCGCCGATGTCGTTGGTGTGCACATGGCAGTTCCAGATGCCCTCGCCACCGACCACGACGATCGAGTCGCCGATCTCGCCCCAGTCCTGCTTGAAGTTCTCGATCTTGCCGTCGTCGAGATGCAGGAAGTACATCACCTCGTAGCGCAACTCGCTGACGTCCACCCCGCCATCCGTGGCGTGCCGCCGGGCGACCGCCTCCAGTTGCTCCGCGGTGGGGCCGTCCTCCTCGGAGGGCTCCGGCATCGGCACCCCGTCCACCACATGGAGCGCGGAGTCCAGGAAGAGCAGGAAGCCGGCGCCGCCGGCATCCACGACTCCGGCATCCTTCAGCACCGGCAGCATCTCGGGCGTGCGGTCCAGCGCCTGTTTACCGGCTGCCCGCGCCGCCCTCAACACGCCGACGAGCGAGTCCCCCTCCTCCGCCGCGGCGTGGGCGGCGTCCGCGCTTTCGCGCACCACCGTGAGGATCGTGCCTTCGATCGGCTTCAGCACCGCCTGGTAGGCCGAGTGCGACGCCGCCTTCAACGCTTCGGCCACCTTCATCGCGGTGGCCTCGGTGGAGTCCTTCAGGGTCCCTGCGATGCCGCGCAGGATCTGGCTGAGGATGACGCCGCTGTTCCCCCTGGCGCCCATCAGGCTGCCGTGGCTGATGGCGTTGCACGTGGGCTCGGCCCCCTGGTCGGCCTTCTCCAGCTCGGCCACCACGGCGTCCAGCGTGCGGGCCATGTTGGTGCCGGTGTCCCCGTCCGGCACCGGGTACACGTTGAGGCGATTGATGCCGGGGGCATGCGCCTTCATCGCATCACGGAAGGTGATGACGGTGTGGCGCAGGGCCTCGGGGCTGAGTCGGTCCAGGGTCCGCACGCCGCCAGACTAGTGAGCCACGGGTCACACCCACCCCTCCCCGCGGCGACCCATGGCGGGCTTGAGGGAATTCGACCCGGCGCTGGTAGCCTTCCTGCGCTCGTTTCGGTGTCAAGCCGGCAACTACGAAAAGAAGTGACGTCATGGCAGCAGTCTGCGAAGTATGTGGCAAGGGCCCGAGCTGGGGCATGAACGTGTCGCACTCCCACCGTCGCACCAAGCGGCGTTGGAACCCGAACATCCAGCGGGTTCGCGCCCTGGTCAGCGGCACCCCGAAGCGGCTGTACGTCTGCACGGGCTGCATCAAGAGCGGCAAGATCGTCAAGGCCGGCTGAGGCGGCTGCCATGCAGGGCGTCGTCAAGAGCTACGACCCGGCGTCGGGCGACGGCATCGTCGTGCGCGACACCGACCTCGCCGAGATCGACCTTGCGGCCAACGCGCTCGAGGGCTCGGTCTTCCGCATGGTCCGTCAGGGCCAGCGCGTGGTGTTCGACCTCGACGGCGGTGGCCGCGCCACCAAGCTGCGCCTCGGCAGCGAGGTCGACATGGAGACGCCCGGCGCCTGAACCGGCCTGGTTTCCAACCCCGTAGCCCGGCCCGTGCGGCCGGGCTTTTCGGTTTTCGGAACCCCCTTTGGCACAATGGGAGCGAGGCACAGTGCCGTGCCAGTCGTCCCCCCGAAGGAGTGTTCCCGCACATGACTGCGACCACCACCAATGCCCGTCTCCAGCAGTGGGTCGCCGACTGGGCAGCCGTGTTCCAGCCCGACGACATCTACTGGTGCGACGGCTCCGCCGAGGAGTACGACCGCCTGTGCCAGGCGCTGGTGGACAGTGGCACGTTCACCAAGCTGGACGAAGCGAAGCGCCCGAACAGCTACTGGGCCCACAGCGACCCGGGCGACGTGGCCCGCGTCGAGGACCGCACGTTCATCTGCTCGACGAACGCCGCCGACGCCGGCCCGAACAACAACTGGCGTGAGCCCGCCGAGATGCGCGCCGAGATGACCTCGCTCTACACCGGTGCGATGAAGGGCCGCACGATGTACGTCGTGCCGTTCAGCATGGGCCCGCTCGGTTCAGCCATCGCCCACATCGGCGTGCAGCTCACCGACAGCCCGTACGTCGCCACCAACATGCGCATCATGACCCGCATGGGCCAGGGTGCGCTGGACGTCCTCGGCGACAACCAGTGGGTCCCGTGCCTGCACAGCGTCGGCGCCCCGCTGGCGCCGGGCGAGGCGGACTCCGCGTGGCCGTGCAACCCGGACAACAAGTACATCGTCCACTTCCCCGAGACGCGCGAGATCTGGTCCTTCGGGTCGGGCTACGGCGGCAACGCACTGCTCGGCAAGAAGTGCTTCGCCCTGCGCATCGCCAGCGTGATGGCCCGCGACGACGGCTGGCTGGCCGAGCACATGCTCATCCTCAAGCTCACCAACCCCCAGGGCGAGGCGAAGTACATCGCCGCCGCCTTCCCCAGCGCCTGCGGCAAGACCAACCTGGCCATGCTCGTGCCCACCATTCCGGGCTGGAAGGCCGAGACCATCGGCGACGACATCTGCTGGATGAAGTTCGGGGCGGATGGCCAGCTCTACGCCATCAACCCCGAGGCGGGCTTCTTCGGCGTGGCGCCCGGCACCGGCTGGGACACCAACGCCAACGCGATGCACAGCCTGTGGGGCAACTGCATCTTCACCAACACCGCACTCACCGACGACGGTGACGTGTGGTGGGAAGGCATGAGCGACACCAAGCCGGCCCGCGCCACGGACTGGAAGGGCAACGCCTGGACCCCCGAGGTGGACACCCCGGCCGCCCACCCGAACGCCCGCTTCACCGCCCCGGCCGCCCAGTGCCCGGCCATCGCCCCCGAGTGGGAAGACCCTGCCGGCGTGCCGATCAGCGCCATCCTCTTCGGTGGCCGCCGCCGCACCACGGTGCCGCTGGTCACCGAAGCATTCGACTGGGAGCACGGCGTGTTCATGGGGGCCACGATGGCCAGCGAGACCACCGCCGCCCAACAGGGCGCCGCCGGCGTGCTGCGCTTCGACCCGATGGCCATGCTGCCGTTCTGCGGCTACAACATGGCGGACTACTTCGCCCACTGGCTGGCCATCGGCAACAAGGCCGGCGCCAACCTGCCGAAGATCTTCTTCGTCAACTGGTTCCGCCGCGACGAGGACGGCCGCTTCCTGTGGCCCGGCTACGGCGAGAACAGCCGCGTGCTGAAGTGGGTGTTCGAGCGTGTCGGCGGGTCCGCCGAGGCCGTGGACACCGCCATCGGCCGCCTCCCCGCCCCGGGCTCGCTCGACCTCAATGGGCTGGAGGTCGCCGAGGACGATCTGGCCACCCTGTTGTCGGTGGATGCGGACGGATGGAAGGCCGCCGTGCCGCAGATCGAGGCCCACTTCGCCCAGTTCGGTGAGGCCCTGCCCGCCGCCCTGAGCCAGCGCCTGGCCGCCCTCGCCGCCGCGCTGTAACGCACACCGCTGCTGGGGCTGGATCGTCGCGGGAAACCGGACGAGCCAGCCCCAGTTGCGCGTCTCGGCGGCTGCTCAGGTCGACGGGTAGTCGTAGCGGAACGCCACGACGTTGCCGTTGCCGTAGGAGAACAGCACCAGGCCGCCGGTCGAGGTGGCCTGCACCGCGGCGAAGCCCTCGCTCCCGTCCGCCGCGTGGCTGCCGAGCTCGACGCGTTGGACGAGGCCGTTCGGCAGGAGCCGCACGGCCCACACGAGGTGAATTGCACCGGCGCCGGAGCCGAGTTCCTCCGTCAGCACACCGGCCACCGACCCGTCGGACGCCGCCAGCGGCCCCCAGAAGGAGACTGCAGGGGAATCGAGCGGCCACTCCACTGCGCCGCTCGCAACGACCACACCGTCAGCACCCTCGGTGACACGAACCTCGGGCGGCACGACGGCGTCGCCGAGGTTTTCCCCGGCCAGGGACACGTACCCGACACTGCCGTCGTTGTACGAGACCTCGGCGATCTCGTCGGAGCGAACGTAGAACACTCCGAACGGACGAGGCAGGGTGACCTCATCGACCACAGCTCCCTCGCCGTCGACGATCACGAGGGCTGTCCGGTCGTGGGATGCGAGCACCAGCCGCCCATCCGCGAGCACGCCGCACTGCCCCTCACCAAGTTGACCCAGTGCCTCCAGCTGCTGGTACGTCCACCGGCCGACCACCTGTCCACCAGAGGAGGGTGATGCTCCTGCGCCCACCGACTCACCCCACGTCAGCCCCAGTTCCGGAGCCGGAAGGTCGTAGAACACCAGCCGGTCCATGCCGTCGTGCTGCTCCAGCGCCAGCAAACGGCCGTCCGCCGCACCGACCACGGCCGCGCCGGCCGTGGACACGACCAGGGGTTCGAGGCCCGGACGGAGCACGACGGAATATGAGTGGAGGCCACCACGATCCACGATGTCCGGGGTCCAGATCGCCCCGCCCTCGAACAGGTGCCACGCCCACAGACAGGTCTCGCTGCCGCAGTCGAGCTGCAGCGTCGGGTCGATGTCGAACCAGTAGGCAAGCTGCTCGCCATCGCGCCACAGCCGTAGCTGTGGCGACGCCAGATCCGCGAAGAGCCGGGCCGGGTCGGGTTTCAGCGCAACCCTCTGAGCGCCACAGCCGAACACCGTCGCCAACCATGTCCCGAGGCAGTCCCCGGACAGGGGAAGGTCATCCGTGAGCGTCCAGCCATCGGTGTCCTGAACGAAGTGCTCGAAGCGGAAGCCGAGGGTGTAGAGCGACCCGTCGGGAGCGGTCCGCACGGTGCCATTCGTGCTCCGGATGCCGATGGGCTCCGGGGCACCGTCCACCAACTGATGGACGGTCCACCCTACACCGTCGGGCAGCGACACGAACACATCCCCGGCCGGCGACACCGCGACCGCGGCGCCATCGGGCACGACGATGGCGTGCGAGGACGAGAGAACGGAGGCGTCAGGGCCGATCATGAACTCCGCGGTGACCACTCGTTCGCGGGTCAACGCCAGAACCGTCCGATCGTCGTACAGCCAGATCCTGCCTGGGCCGGACGCCACACGGGCGCTGCCGGACTGCATCACCACCACCGGGTCACTTCCGTAGCACTCCGTGGTCGACGCCTCGCCCTCGAACATGCCGGTGTCGAGCCGCAGGGTCGACGCATCGTCGAAGGCCCACGTGCCCAGCGTCCCGCACATCGCGGTCGAGAACCATCCGTCGGGCGAAAAGGTCACCGAACCATGCCAGCCCACATATCTTCCCGGGAGATCGAACGACTCCGCCAGCGGTACCAACCGGCTGGCAGAGCGGCCCTGCGCATCGGCCAGCAGTTCGCCGTCGAAGGTGAACGGCGGAACCGGCTGGTACTTCTCCCGACAGGAGGCGTCACAGGCGGAGTCCATCGTCACCGTTCCGTCCGCGCCGAGGTCGAACCACGGCATCTGCGGTTGCAGCACCTCTCCGTCGGTGGTGGAGCTCACCACCCACCGCCCGGGCGGAATCGACGCATCGGGGACGGCAGAGCTCGGCGGCGCCGACGTGGTCGACACCGGCCCGATGGTGACGGTCGGCCGGCGGTCCCGGACGACTGCCCAGACGGTGACGAGGAGCGCCGCGGCAGCCCCAACGGCCAGAACGGGGACCCAGCTGCGGCGGGGCGGGATCGGTTCCGTGGCCGGCTCGACGGCGCGCCACTCCTGCACCAGGGCGGCGCGCACGTCGGCGGTGAACCGCTGCGTCGGGGCAAGCCCTGGCCCGAGGGCTCGGGTGATCTCTGGGTCAGGCATGACGATCCTCTCTCGCTCGAACACGGCGCCGCGCCCGGGCTAGCAACGACTCGGTGGCGTGCACCGAGAGGCCCATGAGCGCGGCGACTTCACCCACCGGAAGGTCATCCATGTATCGCAGCGTCAGCGCAAGCCGCTCCCGCTCAGGAAGGTCCGAAAGGACTCCGGAAGCGTC